>CAZADH010000264.1:0-8884 GCA_964483805.1 uncultured bacterium
CGACCGGGGTCGAACCGCTCAGGCACTGGGTGACGAACGGTTGCACGAACTGCGAAGAAAACGTCGAGAACGTCGTGCCCGTGCGGTTTCCGATGCTGTTGAAGGCCAGGTAGGCAGCGGTCTGCGAGGCGGTCAGCGTCGGGGTGCGGCGGACCACCTGCGACACCATGGTCGTCACTTCGTCGGTCACGAGATTGGCCGTGTTGGCGGTCACCTGGGGAACGTATGTCTCGAGTATTGCTCCGCGACTGGCGGTGTGTGCCTCGATGACGTAGCCCAGGCCGGCCGGCACGCCCGGCACCGCATAGGTGAAGGTCATCGGATCGACGGCCGTGACCGTGCCGGTGAACGACGCGTTCGTGATCGGATGACGCACGCGGACACCGAGGGTGGCGGCGGTGGTCACGGCGCCGCGCAGGCCCGCCTGCGCACCGCTGGGCACGACGATGCTGCCCGAGACCGTGAAGGTGGGCGTGCCGGCCGGAACGGTGCCGTTGAGCAGGGCGGTCAACAGCGTGACCAGGGTCTGATCGAGATCGGCGTAGATGACGTTGGCGGCAGAACCACGCAACAACAGGGTGCGCGTGCGAATCGCGGTCACCAGGCCGCGGCGGACGTAAGCCAGCAGGGTGGGGCTTGCCGCGATCTTCTCGAGCGCGTAACCGACCGCATCGGCTGAGAGGCCGCTGCTTTCCGGGTGCACGATCAGTGTGTTGGCGCCGGCGACCAGGTCGGTGCCGCCGCGAAAGCGCGTGAATGAACCGCTCGACCCACCATCGATGCGCACGCGGGCCAACACCGGTTGCAGGGGCAGTGCGGTGAAACTGGCGGCGGCGGTCCCGTCGGCCGCGACCGTCACGGTGCGCGACACGGTTGCGATGGTCGGTGGGGTGACGCTGTGATCGAAGAGAACCAGTTCGCAAGTGACGGTCGGACTCGCCGTGCCGGTGGCAGTAATCAAGGCGGGGCGCACATTGGCGGCGTCGAGTCGCAGGGCGAGCCGCAGCGAAGCCGTGTTGCCAAAGACCCCTGAAAGATCGGCGACGGTCGTCGGGGTGGCGGCCACGGGGTTGGCATCGCGGTGCGTGCAGCCTTGCAGCAAACAGAAGGCGCCGGCGAGCAGCGCGATTGTCAGGCCGAGGATCGTGGGGCGAAAAGTGGCATGCATCATGATGCTGGCCCTCCCGAAAGGTTGTGCTCTGTCAATGGTATCGCGAAACCACCCGATTTGAAAAATCGCACACCGCACCGGCGGCGCATGCACATTGGCGCGGTGCCATGGTTGTACCGTACCAGGGTGCGGACTGGGCGAACATGCGCCCTGTTGGTTGCGCCGTGCGGCAAACTGGGCTACCGTGCAGTTCTGCTGTTCTACCGACAACAGGAGATATGCGCGTGAGCGACGCCGTCCGAACCGAAGCGGGCCTCAACAACGACGTGGCCGGCCGGGCTGTGAACCGGCCGTGGGCGCGGGCGTTGCTGGCGGTCGGCGTGTTCGTCAGCGCGGTGGTGCTGTGGGGCCTGGCCGATTTCATGCTGGCCGAAGCCCAACAAGACGCGGTGCAGGCGGAACGGGGCGAGATGCGCGAACTGCTGGCGCGGGTGCGCATTCGCGGCAGCCTGGCCGATCGGTTCAACAACCTCTTCGATCAGTTGTCGACGTTGCCCTGGACGGCCTCGCGCTTCGCCGTTAAAGCCGGTGACCTCGAACGGCGGCATCCGGGGATCCTCGACATCTATGTGTTCGATCCGGCTGGCAAGCGGGTGCAGGTGCCGGGCGCGACCGCCACGATGGTGTTCGCCTCGCAGCAGTTCATTCGGGCTGTCCGCGATCCCGACGGCGTGCAGGCCCGCCTCAGCTCCGGATTTGCGGGCAATGCCGAAGCGCCGCGGTTGCTCAATCAAGCACCCGGATCGTTGGTCGATCTGGTCAACGGTGACCGGCGCACCTGGGGCGGATGGTGGCGCTTGCACGACGCAAGGGGCGAACCGGCGGGCGATGTCGTCGTCTTTGTGCATCGGGGCGGCATCGCGGCCGAGGTCTTGCTCGATCAGGCCACGGCCGAGGCCAATCGCCTGGTCGGCCGCACCTTCGTGTGCGGCTGGCTCGATCCGCTGCAACCGACGGTGTTGCGGCCGGGCCGCGCCGATTTTCCCGCGGCCCTGCCCGCTTTCCTCGACCGCCTGTCGTTCGACCAGCCCGCCGTGGCGTGGCAGGGCCGATCGTTGGTGGTGCAACAGGGCGGCGACGGCGAGATGCTTTTCTGTCTGGCCCAGGCCCCGTTGGCGCCGGTGGTCGATCTGCGCCTGGTGCGGGTCGGCATTGTTGTAATACTGGGTATTTCGTTTGTATTGCTATCTGGGGTGCCGACCATCGAGCGCCGCCTGGTGCGCAAGCTGACCCTGCTGTTTCTCGTGGGTGGCGGCGTGCCGCTGCTGGTGCTGTTGTGCACGGTGATGGTCGATCGCAGCGACCGCGAGCGTTTGTTGATCGAGCAGACCTGTGACGCGCAGATCGAGCAACTGGCGCGTCTCGACGGCGACACCGGCGTCGTGCATCTGCCGGTCCTGCGCATCTATCGCCGGTTGGCGGAATGGCTGACCGGCCGGCCACTGGGTGAGGCGCGGGCGTTGCGCCGGCGTCTCGAGACCCTGATCGAGCGCCAGTCGGGCCTGGTGATGTGCCTGGCGGTGGTGACCCGGCGCGGCACGGTGCTGTTCAACGGGCGCTCATCGACCGGCGTCGTCGAGGCGTTCAAAGATGCCCGCGAATTGTTGCCCGGCATCTGTCGCAGCATCCTGCAGACGGTCAATCTCGATCCGCAGGCCGGCAGCGGTGCGGTGGGGGGCAACCCGCTGACCGACGTCATGGTGCGGGCCAAATACCCGTATACGCTGCTCGACGACGACGATCGCGTGGTCGCCGCCCGGCTTGGCAACCAGGATGCGGTCAGTTTCTTTCGACTCATTCCGGCGCGCGACGGCAGTTTTCGCGGCATCGTCATGGCGTTTCATGATTCTTTTGTACTGCAGACCCGTTTTCTCGCCCGCCTCGATCGGCAGTGGCGCGCGGCCGCCGCGGGTGGGGCGCAGTTGTGGGCGTTGCCGGTGTCGGGTGAGAAACGGTGGCCGGTGTGGCCGAAGGCGACACTGGCGCGGCATCACGATCTGCGCAAGTTGCGAGACGCCGTGCTGAATACCGGTTTGCCGCACAGTCGCACCGTCTGGGTCGAGGGGCGCAAATACCTGGTTTCCGCGGTGCGCGGCCAGTTCCTCAAAGGTTACGTGTTGATGATGGCGCGCCCGTTTGCGGCGATCCAGACCGAAGCGCGCGCATTGACCGGGCGGGCCGTGAAGTTCTCGGTCTTCATGATGTTGCTGGCTGGCGTGGTGGCGCTGCTGACCGCGCGCACCCTGTTGGCCCCGCTGCAGGAGATCGGTCGCGGACTCACGGCGATGAGTGCGCGCGATTTCCGCGCCCGCATTCGCCCCGGCATGCTGGCCGAATTGGCCGCGGTGGGCGAGCGGTTCAACTCGACGATGGCCCGGTTTGGCGAGATGCAGGTCGCCCGCTCGATCCAGGAAACGCTGTGGCCCGCCGCCGGCCTGTCCGGCCCGGGGTGGTGTGTCGGCGGCCGCTGTCGCACCGCGACCAACCTCGGTGGCGACCACCACGATTGGTTGGTGCTTCCCGACGGGCGGTTGGTCGTGGCTGCGGGCGACGTGGCCGGCCACGGCATTCCGGCCGGGTTGGTCGTCGCCTCGGTCAAGATGGCACTGGCCCTCAGCGTCGAGCAGGAAAGCGATCCGGCGCAGGTGCTGGTGTCGGTTGACCGGTGCCTGCGCGAGCAGGGTGGGCGGTTCAAACCGATGACCTTCTGGTTGGGCATCTACGACCCGCGGGTGCGCAAATTGGCGTATGCCAGCGCCGGCAGTTGTTACCCGATTCTGCTGTTGCACGGGCAGGCGGGGCAGATGCTGAAGATGGCCGGGTATCCGTTGGGATCGCGCAAGAAACCGGTCTTTCAGAGTGATGTCGTCGACCTGGCGCCCGGCGGCCGCCTGCTGCTCTACACCGATGGGTTTCCCGAGGCGTTGCGCAGCGACGGGACCCCGTTCGATTACGCGAACCTGCTGCGTATTGCCGAAGAGACCCGCCGCGCCGCGCTGCCCACGACGATCGACTGGATGTTCGCGCGCGTCACCGAATGGGCCGGTTCCGAGGTGCCCGCCGACGACCAGACCCTGGTCGTTCTCGACATCGAGGCGCCGTCGGCATGAAGATGCGCTTCATCGTCATCGGCGTGTTGTTGGCGGTCGTGCACGCCGGTGTCGGCGCGTGGTTGGGGGCGCGCCAGGCGGAGCAGGCCGCGCGCCAGCGCGCCGAATCACTGCGACTAACCCTGCAGGGATTGGTCGATGGCGCGACACCGGAGGCAGCAATACGACGTATGACGGAGTGGTTGGCGGTGCGCATCGGCGGCCGGTCCCCGGCCGACCCGGCGGTACGGGCCGCATTGGCGCGGGCGCTCGCCCATCTGCCGCCGGGCGCGGTCGAGATCCGTCTGCTCGACGGGGAAGCCCGGCCCCTGCCCGGACAACCGCCCCTGAACCCGGCGTTTCGCGAGGCGATCGACCGGCTGAATATGCCCTGGCTGCGGGAATACGGCATCCCCGTACCGTTGCGCCGCATGGCGCGCCTGCATGAACGGTTGCGGCAATACGCGGTATGGCGGACCGTCCCTCGCGCTGTCCCGGGGCAGATCGCCGGGATCATGGTGCTCGCCGATGTGCGGCGCCTGTCGGCCCCCTGGCTGTTGCATCGGGCGTTGCACACCCTGCGCCGGCGTGGTGACGATGTTGGTTACATTGACCGCGCCCGCATGGCGGTGCAGCGGTTGCGCCTCACCATTCCCCCCCGGCAGCTCGATGCCTTGTTGCGGGGCTACTTTCTGCACCCGCAAACCCTGATGCGGCACGCCGGCAAGACGTTGGTGTTCATGCCGTATCGCGAAGACATCATGCTCGTGGGTGCCGTGCGGCCGGCGCCGGCGGTCGTGCCGCCCGGGGTCTGGGCGGTATTGCTGGTGTGTTGCACACTGGCCTGGCGTGTCCTGGTCGGCTCCGGTGGCGGCCTGACCCTCGCGACATTCTTGACCGCCGCCCTGGGCGTGGCCGCCGGGGTGCCGCTGCTGCTGACGGTGCTGTTCTGGCAGGTGTTTCACGAAACCCGGGTGCAGCGCATCGTCGACGGTCTGTTGCGCGAACAGGAAGAACGGTTGATCGCTGTCGACAGCGCCTTCCCGCGGTTGCTGCGCACCCGGCGCGCCGATTACGTCGAGTTGATGCGGCTGCTCGAGGACCGCATCGCTTCGCCCGCCGAGATGCTCGAGCTGTTGGCCCTGCGCGACCTCGCCGGCCGGTTCGAGGCCGCGTTCTTCATCGACAGCGAAGGGCGGGCGTTGCGCGACTTCACCAATGTTCCCTGCTGTCTGCGTGGCTTTCACGATATGGCGCCACACGAGCGGCGGCGCACGCTGCATGCCATCGTCCGCCGTGGTTTCGTTTTTGCCGAGAACGCCGTGCGTCTGGCCATGAGACTGCGGCCCGATCCGAGCCTCGTCGAGGAGATGTGGGCCTGCAAGAGTTCGGTGCTGACCGGGCGCAAAATGGTGGAAGGGACGGCGGCCGCCGGGCGGGTCTTCGTCGACCGCTACAATCAAGAAGGAGGATACGAACGGCCGGGCGCACCGGCGCAGCCGCGGGCAAGCAATCTCGTGGTCGGCGCCGCCGTCGAATCGCAGACGGGCAACATCCTGCGCTGGGCCTTCTCGTCGCGCGGCCGCATGATCAACATCGGCAGCGGGGCCAACGTCGCCTACCTGTTTGCCGACATCGTGCGCTGGCCGTCCGGGCTCGGCGAGTATGCGCTCATCCTGTTCTGCGACCTGCGTCGCATGGAAGAGATCTTCCTGCGCGACTTTTTCGCGCAGAAGCGGCCCTGGCCGGCCGATGCCGCCTACGTCGCCGAGAGCACCTTCAACCCCGTGGTGTTTCCCGAAAGCGCCCCCGCGCGCAGGTTCGACCGGTATCGCGAGCTGTTGGTGCCGCCGCGGCGCTTCATCAGCGAAGTCGGTCTTGTCGATGGCGAGCGCAAGCTGATCAGTGCCTTTGCCTGTCGCTACCTGGGCAATTATATCCTCGTTGGCGTGCGGCCCTGGCGCGTCGTGGTCGAGCGCGAGGCCGACGTCTGGCGACAGATGCTCGGTCTGGGGCTGATCATGGCGATGCTGCTGCTGGCGATCTCGCGGCGACTGTACTACGCCGTATTGACGCCGTCGGCTGCTTTGCTGCAGGGCATCCATGCCATGGAGCGCAAGTCCTTTGACCATCGCATCTCGGTCGGCACCGGTGACGAATGGGACGAAATCGCCCGGCTCTTCAACCGCACCCTCGAAGACATGGAAGAGCTGGAACTGGCGCGCATGGTGCAGACCCGGCTGTTCCCCGAGGGGCCGGTATCGGGGTCGCGCGGCACGTTTGTCGGGCGCAACGTCATGACCGACGAGGTCGGCGGCGACTATTTCGATGCCATCCCCCTGGCCGACGGCAGCCTGTTCTTCGTCATCGGCGACGTGCAGGGGCATGGTCTGTCGGCGGCGCTGGTCGTGGCCATGGCCAAATCGGCGGTGCAGGTGTTCATCAGCCGCGGCGTGCATGCGCCCGCCGCTCTGCTCAAGCGGCTCAACGAGGTGGTGTTGCGTCACTTCGGCAGGAAGATGAGCATGACCTTCCAGGCCGGCCTGTTGCGCCCCGACGGCACCCTCCTGTTTGCCAACGCCGGTAACCCGTATCCGTTCCTGTTGCTGCCCGGACAACCGCCGCAGAAGATCGAACAGGTCGGCTTCCCGCTCGGGATAACGCACCGGGGTCGCTATGAGGAGCTCCAGATCTCGACGTGCGACGGTGCCGCCTTGGTGATGTACACCGACGGCATCCTCGAGCAACGCAACGAAAGCGATCAACCGTTTGGGTTCGGTGGCCTGGAAGCAAGCCTGGTCGGCGTGCCCGCGGGCGGTCCCGAGGTGGTCATCGACGTGGTCAACCAGAGTTTGCGCGGGTTCTCCGGCACCCGCGCCTGGGATGACGACGTCACCGTCGCCGTGGTGCGGGTGCATGCTGCCCGCGAAGTCGTTGCAATTCCGCCGCGCGGGGCGTAGAGTGTTGACCGGCACGCCCGTCAGGGCGTTCTTGTTCTTTCTTGCCCGGTATTCTTGGCCGTCGCCCTGATGAAAACAGAGCGAGGGCGAAATACGGTGTATTGATGTGACGTTGCTGTCGGCCCTTGTTGGCGCTCCGCTGCTGGTTGCGGCGGCCGCGGTCATCGCCGTGCTGTTGCTCGGTGTTCCGCGCCTCGGCGTCCCGCTGTCGGTTGGGGTGGCGTTGCTGGGCTACGCCGTTGGGCTGGCGCCGGCCGTGGCCGTGCTGACCGGGCAACCGGCGCTCGGTTGGGCGACGGCCTGGCCGATGGCCGGAGGCTCGTTCGCGCTGCACCTCGACGCCGTTGCCGCCTTCTTCCTGCTGCCAATTCTTGTGTTGTCGGCCCTGACCTCGATCTACGGAGTGCGCTACCTGCATGCGCACCGGCACCCGGGGCTGGCCTGGTTCTGCTTTCATGCCCTGACCGCGAGCATGATTCTCGTCGTCCTTGCGGCGAACGGTCTGTTGTTTCTGCTCGCCTGGGAACTCACGGTACTGTCGTCGTTCGCACTCGTGCTTCTGGGCGGCGCCGACGCCGAGACCCGGCGTGCCGCCTGGCTGTATGGCGTCGCCTCGCATCTGGGTACGGCTTTTCTTCTGGTCATGTTCATGATCATGGGTCGCGAGACAGGGTCGCTCGACTTTGCCGGTTTTGGGCAACTCGCCACGCTCCCGGCCGCTTTGCAGGGCACCTTGTTCCTGTTGGCCGTGGTCGGCTTCGGCACGAAAGCCGGCTTCATGCCGATGCATGTCTGGCTGCCCGAGGCGCACCCGGCGGCGCCGAGTCACGTGTCGGCGGTGATGTCGGGCGTCATGATCAAGACCGGCATCTACGGCCTCGTTCGCGTGGTCTTCTTTCTCGGGCAACCGGCGGCGTGGTGGGGTTGGGTGTTGCTGGCGATCGGATTGACCTCGGGTGTGCTCGGGGTCTTGTTCGCGCTGGCACAACACGATCTGAAGCGGTTGCTGGCCTACCACAGTGTCGAGAACATCGGCATCATCGCCCTGGGCCTCGGTCTCGGTCTGCTCGGTCTGCACCACGGCAACGTGGTGGTCGGCGTGCTCGGTCTCGCGGGCGGTTTGCTGCATGTCATCAACCATGCGGTGTTCAAGGGATTGCTGTTCCTCGGTGCCGGGGCGGTTCTCGAAGCGACGGGCAGCCGCGATCTCGATCGTCAGGGTGGCCTCCTGCGCCGCATGCCGGTGACCGGGACCACGTTCCTGGTCGGGTGTGCCTCGATCGCCGGCCTGCCGCCGTTCAACGGGTTCATCAGCGAGTTCTTGATCTTCCTGGGCGCTTTGCACGCGGTGGTCGGCAAGACGGGCGCGCTCACCGCCGCCGGTCTGGCGATCCTCATCGGTCTGCCGCTCATCGGCGGCCTGGCGGCCGCATGCTTTGCCAAGGCCTTCAGCGTCGTCTTCCTCGGGGCCCCGCGCTCGTCCGAGGCGGCCACCGCCGACGAGGTCGGCCACGCCATGCGCTGGCCGATGGTCGTTTTGGCGATGATTTGCGCGATCATCGGTGTGTTTGCGCCGCTGGTCCTCGAGCCGTTGGGACGGGTGATCGCGGCCCATCCGGCAGCCGGACACGCGGTTTCGCACAGTGCAAACGACGCATCCGCCG
>CAZADH010000265.1:0-8786 GCA_964483805.1 uncultured bacterium
TTGTTGATGCCGCTGCTCGTCGAGTCTGAAGAGACCGTGCTGCGCGAGGCGTTCAAAGACATTCTGCAAGACATCGACGAACGGCGGTTGCCGCCGCTGACCGAGGTGCTGGCCTCGACCAACAACAAAGACGTCCGCAAGATCGTGCAGGCCGCGATCGAGAAGTCGGGCGTCATCGAAACGTTCCTGCAGAAATGGAACGACTATTCGGGCAAAGAAAAGATCCTCTACCTCGGCGAGATCGTCGCGGTGCAGAACACCAAGACGTATCCGATCTTCATCGACATCATGAAGGAAGAGGTTCTCGAGCAGAAAAAAGAAGAGAAGCGGGTCATTCAGGTCGAGTTCACCAAGCATATCGAGAAGATCCGTGACCCGGCCTTCATGGAAACCTGCCTGCGCGAATTGCCCGGGTTCGATCCAAACATGTGGTACCCGGTGCTCAAGTGCCTGCAGCTTCAGGGCAAACCGTTCTTCGAAAAGCTGTTCAGCGGGTTCGATCGCAAAAGTGAAACCTTCCGCCTGCGCATCTGCCAGAACCTCGAAAAACTGAGCGATCCGCTCAGTTACCCGTATCTGTTTCCGTATCTGCTCGACCGGTCGAAAACGATTCCGCCGATCATTCAGAGCATCATCATGGCTCTGGTCAAGCGGTTCGCCGAAGAACTCGAGACCCTCGACCCGAGCAAACCCGAGGTGATGCACCAGATCACCTATTACCTGCAACCGCTCGAAGAGCGCCTGCGCGACGACCACCATATGTCGATCCAGGTGCTGTGCGAGTGCGTTCTGCGCATTGGCAAGAAGTACCAACCGGCGATTTTGCGCAACCTGCCCAAGCTGCTGAAATACAACGAGAACTTCCTGTTCAATTTCCTCAAGGGACTCGACGGTGCCAGCCGCAAGGATCTGCTCATCGCTGCGTGTTGCTTCAACCAGCTCGACACCGGACGCGCAGCGTTGGCGATTCTCGGCAACCCGACCGAGAACTACATCGTCGACATTCTCAACAGCCTGCTGCTCGAGCACTTCATGAAGATCCCGCCGGAGATCCAAAAAGAGACCATCAAACTTATGATGGATCCCCGGTTGAAGCGGTTCGTGCAGGAAGTGCTGTACCACCAGGATCCCCAGTTGCGGGTGCGGATCATCCAGATTCTGGGCGAGTCGGGCAATATGAACGTGCTCGATATCATCAAGACCAAGATCAGTGATCCCGACCAGGAAGTGCGGCTGTGCATCCTCAAGATTCTTCAATTGAAGCACTTCTTGAACGACATCGGCACCGAATTGTTGATGGATTTTCTCAAGGACACCGACCCGAGCATCGTTCAGAAAACCATTGACCTGCTCAAGGAACGCAATCACCCCAAGATCATCAGCATGCTCTCGAAGCTGCTGACCTCATCGAATGCCAATCTCAAGCAGTCGGCGCACGCCGCCATCGCGTTCATCACGCGCCGCAAGTTCATTACCGCATTTCACCAGATGAATCCGCAGGCGAAATACGCCATCGGCATGTCGCTGATCAAAATGGACCCGACCTTCCTCGAAGATGTGACCCGCGATCTGTCGGCCAACGATGCGCACACGCGCGTGCTCTCGGCGCAGATTCTCGAGGTGCTGTGCGACCATATCCCGCCCGAACTCAAAACCAACCTGATCATCGCCATTCAGGATCCCGATCCGCAGGTGCGTGCGGTGGTCATCATGGGCCTGGGCAAGATCGGCGGCCCGAGCGTTGCCAACATGCTCGTCGACTTCCTGAAAGACCAGGACGACCGCGTGCGCGCCAACGCCGTCGAGGCCATGGCCAACGTCGGAGACCTGTCGCTGGTCGAGGTGCTCCGGCCGTGTCTGTATGACAAGAACAACCGGGTGCGTGCGAACGCGATCATCACCTTGTGGAAACTCGGGTATTATCAAATCTACGACGCCATCATCGAGATGCTGCGCAACCCCGACAAATGGATGCGCGCCTCGGCAGCCTTTGCCCTTGGCGCCGTTGCTGACGTGCGTTTTTTTCCTGTATTGACGTCGTGTTTACGCGATCCCGACGCCGACGTGCGCCGCAACGTCATCAAAGCCCTGGGCAAAATCGCCGATCCGTTCACGCTGGCCCCCTATATCCGCCCGCTGCGCTTCGACCCCGACGAGCAAGTGCGCAAAGAGGTCCAGGCCATTCTCGCCACGCCCCCCAAGGGCCAGCAACCCCCCAAGGCCTGAGCGACGATGTGGCCCTTTGACTCACCGTCACCTCCAGCGGACCTCATCGCGCAACTGGCGTCTCGTGACCGCACCGAGCGGACCCGTGCCTTTCAGGCACTGGTTACCCACACCGATGCGACCACCGACGACCTGCTGATGCTGACCCTGACGAATTCGGCAGACCTGCCGCCGGAACAGGTCATCGCCATCGTCGATCTGCTCGGCCGCCGCGCCCCCAAAGATGTGGTCCCCGCGTTGCGGCCGTTTCTGGGTGACGAGGAGTTCGCCATCCGCTCGGCCACGATCAAATCACTGGTGCGGGTCGCTTCGCAGGACGCGCTCGATGCTTTGCTGCCACTGCTACGCGACGACGATCTGACCATCCGACAGGAGATCCGCGAAGCCGTCATCAACGTGTTTCGCGACCGGTCGATGGGCGCGTTGATCCGTGCCGTGCCCGACAATCGCGACGACCCTCTGTATTTCGAAATCGTGTCGCTGATGGAGGAACTGGACCTCTTCGACACAATGCGCTCGAACTTCGCGCTGCCCGATCATGATGCCAAGCTGTTCATGTTTCCCACGCTGGCGAAGTTCCATCGGCCCGAGTTCGTACCGCTGCTGCTCGAACTCATCGATCTGCCCAATAGCAGTGTCGGCGGACAGGTGCGCCTGGCCCTGCTCGAGTATTCGCCGGCCGAACTGCGTCCGGCGTTTGTGACCATGGCCCGCCGCAAGCCCTCGGCCGAAATGTTGCGAACCCTGCACGAATGCCTGCTCGATCGGTTCGAGACCGATAAAGACACAGTATTGCAGTTCATTCTTCGCATCGAGCACGACGACACGCGCGTGGTCGCCTTTGAGCGGATTGCGCGCCGTCTCGACGCCACCCTCTTCTTGCCGGCGCTCGATCTCATGCGCGACCCGCACGCCAAGGTGCGCGACCTGACGCTGACCACTCTGTGCGAACTTTTCAAGAGCACGCGGGCCCGCATCACCGACCCGGCCGAACAGAACAAGACCCTGCTGTTGTCGCTGGTGGGCGAATGGCAGAAGAAGGTGTTGTCACACACCTTGCAGGAACAACAACGCGAGTTCCTCGGGGGCTGGTGTCGGCTGCTGTTCGCGATCGACCGCGAGCAACCGCAGATGATTTTTCCGGCCCTCAAGAAGTTGTTCACCGACGCCCCCGAGATTGCACTCGAAATGCTCGGCGAGCTGCCGCCGCCGACGCAGGTCCAGTTGCTCGAGCAGGCGTGCAGCAAAGAACCAGGCCTCGGCACGCTCTTCGTCGAGCAGATCTACCCGCACGGCACGACCGAAACCTTCATCCTGGCGGTGCGTCTGCTGCCCAAGCTCGATACCGATGCCCGCGAAAAACTGCTCAAGTTGCTGACGGCAAAACCGGGCATGTTCAAACTGCCCCCACTGCTTGCCCACAACGATGCCGCGGTGCGCGCGCAGGCCGTCGCGCTCGTTGCCCGCATGCAAAAAGATGCATTGATCAATCACCTCAATGAACTGGTTCATGATCCGGCTCCCGAGGTCAGGCAGAAACTCGTCGAAGTGCTGCCCGATTCGGGCTTGCCGCAAACGGTGTCGCTGCTCGAGGAGATGTGCGCCGACCCGAGTCCAATCATCGCCAGCAAGGCGCTGCTGGCCCTCAAGGGCCGGCTGAGCGAACAGCGTTACACCCAACTGCTGACGTTGGCCACCCGCTCACCCAGTGACGAACTGCGCACTACGGCGTTGCGCGAGATCGCCAAGATCACGCAGGCGCGTTACATCCAGAATTTTCAGAGACTCCCGCCCCACGTGCGGAAGCTGGCGGGTTCGGCCATCCTCAAGCTCGACGCGAGTTTCGTCGACAACGTGCTGACCGATCTCAACTCACTCGACCCCGATTCGCGGTTGCGCGCCGCCATGATTCTCGAGAACCTGCAGTCTGGACCCAAGGTGCAACAGGCTCTCCTGGCCGGCATGCGCGACCCCTCGCGCAAGGTGCGTGCAGCTATTGTAAAGACGTTGGGTGTGCTGGGCGAACGCGCGATCTTCGGCGAGTTGATCGCGTTTCTCAACGATCCCGATCCGCGCGTGCGGGCCAACACCATCGAAGCGATCCAGGCCCTGGGCGATGAACGCGCGGTGCAGTTCCTGCTGCCCTTCCTCGCCGACGACAACAACCGCGTCTCGGCCAATGCCGCCGTCGCGTTGTGGAAGATCGGCAAGGTCAATGTGCTGCCGCAATTGAGCCGCATGCTCGCCGGCGACGAAATGAAACGGTCCAGTGCCCTGTGGGCGCTGGGCGAGATCGGTCAGGCGAACCATGTCGCCATGATCGTCAAACATTTGCGGGATCGTGCCGACATTGTCAGAATCAATGCAGTGCGCGCCATCAGCAAAATCAACCCCGAGGCCTTGAAGCCGATGCTGACCGAACTGCGCAAGGACCCTTCCGCCGAAGTAAAAAAGATCATCGCTGAACTCAGTTACAAGATGATCTGACAGACGGAGTGTAACAACCATGAACGAGAAAATTGCCGTCTTGTTCGCGCAACTGCGCCAGTCGCTGGCCATCGACAGCCAGCAGGTCGGCTTTACCATCTTTCTGTCGCTGACCGTGATTGCCATTCTCGCGTGGTGGGCCATGCCGAAACGGCGCAAACAGAAATATGTCGAAGACACCCGCGTCAAAGACCAGGACTTTTTCGACATGGTGATGAGCCAGAAGGGCATCGACGGCCCCGAGCGTGAAGCGGTGATGCGCCTGGCCGACCGTTACGGGGTTACGCCGATCTACAGCATCGTGTTGCGCGTGAGCACCTTCGATGCCTATCTGCTGCGTCTGCAGGACCAGGCCCGCGCCACCCCCGATCCGACGCTGCGCAACGACCTCGACAAGCTGGAACGGGCCCGCGCACGGCTGTTCCCCGGGGCGGCATTGCCGGGATCGACCCGGCCGTAATCGTTCTTCGGGCGCCCCCACACGCAGTATTTACGGGGTATTTATTCGCCCCCGCGCGCCCGTGAATCGATCCAGATCGTCACCGGCCCGCGATTGACCTGCTGGATGGTCATGTCGGCGGCAAACTCACCCATGGCCACGTCGGCAATGCCGGCAGTGCGCAGTCCGACCGCAAACGCCTCGTAGAGGGCGCGCGCCCGCTCCGGCGCCTCGGCCTGCGAAAAACTGGGGCGAAACCCCCGTCGGATATCACCCAGCAGGGTGAACTGCGAGACGACCATGATCCCGAAGCCGCGGGCCAGGGCCGACAGGTTCATCTTGCCCGCGTCATCGCTGAAAATGCGCAGATTGGCGACCTTGTTGACCAGCCAGCGCAGGTCATCGTCGGTGTCGCCCTGCTCGACGCCCAGATAGCAGACCATCCCCTCGCCGATGCGTGAGACGAACCGCCCCTCGACGGTCAACTCAGACGACGCCACCCGTTGCACCAATGCCTTCATTGATCCTGTGCCTCCAGTCTTCTCACTCGGGCCCAACCCGCCACCATCGCCTGGCAACAAGGCCGGTTAAACACCACCGCCACCCGGTCTCCCGGGTGGCAGCGGCAGTCATCGCGGCAACCGCGATATCAATACAGTGTATTGATCAAGAACCCATCGAGCGGCTCTTCTTCTTCGATTCTTTTTCGCGCTCGGACAACCACAGCATGACCGGCGACGCGATGGCCACGGACGAATACGTGCCGATGGTGATGCCGAAGGTCAGCACGACCGCGAAACCGTGCAAAGTCGGCCCTCCCAACAACAGCAGCGCCAGCAGGGTGAACAGCACGGTCATCGAGGTGTTGATCGTTCGACCCAGCGTCTGATTGATGCTCATGTTGACGATATTGGCCAACGTCTCGCCGCGAACGAGTTTCTTGTTCTCGCGAATACGGTCGAGAACGACGATCGAGTCGTTGATACTGAAGCCCAAAAGGGTCAGCACGCCGGCAAGCACCGTGACATCGAATTCTTGCTGAACGACAATGAGGAAGCCCAGCGTGATGATGGCATCGTGCACCAGGGCAATAACCGCGCCCAGCGAGCTGTTGAGCTCGAAGCGCCAGCCCATGTAGAACAGGATGCCGATGATCGAGATGATCGCCGCATAGAACGAATCGCGCTTCATCTCGCGGCCGATCGTCGGGCCAACGCTCGTCTCGTCGAGAACCTCGAACTTCACCGGGGCGGCGCCGCGCAACGTCTCGGCAACCTGCTTGTTCAGCTCATCGAGCTTTTCTGGCGACCCGATGATCGGATATTGAATGATGTATTCGCGGGACGTGGCCCCGGCCGTCTTGACCCCGAGGTCATCGGCAACGGGCTGCACGACAACCTTTTCGGGCTCGAACCCGGGAACCGTCACCTTTTTGAACATGCCGTGCAAAACGTCTTCAGCCACCGCCTGTTCGAAGCGGAGGTGCATGATCGTGCCGCCGTTGAAATCGATCCCGAAACTCAACCCCTTGCCGAGAAACAACACAAGGGAGATCACGACGAGCGCGCCCGAGACCTTGAAGATCGTGGGAAACAAACCGACGAAATCGATGTTGTATCGCATGGTAGTCAGCTCCTGGTCAGATGCTCATCGTCTGGGACTTGTTCTGATTGTGCAACAGATCCATCGCCACCTTGCAGACGAAGATGGCGGTGAACAGGTTGGCCATCAGACCAATGCCCAGGGTCACGGCAAAGCCGCGCACCGGGCCCGTTCCCCAGATATACAGGACCAAGCAGGTCAGCAGCGTGGTGATGTTCGAGTCGAGAATACAGACCCACGCGCGGTCGTAACCCGCATCGATTGCGGCCCGCACCGTCTTGCCGGCCCGCAGTTCTTCGCGGATGCGCTCGAACACGAGAATGTTCGCGTCGACGGCCATACCAATCGACAGGATCAAACCGGCGATACCGGGCAGGGTCATCGTGCCGCCGAACATGACCAGCGACGAGAAGACGATCATCACGTTGAACAGCACGGCCAGGTTCGCGATCATTCCTGAACTCTTGTAATAAAGGATCATGAACACGACAACCAGCAGCGTGCCAACGATGCCGGCCCGCATGCCCTGGCGGATCGACTGCTCACCGAGCGTCGGGCCGACGATGCGGCCGCCGAGCGGCACCAACGTGGCGGGCAGGGCACCGGCGCGCAATACAATGGCAAGACCGTGGGCCTCTTCGGGCGTGAAGTGACCGGTGATCTGAGCCATGCCGCCGGTGATGCGGCTCTGGATGACGGGCGCCGAGTGGACGCGGTTGTCGAGAACGATTGCCAACTGCTCACCCACGTGCTTGCCGGTGGCCATCGCAAACTTCGCGGCGCCCTCCGGATTGAAGGTGAGGTGGACCACGCTGTTGTTCAGATCGTCGAAACCGACCTGGGCAAACTTCAGATCGCGACCGGTCACCTCGGGCTCGCGCTTCAGTTTGTACCAGCGGGTCATCTTGCTCTTCGGGTCGTACTCGGGCAGAACGAGGTGCTCTTGCGCGTCGACGTTGGTCAACTGGGCCGTGGTCGGGGCGCTATCGATGACGAGATGGAACTTGAGCATGGCGGTCGACTGAATGACGCCCTTGACGCGCTCAGGATCTTTGACACCAGGCAACTGCACGCGGATGCGGTTCGTGCCCTGGGCCTTGATGCTGGGTTCGGCAATGCCGAGCAAGTCGATGCGGTTGCGGATGATCTCAACGGAACGACGCACCGCTTCTTGCGGGGTATCGCCCTCTTGCAGGCTGCTGCGGTCGATCTCGTAGACGAGGTCCATGCCACCCTGCAGATCGAGACCAAGGTTGATCTTGCGGCGCGGGAAGACACGCGACATCTCGAGCGGCAGCGAGGAATACAGCTTCACCTTCTGCAACGCCGCCCGCAGTTCGCCCTCGGCGGTGATGCCCGGGAAGCGCAACTGCGCCTGCTTGTTGCTGTAATCGGGATTCGGCACGCTCACGGCAATGCTCGCATTGCTCAGGCGTTTGCGCGCCAAATCGATGACACTGTTGAGAATGTCTTGTTCGGTGACTTTGCTTTCACCAGACAACACTCCAGCGCTCGGGTCGTACTTGAACGTGATGAGCCCCGCAGCGTTGTCGGGCGTCTTGCTGTAACTGATCAGCGATTGGGGGACGGCATACTGCTCATCGATGGTCAACGCCCCAAAGAGAGTGTCCCAGACCGACGTGGACGGAAGTGTGTAAATGAAGGCGAAGACGAAAACCGCGAGAATGAGCAGAACACGAACGTGATACTGGCGTTTCATGCAGACACGCGCCCCCTTAGTCAGGCGAATTCATTGCGAGCGACAAATATAAGCGAAGCGCAGTGACGGTGTCAACGATTTATTGAATCGGGTCCACAGCACGACCGGCACCTGCGATTGGGCCCGTGGTGCGCCCTGGCGCCGCCTCGATCACCAGATCGGTCATTGACCCCGCACCGCCACCGGTGTTAGAGTAACGGTACACATGAACATCCGGTTGGCGAAGGGACTGGGCGTTTCGGGAGTTGTGGGAACGAGGCGTCGGTTGGGTGCTGTACCACACCCTGTTGCCACCACGCCACGCGTGGGCAC
>CAZADH010000266.1:0-8757 GCA_964483805.1 uncultured bacterium
CCCAAGGGCAACGAAACCCAGGTGAATGGCCAGTGGCAGCGCGACGGCAACACGACAACCGGGCACAAGACCTGGACCAATCAACAGGGCAAGCAGGTTACGCATGATTCGGTCACCACGCGGGACGGAAAGACTGCGAACACCACAGGATCGTGGACCGGCGCGAACGGACACCAGGTCGATGTGAAAGGTTCGACAGTCGTCGATGGCAAGACCGTCACGACAACGCGTGAATACACCGGAGAGAACGGCAAGCAGACCGACGTGACCGTGACGACCACCGGCGATGGCAAAGGGAATCAGGACGTCGATGTGACCGTGACCGGCCCCAAGGGCCAGAGCTCGTCGGCGCATGGTGACCGCCAGGTTTCGGCCGACGCCGTGAAAGCGCAGTGGACGAACGATCGGGGCAAGACGTTGACCCGCGATACCCAGCGGTCGGGCGAGGGTGGCGACGGCAGCAGTACCACCACCTGGACCGGCCCCGACGGACAGACGACCCAGACCGACTCTGACTGGCTCCTCGACGCCATCGATTGACCGTTTGCGGCATCAGCCGCACCGCGGAACACCGGCGCCAATGCTGGTGTAAGGTGAGAACACGAAACCCGGGCACGCTTTTGGTGCCCGGGTTTCGTAGGTAATACGAAGTAGTGACGGCGTATTTACGTTGTCAGTGTCCGCTTGCCTTCTTGAGACTGTCGAGGCGCATCTTGAGCAGTTCGAGTTGCCGCCGGGCGGCGTCGCGCTGCGGGTCGGTGACCTGCTCGTCGGTCAACATGTCGCAATAGCGCTGATAAAGGCGCTCGTATTCGGCCTGGGCGGCCATGAGGGCCGCATCGGGAGTGCGTGTCGAGGCGTCGCCGGTGCCCGCAGCGGTGCTCGAAACCGGGACCGTTGGGATCGGCGTCACCCCGCCGCCTGTCGCGGCAGTTGTGCCGGTCGAGCCCGGCGGCGTCGGGGGTTTTGCCCCGGAACAGCCCGGCAGGGCGACAGCCAGCGCCGCCGCCAGCAGGAGCATGGTTACCGCACGATCGATGCGCACGCAAAAAACCTCCGGTCCGATCGGCACAAGATCGAACACCTCAATTGTTACGAATTCAGAAGAAAACGTCAAGAGAAGCGCCAGGCCACCCAGGATTGGCCCTTGGGAAACCGCTGCTGCTGTGGTATTGTGCCGACAAACCACTCCGCGGAGGAACGTATGGGCAAAGTGTACGTCATGATGGCGCAGGGATTCGAAGAGATGGAACTGACCATCACCGTGGATGTGCTGCGACGCGCCGGTCTCGACGTGCCGACCGTGTCACTTGCCGACGACAACGCGCCGGTTCGCGGATCGCGCGGCATGTGCATGGTGCCCGATCTGCGGTTTTCGGCGCTCGAGCCCGACCAGTGTGACCTGCTCGTCCTTCCCGGCGGCAAGGAAGGCAGCGAGCGCCTGGGCGCCGACGCCCGCGTTCTGGCGCTCGTGCGTGAGCGCCTCGCCGCAAATCGCCCGGTCGCGGCCATTTGTGCGGCGCCCCTGGTGATCCAGGCCGCCGGGGCGTTGACGGCCGATCGGCTGGTGACGTCGCATCCATCGGTGGCCGGTGAGTTCAAGAACGGGCGCTACCTGGGCAACCGGGTCGTCATCGATGGCGCGCTGATCACCTCGCGGGCCGCCGGCACGACCTTCGAGTTCGCCTTTGCGCTCGTCGAACTGCTGAAGGGGCCGGCGGCCGTGCGCGAGGTGAACCGCGGCGTGTTGGCGCTGCTTCCCGACGCGACCGTGGCCCAACTCGCATGAGTCGCGCCGCCGCGCAGCACTGGTTGGCGTTGCGGTTGCCGCGGTTGGCCCGGGCGTGGCGCGACCGTATGGGACGGCGCGCCCGGCGATTCCCGGCGATTCTCTCGGTCGAGCTGACCAACCACTGCAATGCCGACTGCATCATGTGTCCGCGCCAGGTGATGACGCGCCCGCGCGGCGTCATGGACCCCGCGTTGTTCCGCCGCATCGTCGACGAGGCCGCGCAGAATCAGCAGCATCTGCGGCTGTTTCAACCGTTTCTGTTCGGCGAAGGGTTGATTCACCCTGAGTTTGCAGCGTTGCTGGCCGAGGGGCGGGCGCGCTTGCCGCGGGTCGCGATCTACGTGAGCACCAACGGCATGCTGCTCGACGAGGCGCGGGCGCGCGCGATTCTCGCGGCCGGCGTCGATAAGCTCAACGTCGACAT
Organism: uncultured bacterium; assembly: GCA_964483805.1. GTDB lineage: Bacteria > Muiribacteriota > Ozemobacteria > Ozemobacterales > Ozemobacteraceae > CAZADH01. The sequence goes on from CAZADH010000266.1 coordinate 2,217, forward strand.
CGATGGGCTCACGCCGGCGGTGGCCGAGTCGGTGCGGGTCGGCACCCGGCTGCCGGTGGTCACGGCCAACGTCGAGCGGTTCCTGGCGCTGCGGCGCGAACTGGGCGGGCGCACGAAGTTGCGTGTGTCGATCATCCGCCTGCGGGCGAACCGTCACGAGATTGCCGACTTTGTCGCCCACTGGCGACGGCTTGCCGATCACGTGCAGGTCGTTGATTGCAACACCTGGCTCGGCGCCATTTCAACCGATATCGCGGCCGATGATGCAATACAGGATATTTCACCGCCGTTCGATTTTCCGTGCTGGCACCCCTACGAAGAATTGGCCATTGCCTGGGACGGACGGGCCTCGCTGTGCTGCCTCGACTTCGATCTGCGCCACGTTGTCGGCGACGTGAACCACGAACCGGTGGCCGAGATCTGGCACGGGCGGCGGCTCGAGGCCGTGCGTGCGGCCATGGAGAGCAATAAATACGAAGTATTGCCTATCTGCCGGACCTGCAACGCGGCCCGGTTCCAGCAGAAGAAGCTGTGGCGCTACCTGTGGCTGGCCCGGTAGTCTTCTGCCACCACTGAACTTCGTGCCTGCGCGGGCGAAATCAGCCTTCGCACCGGGCGCCCAGCACAAACCGCCCTTCGCGCGCAGTTCAGCGTGAGGGAACGAACCGGGACAGGAGCGGTTACTTGCCGGTCAGGGTGCCAATCTCGTGGCGCAACGTCGCGAGGAAGGTGCCGACGTCGGTGACAATGCCCATCGTTTGATGGGAACCGCGGTCCGACAGCTTGGTGACCACCGCCGGGTTGATGTCGACACAGATGGTCTTCACCGCCGCCGGCAGCATGTTGCCGACGCCGATGCCGTGGAGCATCGTCGACAGGATGATCATCAGACCGCACCCGCGCATCTGCTTGAAATAGGCCGCCTGCGCCTGACGCATGTCGGTGATGACCTCGGGCAGAGGGCCGTCATCGCGGATGCTGCCGGCGAGCACGAACGGAATCGGCTTCTTCACGCACTCGTAAAACAACCCGCGCTTCAGGACACCCTGCTCGACCGCCGCCTTGATCGAACCGGCGCGCAGAATGGTGTTGATCGCGCGCAGGTGGTTGCGGTAGCCGTTCTCGACCACTTGTCCCGACTCGACGTCGATGCCCAACGAGGTGTCGAACAACGACTGCTCGATATCGTGCACCGCGAGCGCGTTGCCGGCGAGAATGAAATCGATGTAACCGTCGCGGACGAGATGGCCCAGGTGCTGCGCCCCGCCGGTGTGAATGACGACCGGGCCGCCGGTGACGCCGACGGTGGCGCCCGCTTCGCGCTTTTCGAGGATCCAACGCGCAATCTGGTTGACCGCCACGCGGACCTGCCGCTCGGAGCTGACGGCGCTGTCCATAAAGGCAAACTCGCTGGCCGCGCGGTCACGGCCCTCGGGGCGAATGCGGATGCCGCCGAACCCGCACACGATCATCTGGCCCTTCTTGACGTCGAGGATCTTTTTGCAGGTCACCCGCCACCCCTTGCCGTCGCGCTCGGCGACCAGCATCGCGTCCATGCGTTGATCGTCGGCGACGACCCAGGTGCCATCGAGGCGGACCTCGGTCAGGTGATTGGTGGTCGAGTAGAAATCGTCAGGGACCACGCCGTCGCGTTCGGCCGGGGCGAGACGGGCATCGGCCTCTTCGATGGGCCGGACCCCGACCCCATGCAGGCTCTCGCGCAGTTGCGTCAGTTCGGCGGCGGTGGCCGCGTAGATCTTGAAACGAGTGCGCGAGGTGTGCTCGTGCGTGCGGCCGACGACGAACTCGAGGATCTCGTAGGTGCCGTTGTGCTTGATGATCGTGCCCATGATCGCCGACATGATTCCGGAGTCGATGAGATGGCCTTCGGCCGTCATCTCGAGCGAGTGCGGGAACTGTTTGAAATCGATGCTCATGGGGGTGATCTCCTTGGTGGCGGTGTCGTGTTTGCGGTATCGGATGGTACCACGAGTTCAACTGCCCGTCGACAGGTAGTGACGGACCCCAAAACGCCAGGCCTGCAACGCAATAGCGAGGAAGGCGACGCCCGAGAGCGGCGCCAGCCAGCACAGCAGGCCCGGCCAACCCCCGGGGATCGGCCGGGCCAGAATGGCCAGGCCGGGCAGGTAGTTGGCGCCGGCGAGCGGCACCACGATGGTGAAGAACCAGCGGAACCACCGGCCATAGATGCTGAGCGGATACTGACCGGTTTCGACGCCGCCGTAGGTGACGGTGTTCACGAGCTCGAGCGTCTCGACGGTCCAGAACGCCATGGTTGCCTGGAGCACGAACAATCCGGCGAACAGGCAGGCGCCGCCGCCAATGGCGGCCAGCAGCAAGACCAGTTGTGCCGGTCCCGGCGGGGTCGGCAACTGCGTCAGCGCCCAGAGCAACACCAACAATCCTTGTGAAAGACGCCCGAGCCGCATCAATTGCAGTTCGCGGCCGGCCAGTTGCAGCACGGTGCTGCGCGGCCGCAGCAACACGCGGTCGAACTCGCCGTCGCGCACCATGTGACCGAAGGTGTCGAACGAGCGCGCCCCGGCCTCGGCGATGGCGAAACTGACGTTGATCATGCCATACAGCACCGCCACTTCGGGCAGGGTCCACCCGGGCAGGCTGCCGAAGCGGGCGAACAGGGCCCACAGGGCGAAGAAGTCGAGCACGGTGATGAGAAAGTGGCCCGCCGCCGCCATGAGAAACGAGGCCCGATACTGCATCTGTGCCCGCAGTGACACGGCGACGAGGCGTCCGTAAAGTCGCAGTGCGTCGGTCATCTCAGCCGCCCTGAACAACCATACGTTGTATGGCTATGCGCAACATCAACTGGGTGATGCCCACGAGCACGATCGCCCAGCCGACCTGGTGCAACAACACCCAACCGACGTCACTGGCCGGAATATGACCCATGAACAACCGGGGCGGCGCGTCGGCGAGACCGCCAAACGGCAGCCAGGCCAGCAGTCGCTGCCAGCGGTCGGGAAAGAGCGGCAACGGCAGAACCAGGCCCGAAAAGAGCCAGATCACCCCGGGTGCGAGGCGGGTCACGCCCTCGCCCGCCAGGGTGAACAGCAACGAGACGTTCATGACCGTGACGATGGCGGCCGACAGCACGACGGCGCCGCCGAGCGCCAGGATCCAGGCGGTGAACGCCGACCAGGTCGGCGGCAGGTTGAAACCAAAAAACAACCAGGCCAGCACCAGCAGCGGCACGGCGCGCATGATCATCGGCACCGACCGGTGGGCGACGGCACGGGCGAACCACAGTCCGCCCAGGTTGGCCGGACGCAGCAGTTCGTAGCCGACGGCCCCGGAGCGCACCATGGCCTGAATGTCGGCATCGACGCCCCACGGGATCAACACCAGCGTGGCCTGGGTGAGCCAGACGAAGTCGGTGACTTGCGGCAGCGACATCGGCGGCCGCTGCGCGCTCACCGAATAGAAGGCCGTGAAGATCATGCAGCGGATCGCTCCCCAGAAGAGCTGGGTCGCGAAACCCGCAATGGCCGCCACCCGATACTGCAACAACGCCTTCGCCCGCATGGCCGCAATGGCCGCATACGGACGCAGGGCCGAGCGCAAAATGTCGATCACGGGCGGTTTCCGGGGCCTTCGTGGGGCAGCCGCCGGTACAACTGTTCGACGATCTCGTCGATCGGCGTGTTCTCGACGAGCAGGTCGCGAATCGGCCACTGGCGAGCGAGAGCGCCGATCAGATCGGCGGCCGGCGTGCGACCCGGGTCGAAGCCGAGCGTGTGCCGCTGCCCTTCGGCGCGGATGATGCGGACTCCGACCGGCGGTGAGAATGAGGTCGCGCCTTCGGCGAAGTCGACGGTCAGGCGGCGTTCCGGGGTCACGCGTGCGCGCAACTCGGCCAGCGGACCGTCGAACCAGGCCTTGCCGTGGCCGATGACCAGAACACGTTGGCACAGGGTCTCGATGTCGTCGAGATCGTGGGTGGTCAGAAGGGTGGTCACCGGTCGCTCGCGCCCGAGTCTCTGAATGAAGGCGCGCACGGCCAGTTTTGCCAGGGCGTCCAGGCCGATGGTCGGCTCATCGAGAAACAGGATGTCGGGCGAATGCAACAGCGCGGCCGCCAGGTCGCAGCGCATGCGTTGACCCAGGCTCAATTGCCGTACCGGCACATCGAGCAACGGCGCCAACTCGAGCATGGCCGTCATCTGTTCCAGGTTGTTCTTGTAGAGGGTCGGTTCGACCCGATAGATGTCGCGAAGCAGGTCAAACGACTCGATGACCGGCAGATCCCACCACAACTGGGTTCGTTGGCCGAACACCACGCCGATGCGGGCCACGTGGGCCGTTCGCTCGCGCCACGGAACCCGGCCGCCGATCAGGCACTCGCCGCTGTCGGGAACGAGGATCCCGGAGAGAACCTTGATGGTGGTGCTCTTCCCGGCACCGTTGGGCCCGATGACCCCGATCAGTTCGCCGGCGGCCACCGAGAACGAGAGCCCGTCGATCGCTTTAACCGTGCGATGACGGCGGTGCCAGAGGCCACGCACGGCACCCAACAGGCCGGAATCGCGCTCGGGAACCGAGAACGCCTTTGCCAGTTGCCGCACGTCGATCAACGTCACCGTGGCCTCCCCATGTGAGAATTCGCAGCATGGTAGGCGGGTTTGCGACGGAGGTCAAGCAAGTGACGCCCATGTCCAGCCGGTTCCGTCAGTCCGACCCGGGGTACCGGCGCTGCCGGCGCCGATGTACAGCGGGTCCGCACCCTCGGTTGACCTTCTACCAATCTGTTGATAAAATAGACAAATGTTGTCCCCGGTCCTCGGGGGTTTGAAAATCAATCAGGAGGTGCTTCTATGGCAGAGTTCAAGTTGAACGCTGAAGTAAGAGGCCGCACAGGCAAGGGTGATGCTCGTCGGCTTCGTGCTGACGGCAAGGTTCCGGGTGTGATGTACGGGCGCGAGTTGGCCCCCGTTCATGTGGTCCTGAACAGCCGCGAGCTCGAGAAGGTTTTCTCGAAGTCGCATAAGAATACGATTTATAGCCTCGTGTTCGCCGATGGCAAGATGCCCGAGCGCAAAGTGCTCGTGCGTGACCGCCAGCTCGACCCGATTTCGCAGACCTATCGCCACGTCGACTTTCAGATTCTCGAAGCGAATTACAAGATCCGCGTCGAGATCCCGATCCGCTACAACGGCGAACCGATCGGCAAGAAGGCCGGCGCCATCTTCCAGGTGCAGTTGCGTTCGCTCGAGGTCGAGTGTCTCCCGGCGAATATCCCGACGCACTTCGATGCCGATATCACGGCACTCGATGCCGGCGATTCGTTGCACGTCAGCGACCTGAAGGTCGATACCGCGAAGATTCGGGTGTTGGCCAACGCGAAGACCGCGCTGTGCAACATGACGATCGTCAAAGAAGAGGTCGAAGCCGCTCCCGCCGCGACCGCCGAGGGTGCCGCCGCCGAGGGTGCCGCTCCTGCCGAGGGTGCCGCTGCTGCTCCCGCCGCTGGTGCTGCCCCCGCTGCCGGTGCCGCCAAGGCTCCCGCTGCCAAAGCTCCGGAAGGCAAAGCCAAAGCTTGATGCTGATTACCGCCATGCGTTCCACCTCATCCGGGGTGGAACCATGGCGTTTTCATTTTCCCCTGGTCCGTTGTGCCCTTGCGCGCCCCGGCCCGAGCTGCTCGTCGCGTGAGGTCTGTTGTTCCGGTCCCCGCTGTGCCGATAGTTAATGTGAGTAGTGTCGTAACGGCATGGCAGTCAACGGTATATGTGTAGTTAGGAGCGAGTGAACCGATGTCAGCTTACATGAGCTTCCAGGTCGGTGGTCCGATCGTCCATCCCATCCACGGCGCGGGTATCCTCCGCGAGGTGCAGAATCGGGAGATTCTGGGCCGCCGAATCGAGTATTACGTCATCGAGTTCCCGTTCAACGACCTCGAGCAGATCATGGTTCCGGTCAACATGGCCGAGAAGGTCGGACTGCGCAAAATCACCGAGAATGGCAAACTCGAGAGCATCTTCGGTGTTCTCGGTCAGTCGTTCTCCGAAGCCGAAGAAGAAGAGAGCAAGAGCTTCCATCAGCGGTATCGCGAATACCTCGAGAAGGTGCAGAGCGGCGATCTGAAGCAGGTTGCCAGCGTGTATCGCCTGCTTTACCACCGCAGCCTGTCGAAACCCCTCGGTATCAAAGACAAGGCGTTGTTCGAAACCGCGCGCCAGTTGCTGATTTCCGAAGTTGTGTTCGCGAAGAACGTTCCCGATGAACGGGCGCGCGAACTGCTCGATGAGGCCATGGACGAACTGAACTTCTGAATTGTCGCCGCGACCGTCGCCAAACCCGGGGGCGGTTGCGAGTGCTGAGTGCCTGTCGGCAAGCCGATTCCCTCGAGAGAGTCGGTCATCGACGGTGAAACCCGCCCGGATCCGCACATTGCGTTCCCGGGCGGGTTTCCTCATTGGTGCGAGGAGCCGAACCAGCGTGCTGTTGCGCGTAACGTCTCAGTTACTGGTGGCGTTGGCCGGCGAAGTTCGGAGGCGCGGGG
>CAZADH010000267.1:0-8646 GCA_964483805.1 uncultured bacterium
CGGCCCCGGGCTGGACGGCCCCGGGCTGGACGGCCCCGGGCTGGACGGCCCCGGGTTGGAGAGCCCCGGGCTGGAGGGCCCCGGGGGCCCGCCGACCGCCGGCGTACTGCCGGCGGCCGTGGGCATTCCCGTGGTGTTGTTGGGGGTCTGGGTCACTTGGTCTCTTCGGGCGAGTACACCGACACTTCGACGCGCCGGTTGGCCACGTGGTTGTTCGGGTCGGCAATCTCGGCCGGTTCGTTCCAACCCTTGCCTTCGACGACGAACTTGTTCGGGTCGAAGCCGAAGCGCTTGATCAGGGCGTCTTTAACGGCCGCAGCGCGCCGCTGCGACAGTTCCTGGACGACCTCGAACGGCACCTCACCGCGCTTCGAACCGTCGGTGTGCCCGACGACGGCGATGACGGCCCGCTCGTACTGGCCCACCAGGCGGCCGGCCTTCTCGACGGTCGCCTCGATGTTCGGGTCATACAATGTATTCGGCACCGGCTTGCCGAACTCGTCGTGCTGCGGCTCGTAGAGGTTCGACGAGTTGGGATAGAAATTGATACGGATCGTCTGGGTGACGATCGGCGCCTCGGCCATCACCTTTTTATAGGTGGTCGGCGCGAACTTGCTGACATACGTATTCTTCTGCGTCTTGAACAGGCCCTCTTTTTCGATGGCCTGCATCACGGTGAAATCCATGACCTTGTCGAACGGCACCGGTTTTTTGACCAGGCCGATCGCCTGATACACCGTGCAGATGTTCTTCCAGGTGTGCTCGAAGTTGGTCGGGGAGTTGCGATTGGCGAAGAACTCGAGGTTCTCGGCGAAGTTGGTGTTGTGGGCATCGTTCTCCATGCCCTTGACCTCTTCGACCTTCATGCCGTAACCCTCGGCGAGCCACTGGAACGCCTTGGCCTTGTTGCCGGCGTCCTGGATCATCTCCATGCCCTCGAAGATCCCGCAGACCAGGCCCTTGACGATGTCGGGATGGTCTTTGGCGAAGTCGGCGCGCACCGCCCACACGTCGGCGATCAGTTTGTTCGCTTCCGCGGTGGTGGTCAGGATGCGCGTTCCCGGCACCTTCTCGGGAATGTTGTAGATGTCGGGAGCCCAACTGACACAACCGTCGATCGACTTGTCGGCAACGAACGCCGTCGCCGCCTCGAACGCCGTCGCGGTGTATTTGTGCGTGACCTCGTCGGGGCGCATACCGGCATTCAACATCAAGTTATTGACAAAGTATTGCGACGGGCTGTTCTGTGCATAGACAATGGTCTTGCCCTTGAGCTCTTTGATGTTGTGGATGCCCTTGCGCACGACGATGCCGTCGCCGCCGTTCGACCAGTCGATCTGTTGGTAGATGCGCGGCGAGGTGCGCGAATCTTTCATCAGTTCTTCGGCGAACAGCACCATCATGTCCATGGTGCCCCACAGCACGTGACTGTCCCCGCTGGCAAACGCGTCACGGGCCGCCACCGGGTCGTCGATGAGCTTCAGGTTCACCTTGAACCCGAACTTCTTGAAGAAAATGCTGTCGGTGTTCGGCGCGAAGCCGTGGTTGGCCGCGACGATCGGCAACCAGCCGATCCAGACGTTGATCGGGAAGACCACGACCTTGTCCTTGTCGTCCCACTTGTAACTCGAGGTTCCCTTGACCGGCGGCAGGGTCTCGGCCGGCACATAGCTGTAGGTCTGGACGGTGGTGATGCCCTTGGTATCGGGGGCTTCGGCGGCCCCCGGCGTCTTGCCGGGCGCGGAAGCGACGGTCTCTTGTGCATACGAAATATTACAGAATACCAGCAAGGAAAAAGCGACCACGACCGTGGTCATGACCAGACGATGGCGGAATGACAGTTGAATCACGCGGGTTCCTCCTGTGATGGTTGCGTGCCCGGAACAGGTCCGGGGGTGGGGTGCCGGCGTTGCCGACACCCGGCAGCGACTGGTTACTGCGGTCCCATGACCTTCTCGGTCGGCACCGGCTGCGGCGTGGCCGGCGTCGAAGCCGACGAACCCATGTCGATGCCCTGCATCGCGGCAAACTCGGCCAGGGCCTGATCGGCGAGGGCCGCCTGCTCGTTTTCCTTCAGATTGACCTCGGTGGTGTCGACCATGCCGTTGGCCACGCGGGCTGCACCGACCGCCTCATCGCGACGCTTCGCCAGTTGCTCTTCGACACGGTTGAGGGTGTCGCCACCGCCGCCGATCGTCGTGATCATGCCTTTGGCCATGGTCTGCAACTCGGCCTGCGCCTCGGCCATCTCGGTCTCACTGATCATGCTCTGCAGCTTCTGGATCTTGGCCTGGGCCTCACGCACCGACACGTCGCGGCTGCGCTCGAGGTCTTTGAACGTCTTCTCGGCCATGGCCAGTTGCTCGCGATTCTCGGTGAGTTGTTTCTTTGCATCCTGCAACTGCAAGGCCATTTGGCCGGCGACGGCTTTGTTGCCGACCTTGAGGTTGGCCGTGATCTTGGCCGTCAGCTCTTTCTCTTTGGCGTCGAGCTGCTTGACCTGGCGACCCAACCGCTCGCACATGGCCGCATGCTGGGCCAGGCCCTCGTTGAACCGCGAAATCTGACTGCGCAGGTTCTCTTTTTCGGCCTCGATCAGAGCCCGCGGATTCGAACTTTCGAGTCCGCCGATGAAGAGAGCGAGAATGCCCTTGAAGAAATTGGCCAGGCGACGAAACATGCTGCTGCCTCCTACGAGATTATTGAAATTGCGTTACTTTTCGGGAGTATAAACGGAAATCTCGACGCGGCGATTCTGCGCCGCATTGTTCGGATCGGCCGGGTCGGCCGGCGCATCCCAACCCTTGCCCTCGGTCGTGAACCGCATCGAGTCGAACTTGAACTTCTTGATCAGGGCATCGCGCACCGCCACCGCACGATCTTTCGACAGATCGCGCACGGCCTTCTCGGGAATCTTGCCCTTCATCGAACCGTCGGTGTGACCCACCACCGCCACGACCGCCCGGTCGAACTGGCCGACCAGGCGCGCCACCTTCTCGAGCGTTGCATCGACAGAAGGGTCATACAATGTATTCGGAACCGGCTGCCCGAACTCGTCGTGCTCCGGTTCGTAGATGTTGGCCGAATTCGGGAAGAAATTGATGCGGATCGTCTGGGTCAGGATCGGCGCCTCGGCCGCCACCTTGGCATAGGTGGTCGGCACATGGCGGGCCACATACTCGTTGCGGTGCTCTTTGAACTTGCCTTCGTCTTGAAGTTGCTTGATGATCGAGAAATCCATGACCTCGTCGAAGCGCACCGGCGTGCCGATCAGGCCCAGTTCGCGGTAGACGAAGTTCACATTCTTCCAGGTGCGCTCGAAGTTGGTCGGGTTGTTCGCATTGAGGAAGAACTCGACGTTCTCGGCGAAGTTCGTGTTGTGCGCGTCGTTCGCCATCCCCTTGATCTCGTCGACGCCGATGCCGTAACCCTCGGCCATCCACTGGAAGGCCTGGGTCTTGAAGGTATTGCTCTTGAGTGCCTGCATGCCTTCGAAGATCCCCGAAACCAGGCCCTTGACCACTTCGGGATGGTCTTTGGCGAAGTCGGCCCGCACCGCCCATACATCGGCGATCAGCTTGTTGGCCTCGGCCGTCGTCGTCAACACGCGCGTGCCGGGAACCTTGCTCGGGATGTTGTAGATGTCGGGCGCCCAACTGACGCAGGCGTCGATGCTCTTGTCGGCCACGAAGGCCGTCGCTGCTTCGAACGCGGTGGCGGTGTGTTTCGCCTTCACCTTGCCCGGATGCACGCCGGCGTTGATCAGCAGGTTGGCGACAAAATACTGCGATGGACTGTTTTGTGCATACACCACCGTTTTGCCCGCCAGGTCGCGCACCGAAGCGATCGAGTTGCGCACGACGATGCCGTCACCGCCGCTCGACCAGTCGATCTGCTGAAAAATGCGCGGGGCCGTGCGCGAGTCTTTCATCAGGTCGCCGGCAAACAGCACCATCATGTCGAGAGTGCCCCACAGCACGTGGCTCTGCCCGCTGGCAAACGCATCGCGGGCCGTGACCGGATCATCGATGAGCTTCAGGTTGACGCGGAACCCATAATTCTTGTAGAAGATGCTCTCGTCGTTCGGACGAAAGCCGTGATTGGCGGCGACGATCGGCAGCCAACCGATCCAGACGTTGATCGGGAACTCGACCGTCTTGGTCTTCTCATCCCACGAGTAGTTCGACACGCCCTTGACCGGGGGCAACCGCTCGGTCGGCACGTAGTTGTACGTGGTCGACGTGGTGATGCTCCCCTTCTTGTCGGGGGCCTCGGCGCCGGCCGTTGCTGCGGGCGCAGCCGCACTGCCCGCACCGGCACCGCTGTCGGTACCCGCCCCGGTGAGCGCCGCCGCCGAACCGCTGCCCGAGCCGCCGCCCACCGGCGTCGGCCCGATGGTCGGCGCACTGCCGAAGATCTGGTTCCTCAGATCGGGGAAGAACGACAGCACCGCGGCCAGAACGCAGCCGGTGATGAACAGAAACGCCACGAACTTGCCCAGCGGAGTCGGGCCGATGTCCTGATTCATTGCTTCTGATCTCCTCCCCGTGCGGGTTTCGTCAACTGTTCAGCGTCAGGCGATCACGGCCCGACGATGTAGGGATTGTTCGCCGAACCGTCACCACCTAGAATCGTCGAAGCCGATGAAATGTGAATGACCGGGAAGGCGTCGTGCGTCGCAGTGGGCAGATCGATGCCCACGGAACCGGCCGCCAATTTGGTGACCACGTTGGTGTTCATATCCCGCGTGATCGTCCAGGTGTCGCTCGCCGGCAGGGCCGAACCCAGATACGTGTAGTAGTTGGCGATTTCATTCTGGAACACATTCCCCGTCAATAAACCGACCTTGTCGGTGCTGAACACACCCGGCACCGATACCGAGTCATTGTCAATGTTCCAGGTCGTATTCAACACCGAACCAGAACTGGCCAGGCCGGTGAGATACGCACCGTTCAGATAGTTGCGGATGCTCGAGTTCGTCCAGTCGTTCGTGGAACCCCAGACGAGCGACAGCGGCGTCTCGGAGGCCACCAGGCGACCGGCTTCCGATGCGTTGTTGCCGTCCCACTTGACCCACACGCGATTCGAGAACAGCACGTAGGCGTTGTTGGCGAGGTTGGTCAACGACGCGACCCCGTTCACCGTCGTCGGCTGGACGCCGGCTGCCACGGTCACGTTGAATGCCGCGCTCAGCGTCGCCGTCTGCCCGTCGGGATTGGTCACGATCACGTCGTAGGCCCCGTTCGGCGGCCCATCGGTCAGCAGATCGAGAAACCCGGTCAACTCGGTCGTCGACACCGCCCGCACCTGGGTCGCCTGAATCGTGGTGCCACCCTGAACGATCTTGAACGTCGTGCCACTGGCGAAGTTGCCGCCGGTGATTGATTTGATCCAGGCCAGGCCCTTGTCGGGCGCCGAAGTCGGGGCCACCGCCGAGAGCGACGGCCCGGGAACATACACGGTAAATACATCGGCAAACGTTGCCACGCCACCGTCCGGATTGGTCACTTCGATGCCCCACGATCCGGTCGCCGCCGCGCTCAGGTCGAGCAGGAAGCCGATATTGCCGCCGTTGCGCCAGGCGACGCTCGTGCCGGCGATCGGTGCTTGCCCGGCCCTGACCATCTTCACCGTCAGGCCATCCTGGAAATTGGACCCATCGACGCTGCTGATCGAGAACTCGGCACTGCCTCTCAACCCCGTGCTCGGCGTCATCGAGGTCACGAACGGCAACGCCCCGATCATCTGCAGTGCGCCGGTCAGCGTCGCCGTCTGACCATCCGGGTTGGTCACGATCAGGTCGTAGGTTCCGGTGGCCGCCGCCGCCAACGGGAACTGCGCCACAATCGTGTTTGGCGGTGTCACCGTCGTCGTCGACGGCGTGATCACGGACGGCCCGCTCTTGACCAACGACACCGTCGAACCCGAATAGAAGCCGGCACCCGAGATCGTCAGCGTGTATGAAGCTGCTGACGCCGCGGCCTGCGCCGCGCGATTCGGCGACACCGTGCTGACCGTTGGCGTCATCGGCGCCACCGTCAAGAACCCGGCGGTGCTGGTCGCCGCCTGACCGTCGGGGTTTTCGACGCAGATCCGCCAGGATCCAGTCGCAATGTTCAACGTACCGCTCACGGAGATCACCGTCTGGGTCACGGCACTGACATTCACCGGAATCGAAGCAATGCCCGGGCGGGTGACGTAGACCCGCGCGCCGGTCTGGAAAGCTGTGCCCGTGATGCTGGCAATCAACGCCTGCCCCTGCGAGGCGACATTCGGCGCCAGTGCCGTAATCGTCGGTGGCGGGAGCATGACGCGGAACTGCGTCGCACTCGACGCCGCCGTATTGTCGGAGTTCACCACCACCACGTTGTAGCCACCAACCGGTGCATTGACGAGATTGAACACCGCGTTGATCGACGAAGAACTGACCAGCGTGGTTGTGGCTGCAGGGATGGTGTTGGCGCCCAAGCGCGCCAGGCGAGCCGCCACGTTGGCACGGAAATTCGTCCCGGTGATCGCCACGTTCACCGAGGAAAGGTTGTTCGATGCCGTCGCCGGAGAGAAGGCGGTCACGGTCGGAGCCGGCTGATTCGGTTGAGCCAACACCGTCAGCGCATTCGGCGCGGTCGCCGTGACACCGTTCATCGTCACTTCGATGTTCCAGGAACCGGCCACGAGGAGACTCGTATCGAAGATTCCGGTCACGCTCTGTGCGTTGTCGACCACAGCGCCATTCGAAACCACCGGCGCGCGGCCTGCCTGGGTGAGGGCGATACTGTAACCCAGGCCCGTGAACCCGGTCCCGATCGCAGAAATCTGCAGCGAGCCGGAGTCGGCCAGAATCAACGACGGGGACGCCGCCGACACGGTGTGCCCCGTGCCAGTGCCGGTTCCCGTACCTGTCCCGGTCAAGGTCCCGGTTCCGGTACCCGTGCCGGTCGCCGCACTGTCGGTGAGGGTGAACAGAGCGGCCGAACTCGTACCGGTCAACCCATTAGGGGTGGTGACGGTCACCGCATAAGCACCGGTCGCCACTTTATCAACATCAAAGACGCAGGTGATCCGATTGGGCGCACCCACGACCACATTGCTGGCCGGAATCGGGTTCTGCCCGGTCCGCACCAGCCTGACGGTCGGCGATCCGTAGAACTGCGTCCCGGCGAGGTCGGTGATCGTCACCGTTCCGGAGTTGACCGCCGCATTGGGCGTGATCGCCGTCACCGTCGGCGGTGTGGTCGGAGCGGCCACCGTAATGGTGACGCTCTTCTTGAACTGGCGTCCGAGCGCATCACGATAGGTGAAGGTCAATACATAGGTGCCTGGTGCCGACGGCGCACCGATGAAGGTGCCTGTATTTGCATCGTATTGCATGCCGGGAATCATCGACTCGAACACAACCGTGCGGAAATCGACATCGGCCGGCAATGTCATCAACGAAGCGAGGGTGATCGGGCCGGTGCCCACGACGACGGGCGCAGTGGTGACCACGATCGGTGAGACCGCTCCCGTGCCCGGGGTCAGTCCGAGGATACCCGGGTCGTAGGCGATCGATCCGGCTTTCACCCCAATGATGAAACTGACGCGACGAACCGCCCGCGTCGTCGGATCGTAGTCGGCGAACGCCACCGGCCCGACCTCGGGCATCAGGAACAGCGACGTGTAGCTCACTTCGCCCGAACTCAGTTTCAACGAGACATCGAGGCGCCGCACCATGCCGCTCGTCCAGGGCAGGTTGAGCGCAAGCGGATCCATGACCATGACCCGGGCCTCGGCCGTTTCGCTCTTGCCGTCGGGCAGGCGCAATGCAAGCGTCTGTGCCGATGTGGCCCCGTTGTTGACGAGCATGCCGGTCAGGGAAAACGGTTGACCATTGTTGAAGCTGTTGCCGCCGCCCAACGTCATCAACCCAAGGTCGTTGGCAAACCGCAGTTCACCGCTGTTCTCGCCGCTGTCGAGCAGATCGAGCAACGACCAGGTCATCGAGGCACCCTGGGGAAAGAACCCGGCATCGACGGCACTCTGCCCATCCGCAAAGCGGCCGAACAGCAACTCTGCTGCATTGAGCGGCGACGACGGCAGATCGATGGCAATATTTTGTGAATATGCCGTATTGCTTACCGGCCAGTAGAGCAACCCCGCCGACGTGGTGGCCGGGTCTTTGCTCATGCGCAATTCGCGGAAATTCGCAGTGCCGCTCTTCGCCGCGGTCTTATTGGCCCGCGCCAGCGAAGCCGCCAGATCGCTTGCGGTCAATTCGCGGAACAACCAGTAGTTACCCTTGGCCAGGGGCCAGAGCGTGGTGCTCGGCACCGGAGTCTCACCGGTGTCGCCACCTTTTTCTTGAATCGTCGGTTCGAGATCATCGATTACCCAACGTCCACCCTCTTTGATGCAGGTGATCTTGAGATCGACGCGCGTCCCGTCGCTGAGTACCGTCCAGGTCGGCACAATGGCCCATTCCGGGGTCAGGTAGACGATCTCGTTGACGTTCAGGTAAAACGTGACCGAGGCGCCGGTCCCCGATGAGGTCAATCCAGCGCCGAAGTCGCGCAAGACAAATGTGGTCACGGATGACCCATTGACGCTCAAGCGCTGCAATCGCTGACTGAAAAGCGGAGATGCCGCCTGGCCGGCCGAGGTTCGACA
>CAZADH010000268.1:0-8646 GCA_964483805.1 uncultured bacterium
GCCGACAGGTAAAGGTCGGCCTGGCCGGCTTCGACGGTGAGCCCGGTCGGCATGCAGTTGTTGTCGAGATACCAGGCGCCGGGCAATACATCGTGTTCGGTGATGCAGCGCGCGCGGCCCATGCCCAGTGGCTTGCCCTCGACGATGGTGATGCGGTCGACGAAGTTGAGCGGCGTATCGGGCAGGCGCACCCGGGTCGGATGCGCGTCGATGGGGGCGAACTGGGCGCCCATCATGTCGCCGATCTTCCCGGCGGCGAAGTCCATCGACTTGCGTCGGTCGTAGGCGACCGGCCGGCGCGGATCGCGCGCGGCGATGATCGCCGGCGACAGCGCGGCACCAGCGGTTCCCGGCGTCGGGTGCGGATAGTCGTTGACCGGACCGGCGGCCGGCGGGTGCTGGGTGCCCGATACCGCCTGCCCGAACGCGGTCATGGTGGCCCGCACCGGCAGCACGGCCGGGATCGGTCCGAGATTCTCGGAAGCCGGAATCGGCTGCGGTGCGCCGGACTGGGGGCCGACCTGCGGGTGAACCGCAGCGGGAACAGGTGACACACAATGTAAATACGACGTATCTGCGGGTAGGCCGGCCAGCAATGCCTGTTGCTGTTGGATGAGGCGGGCCTGCGTCTCGGTGGCCGCCGCCTGAAATTGCAGGAAAGCGTCATGGGCCGCCGCGGCTTCGTCGGCGCCGGCGAGCAGTCGGTCGAACAGAACGGCAACAGGATCGGTCGGAGCGGATGACACGGCGGCAGAACCTCCGGTTTTGAGTGGCAGACGGGAACGTTTGCTGGCGAGCAACGGTGGCAGGCGGGTGGCGCGCCCGGCCGCGCCGGCATAGCGCGCCGCGGCCTCGGTGAAAGCGGCGGTGGTGGCTGGTCCGGTGCTGGTGCGCGAGGGGGGCGCCTCACGCATGCGATTCCCGGAAACCATGTCGATTGGCAATACGGTGGCTGGCCGGCTCGTGGCCGATGCCGGGGGTATCGTGGCCCCCGGAACCGGGTCGGCCGGAACCCGGGCGTCGGCCGGTGTTGTGGCAGTTTGGGGCGGCAGGGTTGCCACGGGGGGCCGGCTCGCCTGACCGGCGGCGACCGGCAAGGCCGGCAGGCGCCCGAAGGTGCCCGCCGTCGGGACGACGACGGTGCGCGTCGCCGTTGGCGCGGCTGTGCCATGCTCGACCACGCAGGTGGGCTGCCCGTACAGCGGTGCCAGGTCGATATCGAACCGCTCGCTCAACAACGCCCCCAGAACCCGCAGCACCGTGCCGGGTTCCTCTTGGTTGGCCAGGCTCGACGGCCGCGCCAGATGCGGTCGGGCGCCGAGGATCTTGCTGATCATGCGGCACATCGAGTTGCGCGGCCCCGCTTCGACGAAAACGCGCACACCCATGTCATACGCCGTCAATACAGCATGGGGAAAATCGATTGTGCCCAACGCCTGGCGCTTGATCGAGTCGGCCGCGGCCTCGGTGCTCACCGCGTACGGCTTGCTGAAACCGCTGCTGAAGAAGGCGACATCGGGCGGCGGGGTGGTCGGGAACACATGCAGGTTCCGGTACGCTTCGCCGGCCGGCGTCGCCGCTTCGCAGTGCACCGACGACACCGCGCGAATCTCGAAGAACGCGCTGCGCAGTTCGGCGACCACAGCGAGCACATCGGGGCGGTTCCCACCGATGACGCACTCGTCCTGGGTGTTGATGATCAACAGATAGGCGTGCGGATGCCGGGCGAGCACCTCGCGCACCTGCTCGGCGGGCCGGTCGACGACCCCGAGGCACCACTCGATAGCGGTCCCGGGGTCCAGTTGCCAGTGGCGCCGAGGGGCATCGCAGCGCCCGATCAACTCAGTCGTGAACAGGTTCGAGCCGTGCAGTCGCGCCACCATCTCGTCACGGGCGCGCCAGGTGCGGGTGGCAAAGTATCCGGCCGTCTCGCCGAGGCTGTAACCCATGACCACCTGCGGTCGCACGCCGAACATACGCAGTATGTCAGACATCAATACACAGTGTGACACATGGCCGAAAACCACGTCGTTGTGATTGCGCTCGAATGCCCGCTCGGCGGCGGCTTCCCAGCCCGCGTCCCAGTCGAGGCGCCATGGGGCGAACACCCAGGGGGCGAATTGCGACAACAACCGACCGCTCTCGGCTTCCTGTCGGCGCAGAATCTCGGGCCACCGCGTGCCGGCGGCCAGTCCCATGCCGGGGTACTGGTTGCCGGAGCCGGGCAGCACCAACGCCAGTTTGCCGTCGCGCCCCAGGGGTTGCGGCGCGTAACTGACGCGGTCGCCGGCAGTGCCGGCAACCGAGATCGGCAGTCGCTGTTCCGGGGTGTTGGTCAGTGACTGCTCGGCGTTGTTGAGCAAGGTCCGCAGTTCAGCCTGATCGCGCGCCACGAGTGAGACCGCTCGTGCGGCCTCGCGCTGCGGAGGCCGCGTGACAAACAGAGCGCGGGCCAGGGCCTCGATCGATGCGTGTTCGCGGCCGATCGTCTCGACTCGCCGGGCAAGGTCGCGCAACCCTGCCCGCAGCCCGGCCACGTCGTCGGCAGTGACCACAAACAACGCCTCGGGTGT
The DNA here is from genome assembly GCA_964483805.1 of uncultured bacterium. Classification (GTDB taxonomy): domain Bacteria; phylum Muiribacteriota; class Ozemobacteria; order Ozemobacterales; family Ozemobacteraceae; genus CAZADH01. The sequence continues at coordinate 2,574 of CAZADH010000268.1, forward strand.
TGCTCCCAACGGTTGGCGCCGCTCGAGATCGCAACGGGTCGGTTGCGCCGGCGCTTGGCGCGTGTCCGCCGTTCGGGCTGCAACCGCGCTTTCCGTCGCTGCCGTCACCGCACCGGCGTTCACTCGGTCGTCGGGATTGCCGGCCTCGAGCACGACATGCACGCAGTTGCCGTCGATACCCATGGCGCTGACACCGGCGCGTCGCGGGCCGTTGGCCCGGTTGTGCAGCCAATACTGCGCCTGGCGCGGGGCATGAAAATACCCCCGGGTCGGCGTCAGTGACGCAATGGGCTGCTCGATAGCGGCCAGCGGTGGCAGAATCTCTTGATAAATACAAAGTGCAGCACGCGCCACCGACACCAGACCGGCAGCGACACCGGTGTGCCCAATCTCAGGTTTGCAACTGCCGAGCGCGCAGGCCCGGTCGTCGTGGCAGAAACCGTCGTGCGTCGGATATCGCTCACCATCGCTGCCAGAGACGAAGAAGCGCGCCAGCGCAGCCGCCTCGACCGCGTCCTCGTCCGGGTTGCCACTGCCGTGGGTCTCGAGATACCCGATGGTGGCGGGGGCCACGGCGGCGTCGGTGTAGGCGCGCTCGAGGGCGGTCACATACGCATCGGTTGTCGGGACGACGCTCTCGGTGGTCCCACCCGTGGCGACGCCGACGCCCTTGATCACGGCATATACGCGATCGCCGTCACGCTGGGCATCGTCGAGACGCTTCAATACAAGGGCCACCGCGCCCTCGCCCGGCACCGTGCCGTCGGCGCTGCGATCGAAAGGTCGCGCCCGTCCGCTGCGGGAGTAGGGCCGATCGGCGTGATTCGCCACGATGCTGCGCACGTCGCCGGTGAGGTCGATCGCACCGACGATGACGCGGTCGAGTTCCCCGCGCTGCAGAGCGCGCACCCCGAACTCGAGCGCCCGCAGCCCCGAGGTCTCTTCGGCCGAAACCGTGTGACACGGACCACCGAGCCGAAACTCACGCGCCACGCGACTCGCCACGATGCCGCCGAGATTGCCGGTGACCCGATTGGCCGTCAACCCCGGTCCCGTCGCGTCACGCAGCGCCGCCAGCCACTTCGCCTCGGCGGCCGTGTCGACGGCAATGCCGAGCTGCTCGGCCCACCGCCGCGCCTCGCGGACAATCGCCCAGCGCAGATGAAAGTTCGTCGCGTTCATGTCGAAACCCAGCCCGATGTAAGCGCCGGCCCGCGGTGGCGTAACCTCGTGGCGTCCTGCCAGATCGGCGAGCGCGTCGGCGACGACCTGCAGCAATACAAGTTGTTGCGGCAGACTCTCGGCCATCTCTTGGGGCGAGATGCGGAACTTGCCCACCGGCAACGCGCACTCGTTGAGCCACGCCCCGTTCTTGGCGATCTCGCCGAGCCCGAGCCGGGCAAAGGTGCGCGAGGCCTCGATGCCGAACCAGCGGCCGTCGTTGCGCCCGGTGAGGGCCGACCGGCCGGAAAGCATGGATTCCTGGAAAGCCCGCAGGCTGTCGAGCGCACCGACGCGTACGCCCATGCCGACGATGGCTACGGGAGTGGGGTGGGTCGTGTTGTCAGCCTTGGTGGGAAATGACTCGGAGCATTGCGGGGCTCCGCCCCGAACCCCGCGAGGGGGCATGGCCCCCTCGACCCCGTGAATCGGCGCCGAGAACGCTGCCGCGTTCTCGGCGCGGTCGGCCCGCTGCGCGGACCGGCCGGCCGGCATGGGGGTGGTGGCGGCATCGGGGCCGGGGGCATTGGCGCGGCGTTGGTTTGCTACAGAGGCGCTGGTGTCAGAACTTCCAGAAGTTGCACAGGTGGGGTGGGGCTGCGCACCAGATGTATTGTTATTGTATTCTTCGATCAATACGTGGGCATTGATGCCGCCGAAGCCGAACGCGGAGATCGCGGCGCGGCGAGGTGTTGCAGGGGTGCGGTGGGTCCAGGGTTTGGCGGCTTGCAGCACGGTGAACGGGCCGTTGCCGCCACCGAGTTGCGGCAGAAGTGTCGTGGTGCTGGCGGTCGGCGGCAGTTGGCCGTGCTTCATGCCGAGCAGCACCTTCATCAGGCCGGCGGCGCCGGCGCCGGTCAACAAGTGGCCGACGTTCGACTTGACCGAACCGACCACGCATTGGTTGGCGGCCCAACCGGTGTCGCCCCACAGGGCACGCATGCTCTTCGCCTCGATGGCGTCGCCGGTGGGGGTACCGGTGCCGTGGCACTCGATCAGGTCGATGTCGGCGGGTTGCCAGCCGGCCTCGGCATAGGCCGAGCGCATTGCCCGCAGTTGGCCTTCCATGTCGGGGGCGAGCAGGCTGCCGCCAGTGTCGTTCGACAACCCGATGGCGTGGATCACCGCGTAGATCTTGTCGCCGTCGCACTCGGCGTCGGCAAGGCGCTTGATGACGAACAGGCCCGCGCCCTCGCCGACCACGAGGCCGTCGCCGGCCACGTCGAACGGCCGACAGACGCCCGACGGCGACAACGCGCGCAGCGCCGAGAAACCCATCTGGGTGTACAGGCAAGAGGGTCGTGAGACGCCGCCGGTGAGCATCGCGTCGGCGCGGCCGGCGCGCAACTCTTCGCATGCCAGTTTCAACGCGTAGAGCGACGAGGCGCAGGCGGCATCGAGCGTGGTGCTGCCCCCGCCCAATCCGAGCGCACGCGCGAGCAGGCCCGCGGGCAGGCCCGTGAAGAAGCGGTTGCGTGGCAGGGGGCGCGACGATGAACTGCGGGCCACGCCGGCGCGATCCCCGAGAACCTGCTCGCAAAGCACGTTGCCGAACAGGTCAAGTGTCATCTCGGATGTCGTGTCGGTCGGCAAGACGATGTTGGCGATGGTGACCCCGACGCGTTTGCGGTCGACCGTGGCAGTGACCGCATCGGCCCAGGCGCGGCGGCCGGCGACGAGTGTCAGGGCGAACAACGGGTCGAGTTGGTCGATCAGTTTGCGGTCGATGGCCAGATCGGCGAAGTCGTTGGGGATCTCGCGGACGAAGCAGCCGCGGACCGAGCGCACCTTGTCGAGCACACCGGTGCCGGGATCGTGGAACTCGCGCGCCGGGAGCGGCCAACGGTCGGCCGGCACCTCGGTCGCAGCGCTGCGCGCTTCGGCAATCAGGCGCCAGAAACTGTCGAGATCGGGCGCCTGCGGAAACACTCCGCCCACACCCACGATGGCGATCGGCATCGGTCGGTTGTTCACGGTTTCACCTTAAGTTAAACAACTATGGCAGTCGCGAGGGTACCCGCCGGGCCGGCCCCGGTTAAGCCTGTTGCTCCAGTTGCGCGGCGGTGCGCCGCTGAAAAGCGGCCGCGAGTGAGGCGGCCATCACGCATTCGTAGCCGTCCATGCGGGCGAGCACCTCGCCGCTTGGCCCGACCCACTCGATGTCGGCCTTGGCGACCTTCGCGCCCTGGCGACTGGTGCTGATGACCGTGCGCACCCCCTGACTCGGGAACGTGGCCGTGAACTGACGGTAGCGCGCCACGAACGACGGCAGCGAGACCTCGCCGCATTCGGCGTGGGTCCAGAGAATCATCAACTGGAACGCGGTATCGAGCACGAGCGGGTCGGCAACCCACTCGGGGCGCAACGGTTCGCTGAGCCACTGGCTCGGCGCGCCGGCCGGCGCGACTTCGGCGATCATGCCGCTTGGCGACCAACCATCAATACGTTGTATGCCAATAAACGGTTTGCTGTGAAACAGAATCTCGCGGTAGACGTTGGCCAACGGGCGCGGATACGGACGATCGGCCACCGGGGCCGGTGTTGCCGCCGGCGCACCGGGGAGTCGCTCGGCGAGCACGATCTCGGCGCGTGCGTGCGTGATCTCACCGCTGCGCAGTTCGACCGAGACCGTCGGCATGCCGCCGCCCATCTGGGCTTTCGTGGTCATGACCTTGAGATTCACCGGCCGCTCACCCTCGAGGATGACACCGCGCAACACCCGCAGTTCGTCGAACCCGTGAAAGACGAAGCCGGGGTTCTCGTGTAACGCGCCGTGGGCAAGCAACTCGACGATCATCGCCACCGGCAGGACCGGTTCACCATTGATGTAGTGCCCCTTCAAGAACGGGTGCGTGGCTACATCGAGACGCCGTTCGCAGGCCGTGAAGAACCGGCGCTTGCCCCGCGAACCGCCGGCCGTTGCCGGGTTTCCCGCCGCCGCGGCCGTGGCACTGCCCGCAGAGGCACTCGATTGGGCGTTTCCTGACGACCCCGATGCGGCGGGGGTCGCACTGGGGGCACCGGGGCCCTCGGTGGTGCGCGGCAGGGTGACGCCAACGACGACCTCGATGGCGCGATCGGGGGCCGTCAATTCGGCGACCATGTGTTCGGCGCCGGCCATCAACGGAATCAAACCCACGCCCTCGGCGGCGAAGACCTTCTTGAGCCCGTCGTTGACCATGCCGCCCGCCCACGGACCCCAGTTGATCGTGACGATGCGGGCCTTGGGCCGGCGGTGCGCTTCAACCTGCGCGATCTTGTTGAGCGCGTCGTTGGCCATCGCGTAGTCGACCTGGCCGGTGCGGCCGTAGCGGCCGGTGACCGACGAGAACAGCACCATCACCTTCAGTTCATCGGGACCGACGGCATCGAGCAGGTTGCGCAGGCCGATCACCTTGGTGTCGAAGACATCGGCGAACTGCTCGGCGGTCTTCTGTTCGATGTGGCGGTCGCGCAACACCCCGGCACCATGAATGATGCCGCGGATCGGCCCCTCGAGCACGCGGATCTCGTGCAGCGCTTCCCGCAACACGGCGCTGTCACGCACGTCGACCGGCCGGTAGAGGACCTTGGCGCCGGTGGCGGCGATGCGCTTGAGGTTGTCGCGGATCTCGCGCTCGGCCATGACCTTGCCGTACTCCTCACCCAACTGCTTGGGCGTCATCTTGCCATTGTATTGATCGAGTATTGCTTTCTTGACCGCCGCCTCGTTGGTCAGCGGCGCCAGCCATGCGGGTTCCTGTTCGGGCACCGGCGTGCGACCGAGCAGCACCAGCGTCGGTTTGTAGGTCTCGGCCAGTGCGAGTGCCGTTGCCGCCGTGACCCCGCGGGCGCCGCCGGAAACGACGACGACATCGCTGGGGCGCAGCACCAACACCTTGGTGTCGAGCCGGGGCGGCGGAAGTGGGCCGGAAACCCGCTCCTCGAGCGCGTAGCGGCTGCCGTCGGCGGCGATACCCACTTCGATTGGCCCGGCGGTGAGCAGCTCGTCGGCCAGTGCCTTGGCCGCCGCCTCGATGTCGGTGCAAGCGACGTCGAGATCGATTGCCTTGGCTTTGACCTCGGACCACTCATGGCGAACGGTTTTGGCCAGACCGCTCAAAGCGCCGATGGCGGCATCGCGTTGCACGTCGGGCGTGCTGAGCGCAAACCGCCCGTCAAGGCGGATCACCGTGGCGAACAGCGTGGCGCCGTGCGCCGCCGATTTGCGCAGCGCGGGACCGACGAGTTGTGCGAGGCGGAACGACCGCCGGATGACGCTGTCGGTGGCGGGTTGCAGGAAAGGCATGTCGGTGCACTTGCAATCGGGCGCCAGAATGACCAGGCCGCCCAGCGCCGCCGGGGCCGACATCGATTCGACTTCGCGCAGGTCGACCACGCGGGTGTCGACGCCTCGCTTCTGCAACGCTCCGGCCAGCGCCTTGGCCAACGGGGAGTCGTCGTTGGTGATCCAGATCTGCTGCCCGGGGGCCAATGCCAGGGCCGGTCGCGCGCTGCCGGTCAGCGGTACACATTGCAATACCGTTCGGGACAGGGTTTCCTCGGGCAGCGTTGCGGGAGCCGCCGTTGCCGCGCCGTGCGTGGCCGTCGGCTGCGCCTCGCCTCCGGCGCCCGCGCCACCACCACCGGTCAAAAAGCCGATCACCGCGTTCAGGGTGCGCAAGCTGCCCAGTTGACTCGGCTGCACCACCGGCGCCTCGGGCAGACGCTCCTGCACTGCGGCCATGATCTCGACCCGCTTGATCGAGTCGATGCCCAGGTCGGCCTCGAGGTCCATCTCGGGATTCAGCATGTCGGCCGGATATCCGGTCTTCTCGGCCACGATGGCGAGCAATACACTGTTAACACGTTC
>CAZADH010000269.1:0-5540 GCA_964483805.1 uncultured bacterium
GTTGCAGACGCTGCCCGAGTATCAGGCCAACCCGCAACGGTATGCACTGCCCGTCGAACTGTTTCTCAAGTGCGATGGCGAAGGCAGCCACGTTGCGGTTGACGACCACCCGGTTGGTGCATGTCCGGTGCGGTTGGGACAGGTCCCACCGGGTCGCCACACCATCGTCTGGACACTTCCCGACGGGGGAAAGAAGCAGTTCGTCGTCGACCTGGTGGGCGGGACGGTGGCGAAATTCCGCTGGCACCCGGATTCCGGCGAGGTGTCTGACGAGATCAGCCGCGACGGGGCGGTCACCGTGTTTACCGCGGCCGGGCCCCGGGATCTGCGTGACGAGGTTGGGCCGTATCTCGTGGCCGATCTGCACGATCTGCCGCAACCGACGCTCGAGGAGTGCCTGGACGAGTGACCGGGGAAGGTCGGCGATACCAGAACCGGCACAACGGCTGAATCAGGATCGCCCAAGGCACGAGGGCATGAAACACCATGGTCGCCAGCAGGTGGCGACGCGAATACCACGTTACTTTGCGGCTCGAGGTGCGCACCGGCGGAGTCTGGATGACCGTGAAGGCAAGGCCGCGTTGGGCGCCCCAGCGGCCCAGGCCGATCGAGAACCAGATCTCTTCGCTCGCGTAGACCTGTTGGCTGAAACCACCGACGGCATCGAAGGCCGCACGGGTGCAGAACACAAAGCACCCCGCGGCGAAACGCAGGTGGCGGGCGAGATGGTTCCAGAACTCCAGGATCCGGCGGGCCCCGCGCGGCACCGAACCGAGAAAGGCCACCCGGGCTCCCCCACCGCAAACCCGGCCCCCGTCAAGGTGGGCGAGGGCTGCCTGCAGCAGAGCGGCCGATGGTTCAGTGTCGGCATCTGTAAATACGAGATATTTACCTCTTGCCGCGCGGGCGCCGGCGTTGCGGGCACGCGAGATCTGGTTGACGGGTTCGAAAACCACCAGAGCCCCGTGCTCGCGGGCGATGGCGGCGGTGCGATCGGTCGAGTTGTTGTCGACGACGATCAGTTCGCCGGGGTGGTCGGTGGCGGCCATCGCGGCCCGCACCGCCCGCAGCGTATCGGGCAGGAAGTCCTCTTCGTTAAAAGCCGGAATGATCAGCGAGTAGAGCGGCTCGCCCGGCCCACACAACCGGTCCATCGTGGGTTGGTTGGAAATCAGGCGCTGATGCGGTGCAGCTTCAACAGGTTGGTGTTGCCGGGAACTCCCAGCGGCACGCCGGCGGCGATGACAATGACATCACCCGGCCGGGCCCAGCCAAGGGCCAACACCTGGCGTTCGGCCTCTTTGATCATGACGTCGGTGTTGTCCATGTCGGGCGTTTTCACCGGTTGTACGCCCCAAGCGAGACAGAGACGGCGCTGGGTCGTTTCTTTGGGCGTGAGGGCGAGAACCGGGGTGGTCGGGCGGTAGCGCGAGATGCGTTTGGCTGTCGTGCCGCTCTGGGTGAAACAGACGATGGCCTTGGCATCGAGTTCGAGTGCGGACTGGGCCGCGACGTGGGCGATCGTATCTTCGACCGTCGGGTCTTCGGCGCTCTGCCGTTCGAACCCCGTGGTGTTGGCGAAGCGGCACTTCTCGGCCTCGCGGGCGATGGCCACCATCGTCTTGACGGCATGGATGGGGTATTGCCCGGCAGCCGTTTCGGCCGACAGCATGATCGCGTCGGTGCCGTCGATGATGGCGTTGAACACGTCAGTGGTCTCGGCCCGGGTCGGACGTTCGTTGGTGATCATCGACTCGAGCATCTGCGTCGCGGTGATGACCGGGATGTTGCGACGCTGACACTCGCGAATGATATGTTTCTGCAAGGCCGGCACGCACTGGAGCGGCACCTCGACGCCGAGGTCGCCGCGGGCCACCATGACGGCGTCGCTCGCGGCGAGAACCGCCGGCAGGTCTTCGAGCGCCTCGGGCTTCTCGACCTTGGTGACGACACGAATCGGGCGCGCGCCGATCAGTTCGCGCAACAGCACCAGGTCGCGGGCCGAGCGGACGAACGAGAGGGCGACAAAGTCGAACCCGTTGGCGAGGATGAACTCGAGGTCGGCTTTGTCTTTCTCGGTCACGGCAGCCACCGACAACGGGATGCCGGGCATGTTCATGCCTTTTTTGTCTTTGAGCGGGCCACCGTCGGTGACCTCGAAACAGACGTGATCGGCGGCCTTGCTGACCGCGCGCATGCTGATGTTGCCGTCGTCGAGAAGCACCGTGTCGCCAACCCGGACATCGTCGACAAGGTGTGAATACGTTGTACCTACGCCGGTCTCGTCGCCCGCGCGATTGGGGTCGAGAAACAGCGAGAACTTCTGACCGACGGCGAGGTCGACCTTGCCGTCTTTGAACTTGCCGACGCGGATCTTGGGACCCGAGAGGTCGGCGAGCAGGGCCACCGGGCTGTCCGACGCTTTGATCTGGTCGCGGACCGTGGCCAGGAGTTGCGCGTGGCTCTCATGGGTGCCGTGCGAGAAGTTGAAGCGGAAGACATCGACGCCGGCGGCGATCAGGTCACGGACAACTTCGGGGCTGCTGCTGGCCGGGCCAAGGGTGGCAACGATCTTGGTGAACTGCATCTCCATAAGTTAACGATTCCTCCCCACGCGTTGACTCGCGGCCGAGCCGCACCAGAGCCCAGGATAGTCGAGACCCGCCCCGGTGACAATCCCCGTCGATGTTCCGCTGATGACTGAGGAATCTCAAGGTCGGGCCGGAACCTGCCGATAGTTCTGATTGAGTCAGATTCTGTTCGCGTGGTTCGTGCATGGTTGGCAATCGACAGAGATGCGCGACAGACGACGTTGACCACGACCAACAGCGTGGCAAGGAGGCAAACATGGGATATCACCTGCGTACGTGCTCCACGGTCGGAGCTCGGCGGAGACCGTACCGCCGAGGACCTGGCCTGGTGGTTCTGGCCCTGGCGCTTTTGCTGGCGCCGGTGGCGACCGCGAGTGCGTTGGGCATCGACAGTCTCGGCAGCTCGGCCGACGCGGGCATGCGCTTGTACATTCGCGGCACCGAAAAGCTGCAGGACCGCAATTTCGCCGGTGCCGTCGAAGACCTGCGCCAGGCCGTGCGTCTCCGCCCCGACCTTGCCGAAGCGTTCCACAACCTGGGCTACGCGTTCGAACAGGTCGGCAACCGCACGATGGCAATCAAGGCCTACGAGCGGGCACTGGTGATCAAACCCGTGTATCCGTCGGCCTGGAACAACCTCGGCTATCTGCTTGCTTCGATGGGCAGCGACCTGGAACGGGCGATCCGGTTGTGCCGTCGCGCGGTCGAGGCCGAACCACGCAACGAGGGATTTCGCGACAGTCTGGGTTGGGCGCTCTACAAAGCCGATCGCAAAGACGATGCGGTGCAGCAGTTCAAAGCGGCGATCAAGCTCAACCCCAGCTACGTCAAGGCGCAGTTCAACCTCGGACTGTGTGAATACAGCATGAAACATTACGAGACGGCTTTGCGCCTGTTCGAATCCGCAGTGAAACTCGAACCCGGCTTCATCAAGGCGTATCTGCCGCTGGCTGCCTGTTACGAGAAGACCAATCAGGCCAACAAGGCGCTCTATGTGTTTCAGTCGGCCCTGACGCGGGTGAGCGACACCGATCCGGTGCGCGCGCACATCGAGCGCGAGGTGCGCCGATTGTCGAACAACTCGAAGAAGTTCTATTTCACCAATGTCAAGAAGTACACCGGCAAGAGCAAAGCTGCCGATTTCATGGCCCGGCGCAATGGCGGCAAGTCGGGCATGCTGGCCGGGCTGAGTCGCGAGAGCAAGCGTGTCGATCCGACCCTGTCGGGAGGATCGTTCACGCCGGTCACCGCAGTGGGAGAGGCCCGGCAAGCGCTGGCTGCCTCGCGCGAGGCGAGTGCGGCGTTGTTGCCCGGTGACCCTGGCCCCCTCGATGCCGACGACTCGATGTCGCTTGCTGGGATCGGCGTCGGTCCGGCGCCAATGGTGGCTGCACCGGCGGCAAGTTCGGCGCCCGCACGGCGCCGCAGTGCAGTCCGTTCGTTGACCACAACCGAGGAGCGCGCACTGGCGCAGCGCTATTCGTTGGCTTTCTCGTATTTCGAGCGTGGACTCGTTGGCGAAGCGGCCACCGAGTTGCAGGCCATCGTCGATGCTTCGCCCGAAGACAGTTCGACGGGGCGACAAGCCCGCAGCCTGATGCTCAAGGTGCAGGACCGGCTCGATCAGGGCAAACGTGGCCAGGTGCAGACCCATCTGGCGATGGGCAAAGACTTCATCCGCTCGGGCAAGTACGATCTGGCCGAAGCCGAGATGCGCAAGGTGCTTGGGCTCAATCCGAACAGTGCCGAAGCTTACAAGGATCTCGCCTTGCTCCATTACAACACCGGTCGTCTGCCCGAAGCCTTCGAAGAGGCGAAGCGGGCGATCGCGCTCGACAAGAGCATGAAAGAAGCCTATGTCGTGCTGGCCTCGCTGTTTGCCAAGAAGGGCCGCAGTGAGGAAGCGATCAAGCTGTTGCGGCGCGTGCGCGATCTGCCCGGCGAGCGGAATGCCGTCGACGAACTGGCCGATCGCATGATGTCGTCGCTGCAGCGAGAGGGATGAGCCACCGATGAAGATGTTTCGCCACGGCGTCGCATTCGCCTGCTTTTCCGAACGGAAAGATGGCAGCCTGGCCATGTACAAGGGCGACCCGGCGACCTTCGAGAACTATCGCAAGTTGGCGCGGACTTCGGGACTGCGGTGCACCGATGCGGTGTATTGCGAACAGCAACACAAAAGTGAGATCCGCGTTGCTTACCCCGGCACGGGTCCGGGGTTGATCGGTACCGGCGATGCCGTGATCACCAATGTGCCGGGATTGCCGGTCGGTGTGTTTACGGCCGACTGCCAACCCGTGCTGTTGCTGTCGCTCGAGCCGCTCTGCGTCGGCGCCATTCACGCCGGTTGGCGCGGAACGCTCCAGGACATCGTGGGGGCCACGGTGGCCCGCATGAAAAGTGAATACAATGTAAAACCAGAGAACCTCGGCGCCATTCTCGGCCCCTGCATCGGCCCGTGCTGTCTCGAGGTCGACGAAGATGTGGTCGAACTCGTGCGCCTGCAGTTGCCGCTGGGCATGGGCATCATGAGCCGGGGGCCACAGAAGTGGCACCTCGACATCCGGGCGATCAACACCATGTTGCTGCTGCGCGCCGGCCTGGCTGCGGAGAACATCCGGCACCATCACTGCTGCACCAAGTGCCTGTCCAGTCAGTATTTCTCGTTCCGCGCCGACAAAGGCCTGACCGGGAGTCAGTTCTCGTTTGCCTATATTTCCGAAGGAAGGGAGTCCTTCTGACCATGATCAAACTCGGAGTCAACATCGACCATGTCGCCACCATCCGCCAGGCGCGTCGTACGACCGAACCCGATCCGGTCGCGGCGGCCGTGTTCGCCGAACTGGCGGGCGCCGACGGCATCACGGTCCACCTGCGCGAGGACCGGCGCCACATTCAGGACCGAGATGAGCGTTTCCTGCGGCAGACGGTGCAGAGTCGGCTCAATCT
>CAZADH010000269.1:5550-8643 GCA_964483805.1 uncultured bacterium
ATCGTCGAGTTTGCCCTCGAGGTCAAACCGGAAATGTCGACCCTGGTGCCCGAGCGGCGCGAAGAGGTGACCACCGAGGGTGGCCTTGATGTGGCCGGGCAGTTGAAGCGGGTGACCGCCGCGGTCAGGCGGCTGCAAAAGGCGGGAATTGTCGTGAGCCTTTTCATTGATCCCAGTGCCGCCCAGGTCAAAGCCGCAGCAGCGACCGGGGCTGCGTTTGTCGAGTTCCACACCGGCCGGTATGCCGATGCCCGGGGCGAGACCGCCATCGACAAAGAACTGCAGGCGTTGTTGCAGGCGGCGCGTCTGGCCCGCAAAGCGGGTCTGCGGGTGAACGCCGGGCACGGTCTCAACTACCGCAATGTTGCCGCCGTCTGTGCGATGGCGGGTGTCGAGGAGTTCAACATCGGGCACAGCATCATCTCGCGGGCGGTGCTGGTCGGTCTCGATCGGGCGATTCGCGAAATGCGGGCGGCCATCGACGATGGGGTGCGGGCCCTGCAACACGGGGCAGGAGGGGGCTGACATGGAGTTCTGGCGCCGAAAAGAGTCGAGTGGCCCGACGAAAGCTAAAGCAAAGGGCGGGGTGTGACGATGGAAAGGATATATCGCTGTCTAGAACCGGCGTCGTATTTCGCGTCGGCGACAAAGGAGCTGCCGTCATGGTAAACCAGACCAAACGTCATGCGCTCGGCCGCAACGTCGTGCTGTTGGTCGCCCTGATCACGTTATTTACGCTGTATGGTTGCACCACCGGCGTCAAACGTGACGAAGGGCTGACCGACTTCGAGGCGCCCAACATTCCGACGAACATCGTGGCCGTCGGCAAAGAACGCGCCATTCTGCTGACCTGGAGCGCCAACACCGAGGCGGATCTGGTCGGCTACAAGATCTACCGCTCGAGCAATTCGGGCGGGCCGTTCACGTTGATCAGCACGGTCGGCAAGATGGCAGCGCCGACCTACCTCGACAACGACAGCCAGAACGGCCTGGTCAACGACCAGTACTACTACTACAAATTGTCGGCGTTTGATACGCAGGGCAAGGAGTCCGATCTGTCGCGCACCAACGCCATCCAGGGCCGCGCCGGTCTGCCGTACGAAGAGCGGCCGCCGCGGGTGGTCAACATCAAGGTGCGTGCGAGCACCGAGAATGTGTATCTCGCCTGGGACCGCGTCACCGGCATGCACCTGAAGGGTTACAACATCTACCGCGGTCTCTCGACCAGCGCCGGTGGTGTGACCTGGGTCGCGGCCGTGCCGCAGGATACCCCAGGTTGGACCGACACTTCGGTCAGCAAGACCAGTGCCGAGCAATACACGTACGTGATCCGGTCGTTCAACGAGATGTATACCGAGAGCGAGAACTCGGATCCGGTGCAGGTTACCTTGAAGTCGGGAGACGACACCATCCCGGGTCGGCCGACCAACATCCGCGTCAGCAACGACACCGATCCGGTGATCAGTTGGGACAAACCGACGGAGAACGAAGACGGCAGCAAGATCTTCGAAGGGCAGAACCCGACGCTCGATCTCGATGCCTACATGGTCTTCCGCGCCAACACCAACGACCGGTTGTTCTCGCTGGTCGGTATCGTCGAGGACAACGGCACGGCAAACCTGAGCCAGAGCTTCAAAGATGTGAACGGCAGCCCGTACAACCTGTATGCCGTGCGCGTCATCGATCGCAACGGCAACATCAGCAAGCTCAGTTCGATCAGCACCCAGAGTTCCGACAGCGATGTGCCGGAAGTGCCGACGGGCTTGCGCGCGTGGTCGTCGATCCAGACCGAGTCGGGCATCAAGCTCGCCTGGAATGCGGCCCGCAACGCCATCAGCTACAACATCTACTTCTCGACCATCGCCGACGGCGGCTACACGAAGCTGACGTCCAATCAGCCGCAGTGGACCGAAACCTCGGCGCAGGTGATCAATTCGTATCCGAGCAACTTCATGCAGTTGCCCGAGAAACAGGGCCAGCGCCTCGAGTTCGGCGTGCCGTATTTCTTCAAGATCTCGGCGGTCAGCGCCTCGGGCAAAGAGTCCGATCTGACCAGCTACGTGAAAGCGTATCCGGGTGGCCCGGGCGTGTTCATCCTCGAGGGCGAGCACCTCGATTGGAAGTTCGTGCCCGCGAACATCAATACCGCGGCCGGGGTCGAGCTGCTCTACAACAACCTGGTCTACACCAATATCAACTACTACTCGGGTGCCGGCGTGACCCATCTGTATGCCGAGACCTTTGGTGGTCCGGGCGCCGGTGACACCTATCAATACGGGTTTGGTGATTCTGGTGCCACGTTCTACGATCTGCCGCGCCCGACGGCCGGCGGCACCGCGTATCGCTACAATGTCTACTGTTACTACTATCCGCACCCGCAGGGTTCGAACTGGCGCTTGCGCATCGCGCGTGACGGCGGGCTGTTCACCACGGTGCTGATGGAAAAGGACGTCAACGGTTACGGTTCGGTCGCCAAGGGACGCACCGTGCAGTCGATGGGCCAGATCCTGATCGACAGCAACACCCGCGGCGTCGATGTCGGCCTCTACGCGGTCACGCCAGGAACCGGCGGCGGTCACCACCTGTTCGTCGACGCGTTGGTGTTCGTGCGTGCTCTGTAATGCAGTAAACATGCGCTTGGGCGTGTCCTGACCGACACGCTTCTGCAGCAGACCCCGCCTCGGATCGCAAGATCGCTGGGGCGGGGTTTTGTATTGGCGTGTATTGCTTCACGAGGAACAAGTTCGTCCGGAGAAACGGGGACGTACGACTCAACTCGCAGAGTTAAGTCGTACGTCTCTGTTTCTCCTCGATCCCGATGGCGCTGCCCGGGCGGGCCACAACGATTGGCGAAACTGGGTTTGATATCCCTTGGGGGAGGGTGATATAGTAAGTTGTTTTTTCCAAACTCTTCCGAGGAGGCACTATGTCGACGCACAAAGGGCGTCTTTTCGCCCTGTTTGTCGCATTATTCGTTGTTCTGGCCGGGGCCGGTCCGCTGATGGCGGCGGCCGAGGGTTCGGGCTCAGCTTCGGGTTCCGGTTCTGAAGCAGGTTCGGGGTCGGCGGTCGCCGCGGGTGGCGCGAAATCCCC
>CAZADH010000270.1:0-8583 GCA_964483805.1 uncultured bacterium
ATGTCGATAACCAATATGAGAAGACGACACGAGTCTAGTGCAAGCCCACGACCCGGTCAAGCATCGAGGCCCGTTTGATACCGCGTCGTTTCATTATTTCGCCAGGTCCGGTTTGACCGATCGACCGGCAAGGAGTCAGCGCGTGAAGATTGCCCTGGTGTCCGACACGCATCTGCGGCATGGGCAGCACCTGCCGGAGGAACTCGTCCGGTGTCTCGAGGGGGCCGACCTCATTCTGCATGCGGGTGACGTCGTGTGCGCTTCGGTGCTCGACGAACTGGGCGACATTGCGCCCACGGTGGCGGTGCGCGGGAACTGCGACCCGTTCTCGGTGCCGGCCCCCGAAACCATTCGCGTGCCGATCGCCGACGCCGCCGATGTGCAACTGGTGCACTGCATCCATGACCTCGGCCGGGAACACTGGGAAGCGAAACGCCCATTAGCAGTGGTGCACGGGCACACCCATCGGCCCGAAATCGTGCGGAAGGGCACAATCCTGATCGTCAATCCCGGCAGCCCATTCACGCCACGCGGAGGGCACGCCCCGTCGATCGCCTGGCTGCACTGGGAGAATGGCGCGTTTCGGGCCGAAATCAAGAATCTCGTCGATCCTGCCGATATCTAGTGAAGCGGATACGGCCATTGGGGCACCGATCTTCGTAAACCCGCAATGGCAGACCGCGAAGCACGGACAACCCGGATAGGGTGGTGCCCTGGGGCACCGGTCCGGGTGTTGATTTTTTGGGGAACCGGGTGCCGCGAGCAGGCCGGCGAACCAACAACTGCGTATGGAGGCGACAATGAAAAGGCTGACGATGGTTGCGTCGATCGGACTGGTCCTCGCTGCACTGGTGGGTTTCTCGTGGCGCGATGCGTCCGGTGACAAAGAACCTGCGGCGAAAGATGTGTTCTGTGGATATCTGACCAGCGAACCCGCCAGCCTCGACCCGGCCCGAGGGGTCGATGTTGCCGAGTCGAGCGTGCAGGCCAAGTTGTTCAACGGCCTGGTTCGGTTCGACGACAACCTCCGCCTGGTCGGTGACCTTGCCGAATCCTGGGAAATCAGTCCCGACGGCAAGACCTACACCTTCAAGTTGCGCCCGCATCTGAAGTTCCATGACGGCACCCCGTGCACGGCTGCTGACGTCGCTTTCAGTTTCGAGCGGGTCCTCGATTCGGCGACGCGCTCCCCGCGCACCTGGGTGCTCGACCGCATTGTCGGTGCGAAAGACCGTCTTGCCGGCAAGGCCGAAAAGACCTCGGGCCTGAGCGTCACCGACGGCCGCACCGTCGTCGTCACCCTCGAGCAGCCGTTTGCCCCGTTCATCAGCCTGCTGGCGATGCCCGCGGCCTACGTGCTGCCCGAGCGCCATGCCGCCGCCATCAAAGACGGCAGCTTCTTCGGCAAGCCGTTCGGAACCGGACCGTTCGTGTTGACGGCGCGCGAACGCGACCGCTACCTGCGCCTGGAGCGCAATACATCGTATCACGGTGACGCCCCGGCGATCTCGGCACTGCAATACCGTGTAATTACAGAGCCGATGAAGGCCGAACTCGAGTTCGAGTCGGGTGCGCTCGACATTCTGCAGCTCTATCCGAGCAACTACGACCGCTTCTCGGCGATTCCCGAAAATGTGCCACGCATGCGGGAACTGCCGGCCATGAACGTTTTCTACATGGGCCTCAACAACCAGAAACCGCCGTTCAACGACGTGCGTGTTCGCCAGGCGCTCAACCACCTCATCGATCGGCAGGGGATTCTCGAAGCGGTCTACAAGGGGCGCGGCGTGCCCGCCCGCGGCTCGATCCCGCCCAGCATTCTTGGTCACATGGACGGCCAGCCGGGTTACGACTACGATCCGGCCCGCGGCGAGGCCCTGTTGAAGGAAGCCGGGTATTCGAAGAAGAATCCGCTGCGGTTCGAGTTGTTCCAGAAATCGTCGCAGGCGGCGTTCGAGATCACCCAGTTGCTGCAGGGCGAGCTGCGCAAAGCCGGCGTCGAAATCACGTTGCGGCCGATGGAATGGGGCGCGCTCAAAGAGGCGATCGACAAGGGCGAGGCACTGGCCTTCTATTTGTCGTGGTTCGGCGATTATCCCGACGGCGAGAACTTCCTCGTGCCGTTGTTCCATTCGCGCAACTTTGGGTCCGGCGGCAACCGCGCCCATTATGCCAACCCGAAGGTCGACGCGCTGCTCGACGAGGTGGTGCGCATTCAGGATCCGACCAAGCGCGCCGAAGCGTATGACCGCGTGCACCGGCTGATCGTCGCGGAGGCGCCGTGGGTCTTCCTGTGGCACCTCAAAGAGACCTATCTGCTCGGTCCGCGGGTTTCGGCCATGACCATGAACCCCATGTATTCCGTCGACAAGGGCACCGGCATTCATCTGGCCGTGCGCTGACGCCGATGCTGCACGCCCGCCGGGCAACCGGCAACCCGCAGTGGACCGCATCTGGCGTATGGCTCCTGGTCAGGCGCGGCCGGACATGATATCGTAACCGCCGCGAACAGCCATGGTTGAATACACACTCCGTCGCATCCTGGGCACCATTCCGGTGGTGCTCGGGATTCTGCTCGTCACCTTCGTCGTGTTGTTTCTGGTGCCGGGCGATCCAGCGGCGGCCATGGCGGGGCCGCGGGCGAGCCCTGAAGACCTGGCGCGGTTGCGCGCCCAACTGGCTCTCGATCGGCCACTCCCCGAGCGCTTCGTCGCTTATGTCGGCCGTGTCGTTTGCGGTGACCTGGGCACCTCGTTCATCAACGACAACGCCAGCGTCGCGTCACTCATCAAGCAGAAATTGCCGACCACGGTCACATTGGCGCTGCTGGCCATCGCGATCTCGGCGATTTCGGGGGTGACGGTCGGCATGCTTGCCGCGGTGTATCGCGGCTCGTGGTTCGATCGTCTGGTGGTGGTGATGTCGGTGGCCGGCATCAGCACGCCGATCTTCTTCTCCGGCCTGATCCTCTACTACCTGTGCGCCGTGCGCTGGCACTGGTTGACCAACGAGTCGGTGGTGGCCGCCGGCATCGAATGGCGCATCTTCCTGATGGCCGCGATCACGCTCGGCATCCGCTCGGGCGCGTTCATGGCCCGGGTCGTGCGCGCGAGTCTCGTCGAGGTTCTCTCCGAAGATTACGTTCGCACTGCGATTGCCAAGGGCCTGCCGCGGTGGCGCATCCTGTGGCGGCACGCGCTTCCCAACGCGATGGTGCCCGTGATCACTATTGTTGCGCTCGACTTCTCCAGCTATCTGAATGGCTCGGTGATCACCGAGAGCATCTTCGATCTGCCCGGTCTGGGCCGGTTTGCCATGGATTCGATCATCAAGCGCGATTACCCGTCGGTGCAGGGGATCGTGCTGTTCAGCGCGCTGGTGTTCACCGGCATCAACCTGCTGGCCGACCTCGCCTACGCCTGGTTCAATCCGAAGGTGCGCGAGCAACTCGCGGCCGGTGGCGGGGGTGGCGCATGAGCGTCACCTGGCGGCACGCGCTCGCCCGCATGACCTGGATCGGCTGGTTGTCGCTCATCGGCGTCGTCGGCCTGCTCGGCGTGGCGACGTTCGGACCGCTGTTCATGGCGCACGATCCCGCGCACGGTGAGCTCAAGCACCGTCTCGCGTCGCCGCCGGGTTATCCGCTGGGCTGCAATCAGTACGGGCAATGCGTGAGTTGCCGCTTGGTCGCCGGGGCCCGCAATTCACTGCTGATCGGCTTTGTCGCCCGCCTCGTCGCGGTGCTGATCGGGGTGGCGATCGGTCTGCTTGCCGGGTATTACGGGGGTTGGCTCGATTGGGCGTCGATGCGCCTCGTCGAGATGTTTCTCGCGTTTCCGAGTCTGCTTCTGGCCATCGCGATCTCGGCGGTGCTCGGGCAGGGCATGACCACGGTGGTGTTGGCCATCGCCGTGGTGGGATGGGCGGAAACGGCGCGCATCATCCGCGGTCAGACCCTCGAGTTGCGCGAGGTCGAGTTCGTGCTCGCGGCGCGGGCCCTCGGCGCTTCGGATCTGCGCATCCTGTTGGTGCACATCCTGCCCAACTGCCTGCCGATGATCATCATCATCTTCACGATGGGCATGGCCTCGGCCATCCTGTCGGAAGCGAGCCTGTCGTTCCTCGGGTTGGGCGTCGATCCGTCGATGCCGACGTGGGGCAGCATGGTCAACCAGGGCAAAGACCTGATGCTCTGGGCGCCGCGCTTCGCCCTGTATCCGGGCCTGTGCATCGCGGCCGTGGTCGTGCTTTTCAACTTGCTGGGGGACGAGCTTCGCGATATCTTGGATCCTCGCCGCGCCACGCACTGGGGCTGACACCCGCGGTCCACGGGTGCCCCGACCGGACCGGCCGGCGGCAGGAGGCGCTCCATGACCGCGAAACCGTTGATCGGCATCTGTTCCGGCGAGACTTTCATCCGCGAGCCCGGGGTGCCCGGGGTGCGCACCACCGTGTCCTGGAAATACTACCAGTCACTGCAACGGGCTGGTGCACACGTTGTATTGCTGCCTCCCAACCCCGACGCCGCCGATCGCGAATGGCCGTTTTCCATACTGCAGGGCCTGGTCTTTGCCGGTGGTGAGGATTTCGACCCGCGCTATCAGAACGATGATCCGTCGCCACACCTGGGCAACGTCAACCCGATCCGCGATGAGTTCGAGGTGGCGATGGCCCGGTTGGCCTGGCAGCGCCGCTTTCCGACCCTGGGCATCTGCCGCGGTTGCCAGTTGATGGTGATCGCCAACGGCGGCAAGGTGCATCAAGATGTCGTGACGCTGGGCGGTATCCAACACACGCAGAAATCGCCGCGGTGGTCGACGTCGCATCGGGTGACCATCGACCCGCAGTCGCGCCTCGCCGAGTGGGTCGGGGTCAACGAGTTCTACACCAACTCGTTTCACCATCAAGTCGTCGCGCAACCCTCGCCCGGCGTGGCGATTCGCGGCCACGCGCCGGACGGTCACTGCGAGTTGATCGAGGCCGAGGACCCCGAGCGCATCTGGGTGGGCGTGCAGTGGCATCCCGAAGAAACCTCGGCGACCGACGAAACCTCGCGCCGTCTCTTCGCCGGCTTCGTCGCTGCCTGCCGAGGGGCCAGACCCTAGGGTCTGTCCCCTATCCACAGGTTGCGGGCGGCGGGGGCTTCTGATAATCTCGTACACCATAGTTCGGCCCGATTCTTGCTAGCGGTCGTCTGAAAACGGCGAATGCGGGGCGGGTCGGGTCAATCTGCTGTGGAAGGAACGAGAAGATGCGCGACGATGGCCGTGTAGCCCAGCGATCCGTTCGATTCACCTGGTCGTGGTCCCGGTTGATCTGTGCCGTTGCCCTGTGGGTCATGGCGGCAGTGCCCGTATGTGCGCAGTCCGACCTGATCGGGCCGATCTACGCCGAGGGCGTGCGGCATTACAACACGCGCAACTGGATCGCCGCGATCGACTATTTCGGTCAGGTGTGCGACATGGTTCCCGATCACCAGCAGGCCCGTTACTACCTGGCAACCGCGCTGGCCCAGACCGGGCAGGCCGACAAGGCCCTGCAACAGGCGATGTTTCTCAATCAGCGCTGGCCGAACGTCCCGCCATATGTCGAACTGCTCAAACAGTGTCAGAAGGTGTATCCGTTCGGCAAAGTCACCGGCACAGAAAAACTGACGCCGCCGACCCCCGCGCCGCAGTCCGGAACGCGAAGCCCGGCTGGGCAGCGCAACCGCTATGGGGTCGTCAAAGAGAGCGTCATCGAAGGCTCATCGCCGACCGAATGGGTGCCGAATCTGCCTGGGCGTCCCAACAAGCCAAGGGTCACGGCCCACACGCCGCTCGACGACGCCCTCGACGCGCTCGATGCGCAGCAGTATGCGACGGCAACGGCGAAGCTCGACGCGTTGATCAAAAAAGATCCCAAAGACGCCAGGCCCGTGCACTTTCGGGGCGTGGTCGAGTATCAGCAGGGCAATTACGACGAGGCACTGAAGCACTTCGCGGCGGCGCTCAAACTCGACGGCAAGAACGTAGATACACTGTATTTACAAGGCGACACCTACCTGAAAACCAATAAGCTGGCCGAGGCTGAGAAATCGTTCAAAGAATCGCTGGCGGTCAAGGAAGACGCTTTCACCTACGTGAGCCTGGCTGAGGTCAAGAAAGCCCAAGGAAGATACGCCGATGCGCAGGAAATCTACGAGAAGGTGATGAAACTCGATCCGAACAACACCGAGGCGCGCATCGCCTTTGCCGATGCGCAGGTCGAGGTGGGCAAGATCGAGTTGGCGGCCAAGACGGTCAACGAGGTGCTCGAGAAGGAAGCCGACAACGCCAGTGCACACTACGTTAAAGGGAAGATCCTGCTTGCCGGCGGCCTGCCAGAGGATGCCGCCCAGGAACTGCAGCGCGCCATTCTGCTCGCGCCCAAAGAGAAGATCTTCAAGGTGGTGTTGGCGCGGTGTTTCATCGCCTCGGGCCGGGTCGATCAGGCCCTGATGCAGACCCAGGATCTCCTGCACGAAGACGAGAACGACTACGACGCGCGACTGATCACGGCGGAAGGGCTCATCCTCACCGAAGCGTTGCCCGACGCCCAGGAACATCTCGATAAAGCCGAGAAGATTCGCGCCTCGCCGCGCTTGACTCTGCTGAAGGCGCGGCTGGCCGGCAAACAGAAGAAGAACGACGAGGCACGGGCCCTGTTTACGCAGGTGCTCGACGCCGACAAGCACAACGGTGAAGCCAAGATCTGTTACGCCGAGTTTCTCGAATCGATCGGGTCGGCCGAACCGGCGAAGAAGTACTTCCGGGAAGTCGTCGACGAGTTCCCCGGCACACAGTGGGCCACCAGGGCCGAATCCAGGATCGCCGGCATGGGCGGTGCGACCGGTGATGCCGGCGGCACTCCGGCACCGACGCCGACGCCGGCGCCGACGCCTGCGCCCGAGACCGGGTCCGGCGCGGGCAGCGGGCCGGTCAATCCCTACTGAGTTCGCAGAGACAAGGAGCGCAATACAATGTGTGGCATCATCGGTTACCTCGGCCCGCGCCTTGCCAAAGACGTGATTTACGATGGTCTGACCCGGCTCGAATACCGTGGCTACGACTCCGCCGGTATCGCCGTGGCGGATGAGACGGGCTTGACCGTGCGCAAAGACATCGGCAAACTCCGCGATCTCGCCGACGTGCTGGTGCGCACCTTCGACACGCGCGCCGGCACCGGGATCGGCCACACCCGCTGGGCGACCCATGGTCGCCCCAGTTCGTTCAATGCCCATCCCCACGGAGACTGCCACGGTTCGCTCGTCGTCGCGCACAACGGCATCATCGAGAACTACATGAAGCTCAAGGACCGCCTGGTGCAGGCGGGGCACAAGTTCGCCTCCGAGACCGATTCCGAGGTGCTGGCGCACCTCATCGAATCGTATTACCAGGGCGACCTCACCCTGGCCGTGCGCCAGGCGTTGGCGGACGTGCACGGTGCCTACGCCATCGTGGTCCTGCACAAAAACCACCCCGACCTGATCGTGGCCGCCCGCAAAGAGAGTCCGTTGATCATCGGTCTGGGCGATGGCGAAAACTTCGTCGCCAGCGACATCCCCGCAATTCTGCACCACACCCGGCGGGTCGTGTTCCTCGAAAACCTGCACCTGGCCGAAGTCCGGCGCGACGGCGTGCGGTTCATGACCCTCGCCGACGGAACCCCGTCGCAACCCCAGACGCAAACGATCGACTGGAACCCGGTTGCTGCCGAGAAGGGCGGGTTCTCGCACTTCATGCTCAAAGAGATCTTCGAGCAGCCCGAGGTCATTCGCAATACCATCGGCGGGCGCTGCTCCGAAGAAGAAGGCAAGATCTTCCTGCAAGACCTTGGCCTGACCGGCCCCGACATCTACCGGGCCCGACGCATTGTGGTGGTCGCGTGTGGTACGGCGTATTACGCTGGCTGCGTCGGCAAATACCTGATCGAAAAACTGGTGCGGGTGCCGGTCGAGTGCGACCTGGCCTCCGAGTTCCGTTACCGCGAACCACTGGTCGACAGCGAGACACTGGTGTTGGCAATCAGCCAGTCGGGCGAGACGGCCGACACGTTGGCCGCGGTTCGCGAGGCCAAGGCCCGCGGGGCCAAGGTCATCGGCATCGTCAATGCCAAGGGCTCGACCCTGACCCGCGAGGTCGACGGCCTGATCTACATCCACGCCGGTCCTGAAATCGGGGTCGCCTCGACCAAAGCCTACATCGCGATGTTGACCGCGTTGACCCTGTTCGCGCTGCTGTTGGGCAAGATCCGCACCACGCTGAGCCAGAACTACGTGTCCGAGATGATCCGGGCGATGAAGCGGTTGCCGCAAGAGATCGAAAAGGTTCTGACCCGGCGCGACGAGATCCGGGCGCTGGCGGCGAAGTTCCACAAGGCCAAAGATTTCCTGTTCCTCGGGCGCGGCGTGAATTTCCCGACTGCCCTCGAAGGCGCCCTCAAACTCAAAGAGATCAGCTACATCCACGCCGAGGCGTATGCCGCCGGTGAGATGAAACACGGGCCGATCGCGCTCATCGACGAGGCGTTGCCGGTGTTTGCCATCGCCACGGCCTCCTCGAC
>CAZADH010000271.1:0-8566 GCA_964483805.1 uncultured bacterium
GGGCAGTGCAAACGACCCGCCCGCGCACGATGCGCGTAGTGGGCGTTTGCCGCCATGGACGGCGGCCCGAAACGCCAGTTTCGGGCAGTGCAAACGCCCCGTCGCGTTTCAGGTTGGCAGGTGCCCACTGTTGGAGTATCCTGTTGAGCAAATGATCCTCTGTCACCCAAGGAGGGAACCATGAATCTGCGGCGACTCGTGTTCGCGTTGGTGTTGTTGTTCACCGTTTCGATCGTGCCCGTGTGGGCGTTGGGTGGCGAAGCGAAGGCCGAGTTCGATGCCTTCGTCAAGAACATCCGCGAATCGCGGCGCGCCGATCGGGTCGGCTACCTCGTTCTCGTGCAGACCCCGCCTTCCAAGTCAAACGACGCCCGCATCTTCAGTCTTGCCGGCAAGTATGCGTATGCTTCCGACGAAGGTTACCTGACCCACGTCAATTACATCCGGTTGCAGCGCATGCAATCGTTGAAGCTGCCGCTCAAAATCATCGACAAAAAACGCCTCGACGACGCGAGTGAACAGTGGTATCTCGTCTGGTGCCGTGACGCGGCTGACGATCGCGGTTTGCGGGCCAAATTCGAACCCTTGTATGCGAAAAATCATACACGTGTCATCCGCATTCGCCCGGGCGACGAAGAAGACCTGCAGGTTCTGCAGTTGCACTACTCGCTCATCGATGAGACGCTGTTGCCGTTGCGCCAGGTGCCGACCAGTGCCCGTCCTGCCGCACCGGCCCGAATCCCGGATCCGATCATCGCCGGCTTGCTCGAGCGCATCACCGTTGCCAGCGTCACTGCCGATGTCCAGGCACTGCAAGATTGCGTCAGCCGCGCTGTCCGCGAGAAGGGCAACAGCAAAGCCATTGCGTGGCTCGCCGAACAGTTCGGTGCCATTCCCGGGCTGACCGTGACCACGCCCGCGTTCTCGTACAACTCGGTGCCCGATCTCAAGAACGTCGTTGCGATCAAACGCGGCGACAAAGAACCCGGCACCGCCATCGTCGTGGGCGGGCATTGCGATTCCACGGTCAGCAGTTACGGTCCGAAACCCAACGCGCCGGGCGCCGATGACAACGGCTCCGGGGCCGCTGCTGTTCTCAACATCGCCCGCGCTGTCGCCGACCTCAAACTGCACTACACGGTGATCTTCTGCCAGTTCAACGCCGAAGAAGTGGGACTCATCGGCTCGAAGGCGTTTGCCCGCACGCTGGTCAATGGCAGTGAATACAAAGTAAAGGCGATGCTCAACATGGACATGATCGCCGACAAAGACCGACCCAACGTCGCCGTCATCGGGAATACGGCGAGCAACTGGCTGATCGACGTATTCAAAGACAATGCGCTGGCCTATACCGGCCTGGGCAGCAATTGTCAATACAACAGCGACATCTGGCAGAGTGACCACAGCTCCTTCTGGAACATCGGCATCCCGGCGATTCTGACCATCGAAGGGTATCCAGACTACTGCGTGAACTATCACAGCATCCGCGACACCGTCGCCAACATGTCGCCCACGTTCATGACCAAGGTGACCAAGGCCAACCTCGCCACTCTGCTGGCCCTGAACCCGATCGTTCCGCAGGAATAGTCGCAGCACGCCCCGCTCATGATTGACCGTTTCCAGGCTTGTCTTCTCGGGTTCGCCATCGGCGATGCGTTGGCGGCACCGATCGAAGACACGATTCGCGACCCCCACATCGGGCAGGATCGGGTGACCGATTACGTCAAGGCACTGCCCTCACACCCGCTGCACCACCTCGAACCCGGTCAGTATTCTGATGAAACCCAGCAGATGCTGCTGCTGGCCGAGACGGTCGCCGAGAAGCGCGGATTCTTGATCGAACCCTTCGCAGCCCGTCTGGTCGACTGGTATCACCGCCAGAAAACAAGAGCCGAGTGGCGTTTTCCCGGAAACACCTGCATGAATGCGTGTCGCAAACTGGCCACCGGTACACCGTGGCAGATGTCGGGGTCGATGTCGGCCGGCGTCATTGCTAGCGCCCGCGTTGCCCCATTGGGCCTGTTCTATGCGCGCAATGCCAACGCCATGCGCGACGCCATCGAGAAATCGTGCAAGATCACGCACACCGATCCGAAGGTCGTCGCCGGCGCCATGGTCCTGGCACGGATCATCCAGGTCGGCGTCGAGGGCCAGGATCTGGGCATCGACGGCCTTATCAATGGCTGCATCGAGAAGTGCCAACCGTACAGTCCCGAACTGGTTAAGAAGTTGGCCGGGCTGAAAGACCAACTGAAGCTCGATCCGAAGTTGGCGATCAGCAATATTGGCAATACGGGGTATGTCCTCGATGCGATCCCGGCCGCGGTCTATTGCTATCTCAAGTGGTACGACCGCTTCGATGACATGATTGTTGCCGCGGCCAACATCGGCGGCGACTCCGATGCCATCGCCGCCATGGCCGGCGCCATGTTCGGCGCGACACGCGGGCTCACCGCGATTCCGGCGCGCTGGCTGCCCAAACTCGAACGGGCCGACGAAATCAAACAACTCGGCTGCGACCTGTACCGGGCCGCCCAGGCCAAGTAGCAAAGTCCAAAGCCGGGGACAGACCCTGGGTCTGTTCCCTATCCACAGAGGTAACCCAATGTCTGAACAGCTTACGCATGTCGATGCGGCCGGCCGCGCGGCCATGGTCGATGTCAGCGCCAAGGCCGAGACGTTTCGCTCGGCCCTGGCATTTGGTTCGATTCGCCTCTCGGCACCAGCGTTTGCCGCCTTGCGCGAGGGCAAGGTCGCCAAGGGCGACGCTCTCGCCGTCGCTCGAATTGCCGGCATTCAGGGGGCCAAGCGCGCACACGACCTGGTGCCGCTGTGTCATCCGTTGCGTTTGTCGAAGGTCGCGGTCGATCTGGCGTTGCTGCCTCCCGACCGCGTGGTCGTTTTCGGCGAGGCCCAGGCCGTCGATCGCACGGGCGTCGAGATCGAAGCGTTGGCCGCGGTACAAGTGGCGTTACTAACCATCATCGATATGACGAAGGCGCTTTCACACGAATCGACGATCGACGAGGTTCGCCTCCTATTAAAGGAAGGCGGACGATCGGGCGTTTTTCTGGGCCACGGCGTTCAACGCGGAACGATGCGCAAATTCGCTACCAGTCCGGGTAAGGGAACGCCCAAGAGCCCGACCGATGAGGTCTTCATCAAGGCCGGGTTTGGCATCGACGGCGACGCGCACGGCGGCGATTGGCACCGCCAGGTCTCGCTGCTGGCTGTCGAGAGCATCAAGAAGATGCAGGACAAGGGTCTGAAGGTCGATTTCGGTTCATTCGCCGAGAACCTGGCGACCGAGGGGCTTTCCCTGTACGAACTGCCTCGCGGCACCCTGTTTCGCACGCCCGGCGGCGTCATCATGGCCTTGTCGCAGATCGGCAAGACCTGCCATACAAAGTGTGCGGTGTATCACCGGGCCGGCGATTGTGTCATGCCCCGCGAAGGCGTCTTCGCCGTCGCGTTCGCCGGCGGCACCGTCAAAACCGACCAACCGATCGTCGCCCTGAACGACTGGGTCGGCCGCGACGCCATGATGGCGGCGGTGAACTGGCCGGAGACGTCGTGAATTTTCCGGGGGCGTTCCGCGGAACGCCCCTACTAATAATGGTTTTGGGGCCATTCGATTTCCCGATTCAGCTTTCGGGGTTGGGATGACGATGGTATCCAAGGTATGCGTATCTTTTATTGCAAATACATCCTTGGATGATGGGTGTCACCATTCTCGCCCTCGATCCAGGATCCGAGAAGTGCGGCTTTGCCATCGTCCACGATGATGGCACCCATGGCGAACTGGGCATCGTCTACGTTGCCGAACTGCCCCGCACCCTGCCACGGATCATCGCGCAGCACCAACCGGAAGCGATCGTGGTCGGCGAGGGGACTGCCGCCGAAACCGTTGACGACCTCGTGGCTTCCTTGCAGCTCGGCTTGCCGACCCACGCCGTTGACGAAACCAACTCGACACGTGAGGCCCGCGAGCGCTACTGGCGCGAGCACCCGCCACAGGGATTCTGGCGTCTCATCCCGTTGTCGCTGCAGACCCCGCCCGAGCCGGTGGATGCCTATGCCGCGTGGGTCATCGGCGATCGGTACCTGCGGCACGCCGCGCGCAAATCTGCGCCTGGCGTCGATTCGGTCAATGATGGCCCGCGATGAAGAGACGGCTTGACGTGAAATCGCCTCGAAACTCTGAAGCAGGGCACCTGAACCCCGAAAAGGAGGGTGCACGTGGTAACCCTGTCGACTCTTTGTTCATCAATGTTTGCGGCGATTGCACGCCCCATCGGAAGAGTGCCGCGAAAAATAATCCTTGACTCTCAACCGTCATCTAAGTATATTCTTGCGTTCAAGGTCCAAGGTAATTGTTACACCAGACCTGGGTGTCATGGAAGGAGGTGCAACTCTCTTAGGTAGCCCAGCGAAGGTGAACCGGCAGACCCCAGGAGGGAACCGCAGAGGCTGACCCAAAGAACCGAACCGAGTCTGAAGTCCGAAGGCAACATGGACACTTCTTACAGACGGCAAGGTGAAGTTCCAGGGAAGGTCAAAACGGAACCCCCCGAACCCAAGATCCAAATCTAATTAAAATACCTGAAGGGGGTATTCCACAATGTTGAAACGTATCTCCATCGTTATGGTCGTGGCCTTCGTTCTGGCCACTTTCAGCGGTCCGGCTTTCGCCGCCGCCAATCCGTTCTCTGACGTTCCGTTCAGTCACTGGGCCTATGATGCCGTTCAGAAGCTGAGCAGCAAGGGCATTCTTCAGGGTTATCCTGATGGCACCTTCAAGGGCGAGAAGCCCATGACCCGCTACGCGCTGGCCATGGTCGTTGCCAAAATGCTGGCCTCCATCGAGCAGATGATGGAAAAAGGCATCGGCGACAACCTCGTCACCAAGAGCGACCTGCAGACCCTCGAGAAGCTGACCGTTGAGTTCGCTGACGAGCTGGCTCTGTTGGGCGTGAAGGTCACGGCTCTCGAGGACGACATGCAGGTCGTCAAAGAAGACGTCAGCACCCTGAAGAAAGACGTCGAGGGCATCAAGGACTACATGGCCAAGGGCGGCATGGAGAAGGTCAAGCTCAGCGGCGACATGCTCGTCCGCCACAGCACCCTGATCCACAATCGCGATTGGTTCAACTTCGGTGGCTACGGTAATCAGGACAATGTCCAGACCCAGACCCAGCTTCGCTTCAAGTTCACCGCCAACATCGACGAGAACATCACCGCCGTCGCTCGCTGGCGCATGTTCAACAAGCAGGATCAGAATGCTGGCACGGTCGCCGCTGCCAACACCAATCCGAACCGCTGGGGCTATGCCGGCACCTACGGTCATGGCATCACCGCCAACGCCAACGTTGACGTTGATATCGCCTACTTGCACATCAAGCACATGTTCCGCTTCGGTGGCGACTTCACCTTCGGCCGCAACTGGTACAACGAAGGCCACAGCCTCCTCCTGAGCGACTACGTCGATGCGATCAAGTACTTCAAGCGCAGCGGCGACGTCGATGTCAAGTTCTACACCATCTATGACAGCCACCGTGGCAGCTACAAAGATGACGGCAACGTCAACTACAAGAACATCTGGGCGTTGGCTCTCGGTCACAAGCACCGCGACCACAACATGTATTTGAACTTCTACGGCCAGAACGATCCCCAGACCCTGAACCGCAACGGCTTCGCTGGCGTCGCCGGTCGCGCTCTGTCGGCCGCTGGTTCCTCCTCGCTGGTCGGTCAGGCCGGTGGCATCGCCTTCGGCAGCCTGAAGAACGACAACCGCTGGGACGTCGAGTTCGGCAGCCGTGGCCCGATCGGCAAGAACGGTCACTGGGACTACGACCTCGGTTTCGCTTACAACCGCTACACCTCTGACATCGCCAAGGGTTCCATCACCGCTCTGACCGCGACCGTCGCCAATCCCCAGAACAACTGGATCGACGTCGACCTCGGCGGCTGGATGGGTGCCGTTGCGGTGAAGTGGGACAGCAAAAAAGAGTGGGCCGCCAAGTTGGGTTACACCTTCGCGACCGACGAGAGCACCGGTGCCTACGCGATCAACAACGATCGCCGCTACGACAACGGTGTCGAGACCCCCTACGAGGACATCAGCCGCGGCAACACGTATTTCGCCGATGGTCTGGTCAACATGTATGACCTCAAGTTCCAGGTCGAGTACCGCCCCCGCGATACCCGCCACTACTTCCGCTTGGCCGGCGACTGGCTGTCCGAGTTGAAAGACACCGTCAGCAACCCGGCCGCCCGCGTGGCCGCTCTGGCTGGCGAGCAGTGGTCCGGTGGCACGTTGCCGGTCGGTTACAGCAAAACGAACAGCACGTATGACCGTTGGAACAACTTCGGGACTTCCGAAGCCAACGCCACCGTGTTGACCTTCGAGTACCGCTACCAGCTCGCCGAGAACACCCGCATCCGCTTGGGCTACACTGCCTTCGACTTCACTGGCAAGCAGACCAAGTACCTCAACAACGCTGGTGCCATCACCCAAGCCGTTAGCGCTGGCCGCGGCAATGCAGGCGCCGACTTCGACTACAACATGTTCTGGGCCGAACTGTACAGCCAGTTCTAAGCCAGACAGGTTGGACCTGACGAAGCCCACAAGGGCCTAGACAGAGGTCGACCAAAGAAACCCCCGGGGCAGCAATGCCCCGGGGGTTTTGTCATCCGCCCAAGGTCTGTTATAATGCGAGAGTTCAATCGCGTCGTCGGTCACGGAGGAAGCAACGAGTGGGCAATACAATGCATTACAGTATTGGCAATGACTTCTCCGAAGAAACCCCGGAGGCCAAAGCGCGTTGGTTTCAGTCGCTTTCCTACGAACAGCGCATGAACCTGCTGTGCGAGTTCACGGAACTAATTTTCTCGATGAATCCGAGGATTGCTGACACCAAAGATGCTCAAGCAACTGACCGGAATATTCCGATCCTTTCTCTCTCATGACGTCAAATACGTCGTGATTGGTGGAATTGCCGCCATTCTGCACGGCGTTCCACGGGCGACCTTCGACATCGATTTGCTCATCGACCCGACCCGCGATAACGCACAGTCATTGCTCGACGCGATGCAAGAAGCGGGTTTCGCGACGGCAACACTCATCAACGCCGAGCAGTTAACAAAGAACGAGATCACCGTGTTCAAAGATCGGGTTCGTATCGACGTGCAAACATCCACTCCGGGGTTGTTGTTCGCGACAGCCTGGCAGAACCGATTGACGATGAACTTCGACGGCCAGACCTACTACGTGGTCTCGAAGCAAGACCTGATTTCGGCGAAGAAAGCGGCTGGGCGCAAGATCGATCTCGAGGATGTGCGCCTTCTCGAGTTGAGTGACAAACCATGAGGAACCTATCGATCTTCATCGATGAGATTCTGGCCGAAGACCTCGGTCCGACAGGCCGTGATCTTTCGGTGCTGGCGCTCGGCGATGCCGCCCAGGCCAAGGCCACGGCGACGGTTAAGCTCAAGCAGGCCGGCGTCGTGTGCGGCCTGGGTTTGATCGAGCCGGTGATCGTGGCGGTCGAAGAGCGGCGACGGGCGCTTGCGGGATGGGCTCAGTCAACAACGCCATATCCCCCCGAGCACACCGGTGGCTCGCTGTTTCGCTCGCCACGCAGCGAGCATGAGTCACGCTCTGTGCCGGCCACACGCATCGAACTGGTCGCCACCGACGGTCAATGGCTCGATGCGGGTGCCGTGATCGCGCGCCTGACCGGCCCGGTCGGCACGCTGCTGACCGCCGAACGCACCTTGCTGAACCTGGTGCAGCGACTGTCGGGCATCGCCACGTTGACCCGTCGTTTTGTCGACGCCGTCGCCGACACGAAGGCGAAGATCCTCGACACCCGCAAGACCACGCCGGGCCTGCGTGCGCTCGAGAAACTGGCGGTTCGGGTCGGCGGTGGGGTTAACCACCGCACCGGGCTCTACGACATGATCATGCTCAAAGACAATCACCTCACCGCTATGGGCGATGACATTGCGGCGGCGGTCGCACAGGCCCGGGCCGGCGCCGGACCGGCGGTGCGCATCGAGGTCGAGGCAGCCACACTCGATCAGGTCGAGCGCGCGCTGGCAGCCGGGGCCGACATGATCATGCTCGATAACATGACCCCCGAAACGATGCAACAGGCGGTCAGTCTCGTTGCCGGTCGCGTGCCACTCGAGGCATCGGGCGGCATCAATCTCAAGACGGTCGCGGCTGTTGCCGCCACCGGCGTCGATTACATTTCGGTCGGGGCGGTGACCCATTCTGCCCCGGCTCTCGATATCAACATGAAGATAGCGCCGGTGCCTGACGGCATCCGCGAATCGTAATACCGTTCGCTGCCGATTTGGCAGGCTAGGAGTCCGTCATGGCTCAGTGTCCGAAGTGCAAACGCAACCTTCCTGTCTCGGGCAAGTGCCCGGTCTGCGATCTGGCCAGGCCCGGCGGGTTCTCGCTCGGCACCTTTCTGCGCCCCGACGGCAGCACCGGCCCCAACCCTGGCGCGCCAGCCGGCGGCTCTATCCGCAGCCATCGCCCGTTCCTGTGAGATCA
>CAZADH010000272.1:0-1662 GCA_964483805.1 uncultured bacterium
GCCACGTTCCAGAGCGGTTGGTTGTAGATCCAGGTTGGGTTCATGCCCATCTGCAACTTCATGAACCGACCCAACGCGCGGGTGCCGTCGGCGACGAGGTCGCGGTCGGGGGAAATGGCTTCGAAGAAGTTGAGCAACAACATGCCCGAGAGCGAGCCCAGTTCCTGGTTCAGGGTGGCGAGGATCACCGAGCCGATGCGGCCGCTCAGACCGCCGTCATCGTGGCCGCCCCGCGCCACGGTGCTGCTGTCCCACTGCGTGTGGCCTTCGCCATCGAAGACGGCGAGGTGCATGCCGCGGTGGGTCCCGGCCAGGCGGCCCAGGCGACGGTGCACCTGGCGGCGCCGTGCGGCATCGTCGTAGCGACAACCTTGCAGCATCCGGTTCATCCGCGCCGCCAGGTCGGTGAAGAGTGCCGGAAAACCGCGATCGCAGGCGGCGAGCGCGGCTCCGAGCGCCTGGCCGGTGGCCTCGTGCTTCTCGTGCACGAAGTTGGCCAGATACTCTTCGCCCATGACCCCGATCAACAAGAGCGGCAGTGCCGCCGCGACGACAAACAGCACCGAGGTCTGCACACGCAATGACAATACGTTGTGCGCATTTGTTGCCCCGTAGCGCCAGGCCAGCCAGGCGCCGAGCACCCACAGGGCACAGGCCAGACCGGGGACCACCGGGTCGGCGTTGACCGGCAATGGCAGCCGCCCGGCGACCCAGAGGCGCTCGTGAATCTGCACGACCATGTGCAATGACTGCGCGACGACGCGGCGTTCCTCGCCGTTTCGGATCATCGCCAACCAGGTTGCCGACGCGCCGGGCGCAACGAGCGCCGGATCGCTTGGGTTGTCGGGGGCGGTGAGGCAACCCAGTTCGATGCCTTGGCCCCGGAGCCGAGGGCGGAGACGGCGCAATACATCGTATGTCGCCAGGTTGTCCCAGTCGGCGGACCGATGGACGAACCCCGCGACTCCCGCGGTGGGGGCGCACATCATCCAGAAGCGGTGGCGATCGGCGGTCATGCCGAGGTCGGCAAACCGATGCGGAAAGGCCAGGAAGTCATTGGGCGTGGCCCGGCGAGTGCCCACCTGTTGCAGTGCGCCGGTCCACGGCGCAAACCGTTGCAGGCCGATGCGGTCGCTCAGATCGTGCACGAAGTGGATCGGTTTGCAGAGGAACCAGGCGTGGTACAAGGCCTGGAGGGCTGTGGCGGGAACCGTGAGGTTCGACAGGGTCGGGACGATCCGGCCGTGGCGGTCAACGACCACCCACGCAAACAACCCGGGAAAACGACGATCGAAAGCGGCGCGCCAACGCGCAACCCGGCGCAGGGTGGCCCCGTCGTCGGGCCACAGTTGCACCAGTGTTTGCAGCAGCCGGTTGAGGGCGATGTTGGCATCGATGCGCCAGGGCGCATCCGGGAGCAGGTCGATGCCGTCGAAATTCTCGCGGAAGGCGTTCGACAGTGCGAAGGTCCAGGACGGCCAGTCCAGTGTCCGGGTGACGGCCGCGAAACTGTCACGCAGCTCCCTGATCAGGTATTCAGCCGTGTCGCTGTGCAGCCGCAGTTGCATCAAGGTCTTCTCGAGATGGTGGGTGGCCCGGGTGAGTGTCGCATCGGCCCGGCGTTTCTCGGCCTGGGTGACGGCATAGGTGAACAACCCGAGC
>CAZADH010000272.1:1672-8542 GCA_964483805.1 uncultured bacterium
CAGGGTCACGCCAACGAGAACGAGAACCAGCCAACGCAAAAGCCGCGCGTATTGCGTCATGGCGTGTTGCTCACGGTCGGGTTGCGACAAACCAGCAGCAGGGTGATGTCGTCATCCTGCGGGCCGGGGCGGGTCACGGTGCTGTGCCAGGCGAGCACCGCACGGTACCAGTCGGCCGCATCGGTTTCCGGCTGTGCCGCTGCGCCGGCCACTGATCGTTCATAACCCAGCGATTCACCGGTGGCGGCTTCCATGAAGCCGTCGGTGTAGAACAGCAAACGCTCACCGGGTGCGAGTGTCAGTGTTAGCGGGGCGAACCCGGCCTTGCGCCGTGCCGCCAGAGGAAACGAGACCGGCAGCTTCAGGTTGGCGACCGACCCGTCGGGTCGGATCAGATAGGGGAAGTTGTGGCCGGCGTTGGCCAACGTGATGGTGTCGGTGCCCGGGTCGGCAATGCCGACCATGCAGGTGAACATGCGATTCATGCGCATCGATGCGTAGACCACGTCTTGAATCTTCTGCAGAATGGCTTCGGGGGTCAGCGTTTGCGCGGCGGCCTGGGCCTCTTGTTCGGCGGCGGCCACCATCGCCTTGGCCATGGCCATGACCAGACCGGCCGGAACGCCGTGGCCCATCACGTCGCCGATCAGGAACAGTACGCGGCCGTCGGTGAGAGGGCGCAGGTCGAAGTAGTCACCGCCCAGTTCGGCGGCCGGGCGCGTGCCGCCATACAATGTAAGCTGACCGACGCGGATCGGGCCGGTCGGGAACAGGCGTTCCTGCACGATGCGGGCCACATCGAGATCGGCCAGTCCTTCGACCATGTCGTTGAAAGCGCGGGTCAGATCGCCGAGCTCGTCGCCCTCGGGCACGGGCAGGGCGATGCGAAAGTCGCGGCGGTGGATGGCGCGCACGCCGTCGGCCAGCCGATCGATCGGCCGCACGAAGTGCCGGGTGAGCAACGCCGCAAGAAACAGGTTGATGGCCGCACCCAGCAGGGCGGCACCGTAAAGAAACCGGCGTTCGCGGCGGACCTGGGTCACGGCACCCTGCGTGCTCTGCACCGCCACCAGATACAGTTCATCGAGGTCGCGAGGGACGGTGCCGACGGCGAGGAACTGCCGGCCGAGCGGCCGGCACGGGCGGACCACGGTGCTGCGGTAATAATCTGCCGCCGCGGCGACGTGGGTGAGGCGGGCCGGCAAGCGGAACCGGCCGGTTTTTTCTTCCGGCCAGAGCGAACCCCGACTGAACGCCAGAAAATGAACGGCGGGGTCGCGGTGCTCGGCGCGCCGGACCCAGTTGCGCACGTAACTGGTGGTGGCCCGGCCGTGGTCCCAGTTGACGGCGACCATGACGTGGGCGCGCCCATCGGTGGCCCACATCGGCTGGTTGTAGATCCACATCGGGTTCTTGCCCATCTGCAACTGGATGAAACTGCCCAGGGCGCGGGTCGATTCGGCAACAATGTCGCGGTCGGGCGACAGCGATTCGAAGAAATTGAGAATGATGACCCCCGTCACCGAGCCCAGTTCCTGGTTGAGGGTGGCCAGCAGCACCGAGCAGATCCGGCCGATGAGCGGGCTGCGTTGGGTTGCGCTCTGGCCGCGGGTGTTCCAGCTCTGCCACAGGAGTTTGCCCTCGCGGTCGAGAATGTAGATTTGAAAATGGCGGCTGGTTCGCGGCATGGCGTTGAGAATCCGTTGGACCTGGGCGCGTTCCTGCGGGAGGGCGTAACGGCGCCCGGCGAGCGCGCGATTGACGCGGTGCGCCGTTGCCGTGAACTGACGGCGAAATCCACGATCGCAGGCCTGCAACCGGTTCTCGAGATCGTGGACCATGGCCTCCCGCCGCTCCTGCGCCCGGTTGGCGATGAACTCCTCGCCGACCACGACGATGAAGAGAAGCGGCAGTGCCGAGGCCAGGACGAAAAGCCCGGTCAACTGCCGGCGGATAGGCAATACAGAGTATTGCTTGTCGGCGAGGATCCGCCAGGTCGGGACGGCGCCGATCAACCAGACCACGGCGGCAACGGCATACGGGGTGCGGGCGTCCCCGGGATCGGGCAACGGCGTGCAGCCCCAGAGATAGAGCCGGGGGTGCACCTGCAGGATACGCCACTGCCGACGTCCGACGGTGCGTTGGTCCTGCCCGCTCCGGGCCATGGCCCGCAAGATCGGAGCCTCGGCCAGGGCCGTCGAGCCGTCGGGTTCGAACCAACCGGCTTCGACGTCGTCTCGTCGCATGCGTCCCCGCAGTTGTCGCAACCGATCGTACGTGGCTCGATTGTCCCAGTCTGGGGTGCGATGGATATGGCAGACCGCTCCGGCTTCGGGCGCCGCCATGGCCCACACCCATGCCCGCCGAGTGGGATTGGCCGTGCGCGCCAGATGGCTGGGGAACCCCTCGAGGTCAGACGGTGTGAGCCGGTTGCCGGTCACGGTGTGAATGATCTTCATCCAGGGCTCGTAGAGCATCGACCGGTTCGAGGTGCCGTCGTTGACAAACCACAGCGGTTCGACTTCGGCCTGAATACGAAACAGGATGCGCATGGCATCGGCGGGAGAAGTGACGTCGGAGAGCCCCGGCACGACCTGACCGTGCCGGTCGACGACAACAATCTCGAGCAGCCCGGGAAACCGCCGGATCATGTCGCGACGCCACCGGGCCACGTCGCGCATTGTCGCCCCATCGTCGGGAAGCAGTCGGGTCAGAAACTGGAGGTGGCGGTTGAGAGCCAGGTTGGCGTCGATCAGTCGCGGATCGCCGCCGAGAAAGTTCACCCCACTGAAGTTCGTGGCCGCAACAATGGCCAGCCAGCGGGTCCACGCCATCCAGTTGCGGCGCCGGGTGGCCCACGCAAACCCGCGGCACAGTTCTGCGGCCAGATGCCCGCTGGTCTCGACACGGGGACGCACCATGAACAGCGCCTGTTCGAGCCGCGTGTTGGCATCGGCGACGGCCGCCTGCCATGCCCGTTGCCGGGCCTGATTGACGCCATGGGCGATCAGGCCGAGCGGCAACGCCACGCAGACGATCGTGATGGCCAACCAGCGACCAAGACGGTCCAGCCACGTCATGGGGCACTCTCGCGGCAGATCATGAGCAGGGTGACGTCGTCGCTCTGCGCCGCCTCCTGGGTTACCGTGCGATACCAGGCGAGAATCTCTTCGTACCATTTCTGTGGGTCGGTGCCGGCGATGGCCGCGGCTGCCGCAAAGGGCCGTTCGTAGCCGAGTTGCGCGCCATTGGCATCGCGGGCCTCGATGAAACCGTCGGTGTAGAAGAGCAGCCGGTCGCCGGGTTGCAGGCTCAGAGACAACACCGGAAACTGAGCTTTGCGCCGGTTGGCAAGTGGCATCGAAGGCGGCAGGCGGATCTCGTGCGGGGTTTCGCCGGCGCGCAGGAGGAACGGGAAACTGTGACCGGCGTTGGCCAGGTCCAGCGTGCCCGTCGCCGGATCGAGGATGCCGACCAGGCAGGTGAGCATCTGCCGCAATTGCAGGCCGCGGAACAACACTTCCTGCAGGCTGACCAGAACCTGCGCCGGCTCGAGCCGCTCGCCGTTGGCGACAGCCCGGCGCAACCGGGCGATGACGACCGCTTTCGCCATGGCCATGACCAGGCCTGCCGGAACGCCGTGACCGCTGACGTCGCCGATGACCAACAGCAGACGCCCGTCGGGAAGGGCCTGCATGTCGAAGTAATCACCGCCCAACTGGGTCATCGGCAGTGACGTGCCGAAACCCCTGAACTCGCCGAGGCGAACCTGGGCAGCCGGAAACAGGCTCGACTGCACGAGGCGCGCCACCTCGAGTTCGGCCAGTCCGCCGAGAACCTGGTTGAGCAGTTGCGCGACCGCCCCCAGTTCAGGGGTTTCGCCTATCGGCACGCGGTGGTCGAAAGCCCGTTGCTCGATCGCGGCAACGCCCTTGGTGAGATCGCGTAGCGGCCGCAACAACGTGCCGGCAAGCGACAGGCCGAGCATCAGGCTGAGGGTGGCGACGATCGCGATGAAAGCCCACAGCAGGCGTCGGCCCTGGGCCAGTTCGGCGCGGATGCGGTCGTCGGGGCGCATCGATACCAGCAGCGCGCCGGCCATCTGGCGGGTGCGCAAAGCCGTGACGATCCAGTGGCGGCCGGCCAGAGGAACAATACGATGTATGACATCGCCGCCGCGGCTCGACTCGTGGACCGCGTTCCATACGACCGGATCCAGGGCCGAGCGGGCGGGATACCGGCGCCGCGGGTCGTTGACGTCGACGGCGAACAGGTGGCTGCCGCGTTGACGCATGCGCCAGCGGGGGAGGGCGTTGGCGACGTAAGCCCACGCCAGTTGCGACCGCGACCAGTGCGCCATGGCCAATAAGGTGGGAATCGGGCCGTCGGCGCGCAGGGGCAGCATCCAGTCCATGGTCGGGTCGGAGGCCATGCGCATTTCGATGAGCTTGCCCATCGCCTTGATGCCGTCGGTGATGAAGAACGACCGGGTCTCGACATTGGCCAGCCCGGCACTGCCCATGCGTGCTTCCGGTTTGCCGATGTCGGCCAGCACCAGGCGCGCCACCTGGCTGAGCACCTTGCGAAACCGTGCCATGGTTTCGTCGGCGGGGCCGGCGGTCCAGATCAGTTCACCGCGCGTGCCGGCGATGACGATGTCGGGTTGGCCGCAGCGCTGCCAGACCCGGCCAAAGAAGGCCAGCAGGCGATCGCGCTCGGGCCCGGGGGTAAACCGGGTTTGCTCGGCCACCGCCGTCAGGCGCCGACCGAGAACCTCGGTGAACCGGGTGAATCCCTGGTCGAAGGCGGTCAACTCCACGAGATTGCGTTGTTGCAGAGTCTCGACGCGGGCGCGGTAGACCTGGTTGAGGTAATCCCAACTCTGCATGATGATGACCGTGACCGGCAGACCGCCGGCAAAGGCAAAGAGGGCAAGCAGGCGCCACCGGATCGGCAGTCGCACCGGGACACCCACGACCATCGTGCGGTAGCTGCGCCACGCAAGAACGGCGAAGCCGGCCAGACCCAGGGTGACCAGGAGCAGTCGCTGCGACAGGCGTGAGACCGAGGCGGGACAACGGGTCCAGGCCCACAGGATCTGCCCCGGCCGCACCTCGTCGAGCGCGAACAACTGGTCGCCGTAGCGCTGGTGCCGCGCCAGGTGCAGGCGAAACCCGGTCAGTGCCGCCTGGAGTTCCGGCAGTTGCGAGGTGTCGACGCCGGCTTCGATCAGGCCGACATTGATGCCGTGGGTGTCCGGTCGCTGCCCCCAGATGCGGCACCGGTCGCGCAGGGCCCACGACGCCCACTGCGCCGTGTTCTCGGCATGAAAGAACAGCGCCCGTTGCTCCTCGACGATGCTCATGAACCAACGGCGCCGGGCCAGATACGAAACATCGCGGAACTGCCGCGTCGACAAGGCCAGATCGGTGGCCTTGGCCTGCGGGCCCACGAAGGGGCGGACCAGCTTCCAATCGGTGTCGCCGGGCACCGGTGTCGGTCCGTTCGGGGCGAGGCGCTCGCGGCGAACCACGTCGAGCAATATGTTGTGCATGCGTTTGACGATCTGCCGGGGCGAGTCGCGCGTCGACAAAGGTTGGGGGATGTCGCCGCCGGCAATGGCCACGACGTGCAACCCGCCCCCGAACCGGCGGCGGAGGCGGTTGACCTCGGCTTGCAGCAACTCCGGCCAGCGCTCGTGCCCGCGGATGCGTTGCCAGATCCGGCGCAACAGTGTCGCCAGATGGCGTTCGGTCGTGTCGATGTGGCGCACGTGCACCAGGGCCCGATCCATGTCGGCGAATACGCGCGCCAGATCGGCGCGTTCGTCGTCATCCCAGGCGCGCCCAAAACCCACGCAGATCAAGAGTAACGGCAGGGCAAAGAAGATCAGGCAGGTGGCCAACCAGCGCGCTCGCACGGTCATCCAGGGCGAATTCTGGGTCATCCGCAGGCCTCGCGAGTTGCCGGCGGGGGTATCAGGATGATCATGTGTATTGCCATTGTATGACTACGCCGACGTGTCGCCCCGGGTGAGCGCTCACTGCTGCGTCGTCGTGTAATGCCAGTCGGGGTGTTGCAATACACTGTCTGTAAAGGCGCTGCCAATGGTGGTGCTGAGCGAGAGTGGCTTGGGATGCTTGATCTTGGCCGCGTCGGCGGCGTCGAGAATGCTCAATCGCACCCACAACACCGGGATGCGCGGGTTGTCGGCGGTCACGTAAGGCGCAAACTCGATTTCCTGAAAACCGTGAAACCGCACGACCTGGTTTGGCGTCGAACGCAACAGATCGCCGCTGGACGGGTCGAGGCTGTAGGTCACCGGTTCGACCTTCGCTTCGAGAGTGCCGTCGGCCACGGTGTCGGTGAACCGGTAGAAGCTGATCTCATTCTTGCGGATCTCGACCGGTTGGGTCTGGGGCTTCACCGCGCCGGGGGCGTCGGCGAAGTAGAACGGATCGCGCCGGCACCGTTCGAATACCGCTGCCGGCACGGTTTTGGGCAGGTAGGGGCAGGCGCTCAGGTAGTCGCGGCGCAGGTAGTCGAGCGCCATGCGCGCTTCCTGCAACTGGTTGAGGTTGACCGAGCCGACCAGGAAGTAATCCTGCATGACCGCAATCAGGCGAAACATGATGAGAATGGCTCCGGCTGCAATCAACAGCGACATGAGCAACTCGATCATGGTGAAACCGCGCGTGGTTCGTCGCATCAGTACCCCCGCCGCTCGTCGCATACCAATGCCGAGAGCACGACCTTCTTGGTGCCCGTCAGGGTGCGGGGATCGGGAACCTGAGCCTGGTCATGCCAGTAGACCGTCACCGTGGCGCGATAGAGATAGTCGGACCCGGGTTTTCCCGGGGCGACGGGATC
>CAZADH010000273.1:0-8491 GCA_964483805.1 uncultured bacterium
GAGCGACGACCCGCAGGTCGATCTGCAACGGGTCGAGGGTCTGCCGCTGCCACCGATGCTCGCCTTCCCCCCCGGTTCGCTCAATCGTGAGGTGCGCGGCGAGATCAAGGTCACCTGCAAGGCTGAGGTGGGTGGGCGCGAATACCAACTGACCGCCGTCCATCCGTTCAAGCTCGTCGCCGTGATGTTGCCGATGTTGCGCGAATTCGCGTGGTTTTTCGATCGTGCCGCCGACATGCAAACCGGCCCGGGCGGCGACCGCATCAATTGTATTGCTGTCGATGCCCGCGAACAGACGCGTAACGATGCCTGGCCGCTCACGCTCGAGACGTTGGCCGATGTCACGGCGGTCGGCGGTACGGCGCCGGGCGCCGGCCCGGTTCTCCTGGGCGATCCGGCGGCCAACGGCAAGGTGTTTTTTGGCCCCGACGACCGCCCGGTCCAGCTCAATCTCGCCGGCGAACTGAGTGCTCTCGGGGCGCCGTTTTCCGATCTCTGGATGGTGAAACTGCCGCATTTCGGTATCCGGCCGCACCCGAGTTGTCCTCCCGGTGTGCAACGAGAGACCTTCAGTTTCGTCGAACTGGTCGGGCGAACCGAACACAAATTGCGCGGCATCGAACTGCTGCAGGACGTGCGGGCGACCGGCGAGACGCCGAATTTCACGACCCTTTTCGTTGTCGGGTTTCACGAGAGCCTGGTCGAGACCTTCCACAAGCGGCGGGATGGCCTGTTCGGTACCTTCTGGAGCCTCGCCGATTTTCTCCGTGACGACCCTGGATTCTCAACGCTGACCGCCGATCCGGCCGCCCTCGAAAAGGCGGCGGGCTGCAAACCGCTGGGGATGACCCTCGACTGGCGCCTGGCCCAGGCGTTGCGCACCAACCCGGGCCTCGACCTGGGCACATTGCTCGCGCAGCATCCACTGCCGGCGCGGCAGATCTTCGGCCAAGCGTTGCGGCGGTTCTTCGTCCTCTCGACCTTCAAGGCGATGGACTGCGTGCCCCAGATTCTCGAGTTCAACACCACCACCCCGCAGGTGGTGAGCTACCAGCCGATCACCGGCAACCCGGTGCCCCTCGATCCGAGTCCGAACACCTATCAAGACTACATGTCGCGCATCGTTTCAGGGGGAGCAGGGCCCGGTCCGGCAGCAATACGACAGACATACAATGTCATCGCTGCCAACGGCACCGCTCTGGGCCAACTCGAGACGCCGTTGACCCACAACGACTTTCGCGGATCCGATCAGTTGCGGGTGACCGCGCCGTTTGCCGAGTACCGCGAGCAGTTTCTGACCGTGGTCCGGCGCGGCGAGGCGGTTCCGGGGGGCGGTGGCGCCGCGGCGTCTGCTGGCCTGCGCACGTTGCAGGGCCGGGTCAGTCGCTACTATCCGAACCCGGCCGCATTCATCGCGGCAGCGACCGGGCAGCCCGGCGAGGGCGGTGCCGCAACCACTCCGAGTGCCCCCGGCCGGTTCTGGGTGGGTGCGACCGTCGTTGTCGACGGCGACCTGACCTTGCCGGCGATCAATTGCGACGACCTGCGCGGCGGAACCGTCATCGTCAACGGCAATCTCCGCTTGGGCGAGATCTGCCCCGCCCGTATCAAAAGCGCGTTTGCGGGCGGTGAGCCGCACAACGAGGGCCAGAACCGGCCACATCTTCAGGAAGCTGCCCGGCGGGCGCGTCCCGAGGAAGTGCTGACCTTTGTGGTCACCCCCGGCCACGCGATCGAATTGACCGGTCAGTGGTACGTCGGCGTGCACCTGGTGAACCTCGGACCGGGTGAGACGACGCTCCGCCTGCCGAATCGCCCGTTTCTTTTCATGGGTGGACTTGCGTTGAGCCGCCCCGACCTGCCAACATTGACCCGGATGAAACAGGGGAGCTGGTTCTATTATCTGCCGTGCATGGCCACGCCCGAACCGCCGCTGGCCGCTGATATTGATATCGTGCGGCGCAGTTACCGGTTCCAGGTGTTGTGATGGCGCGTCACCGGAAGAGTCGGGGCCGGCGCGGGCCGGGTGTGCCGTGGGACAGTCCATTTTGGTCGAGGGGAAGCGTGTGGGGAACTATATGTATTATGTATTGCTTGATGGGTGAGGAGGTTGCATGAGTCAGCGAGCGGGCAGTGAGTGGCTTCGGCGTCTTGGCATCTGGGGGACGGGACTGGCCGTCGTGGTCGGTCTGGCGTGGTCTCCCGTGTGGTCGGCCGACCCTGGCAAAGGACCGTTGGCGGCAGGGCGAGCCCTCGAGACCGCCGGAAAGAACGACGAGGCCTTGGCGTGGTACCGGCGGCAACTGGCGCAGCAACCGACGATCGATGCGCATCTGGCTGTCATCTCGCTGCTGGGCAAGATTGGCCGTCACGCCGATGGTATCGCGGCGGCTGCATCCGCGCTGCATGCGTTTCCCGGCGATCGCAACGTGCTGAATGCCAAAGGGTTGCTGCACTTCCGCAAGGGCGACGAGAACGCGGCCCGCACCTGTTGGCAACAGGTTCTCGCCAAAGACCCGCGCAACAGCTTCGCCACCACCTGGCTGGCGAAACTGGGCAAAAACGCCGGCAAAGGCGGGGGCACCGGCTCGGCCGCGGCCTCGTCCGCTGCCGGCGGTTCGGGTGTCGCGACGGGCTCGGGCCACGCCGGTCGGGTCGACTCCGGCGCCGAGGTGGTCGCAACTGCTGATTCCGGCAATCCGGCCGCGACACTTGGCGATGCGGCCTGGGAGCCGGGCAAGGGCAAGACCGCCGGGAACGTCGACGAGCAGAAGAAACTGGCGGAACGTCTGTATGCCACGATGGCGGGCACCGGCGATCACGAGTTCAAGACCTTTATTGATCTGCACCAACAGGTGATCGACCAATGCCCCGATACCGAGCGCGCGCCCGAATCGTGCTGGCGCCTCGCCAACCTCTGGCAATTCGGCACACGTGCGCCCAATTACGATCGGGCGATCCCGTTGATCGAGCACCTGTTGCGCCGGTATCCGCACGATCCCATCGTCGGCACCGCGATCAACCGCCTGTGCATGCTGTACGCGGCGGCAGGTCGCAAAGACAAGCTCGCCGAGTTCTATGCCGGCCTGTTTGCGGGCAACCCCGACATGCCGGCCGAGACCTTCCTGTGCAAGGGCATCGATTACGCGCGCACGCTCGAGGAACTCGGTCGCAAAGCCGAGGCGAAGGACTGGTACGAAAAGGTGGTAGCCAAAGACGGCACGCGCAACACGCCGGAAGGGCGGTTGGCGCGGCAGCGGGCGGCGCAGTTGTAGGCGCACCGCCGGTGCGGCGGGTGGCGTCCCCACCACCAGGGTTGTGCATGGTCGGCAAGCGCGGGCGATCGGCCCGCCGACGGTGAAAGGAAGAGAAATACTGTGTATTGTATGTTGACCCGCAAGACCGGTTTGGCCCGGATGGTTTCCTGGGTGCTCGGGGTTCTGATCGCGGTGCAGCCGTTGGCTGTCGAGGTAGCTTGGGCCGACGACCACACCATGCCGGCGCTCGATGCCGGTTCGGCGCAGCGTGCCACCTGGGAAAGCGCTCGCGATGATTCCTTGCTGCAGATCAGTGGGGTCATCAAACCGTACCCCCTGCTCAAAGAGTTGTTTCGTATGCACAATGTAACTCTTGGCGATGCCCAGAGTTACAAGGAACGGGCCTTTCTCGATTTTGCGTATGCCATGAGCAACATTTACGAGATCATGCCCGAGGCGGCTGCGCACCACACCAGCAGCCTGTTGCAGGCCTGCAAGACGGCATTCACGGTGTATGAGCGGTTCCATGTCGGCCTGAACGCCACCGTGTATGGGCCGCAGTTGTTGTTCCGCACGATCGGGACGGGCGCCCGCGTCTGCCTGTTCCTCGGCAACCTCATGCCGATGGCCGAAGCCACGGGGCTGGCGCGCAACATGCCCCAGGCGGTCATGGCTGCCATGTCGCGGGCCTCGCACGGCTGGCACGACCTCATGCATGGCTCCCGGTTGATCCAGGGACTCGAGAGCATTGCGCCGCCCGCGGGCATTCGCAGCGCCACCGCCCATACCCGGGTCATGACCCACGGGACCGGCGGCGGCACCCATGCGGCCGAGGCCGGTGCACACATGGTTCACGGAGCCGAGGAGGGCGGCAAGTTGTTCCGCGCGGCTTCGGCCGCCGGGCATG
Organism: uncultured bacterium; assembly: GCA_964483805.1. Classification (GTDB taxonomy): domain Bacteria; phylum Muiribacteriota; class Ozemobacteria; order Ozemobacterales; family Ozemobacteraceae; genus CAZADH01. The sequence goes on from CAZADH010000273.1 coordinate 4,165, forward strand.
TGGTCGGCGTCGGCCTGACCGTGCTGGGATTGTATCTCGAAGTGTCACACATCATGCATACGCAAGACACCGCGGCGCACCGCTATTTCTCGTGGGAGAACGTCTCGACCGGCATCACGGCGCTGTTCTGCCTCGCCGCGTTGGCGGCGATGTTCGTGTCGCCGCCGCTCGTCGGTACCGTGATCGGCATCGCGGCCTCGGTCTGGTACGTCACCAAGGAAGCCCTCAACCATGCGGCCAGCGAGGCCGCGGCGTATAACCAGACCTACGAGAAATCGTACGAGTTCATGCGCATGACCGACGACCATTTCACCAGTTTCTGCAATATCGTCGATGGGCTGCCCCGTACGCAGAAAGCAATCTCGTTGCAGGTGGCCGAAGAGGCCTACCCGGCCACCGGGGTTGCCGCGCTCGAAGCCGAAGCGACCACCGAGCATGAACGCGCCAAGTTCGAGCACTATCGGCGCGTGCGCGACTCCGCCGTCCACCAAGGGCAGTTGATGACCTATTACCAGGATTCGAACAAGCGCAAACCCGAACTCTCCCCGGCGCAACTCACCGCGTTGTGGGAACAACGGGCCGACTTCATGTACTGGCGCCCGCGGCCCGCCGACTCGGGCGTGCGCTGGACCGACGTCGTCGCCGCCGTGACCATCACCTGCCCGCCATTGTGGCCGGCCGGATTGTTGATCGAAGGCGTCACCCGCGGCAAAGATGCACTCATGGACTGGCAGTCACGGCGTGCCGTCGAGCAGAACACGGCGCCGCGGTGGTTCTTCAACCCCGACTATTACCTCTTCAAGAAGGTCGAGAACTACCTCGATCGCAACCGACCGCAAGACCCATCGCGGCCACCGACCCCGCTCGAACTCAACGGTCCCTACGAGTTTCTGCGCCTGCGCGTGCAACAAGCGCCGTTCCATTACATCTACCTCGTGGCCTACGACGAGGGCACCCAGTGGAATGAAGAGCTGGTCAATGCGGCGATCAAGGCCGACGTGTTCATCTCGGGCATGAAAGAGATGGAGGCGCTCAACCGCTTGCTGCAGGGGCACGACGCCAACGCCCGCCAACAGACGCAGACCCTGCGCGATCGTCTGACCGGTTCCTCGCTGCGCGAGCGCTTCGGCATGGTGGCATTCGATGACCTGGCCAATACCTATCGCGACACGGCCCGGCGCGACAATGAAGAGACGTTTGCCGGGCAACTGCAGTTGCTCGAAGAGTGGTACGACCTCACCTGCTCGCGCACGCCGAAAACCGCGGCGAACTTCATTCGCGAGAACCGCACCCGCATTGCCAACTACCTCGCGGTCGAGACGTTGATTACCGCCTACGAACTGGTCGATTTCATCATGATGCGCGACAACATCGTGGCCATGCGCAATACCCTCGCGCTCTTCCAGAACCATCTCGACCAGGCAAAGGCGGCCAAAGACCAGATGAAGAGCGAGTTTGCCCGGCGCGGTGACGACGACCCGCTCTACGATTATCTGCGGCGCGGCAACTTCAAGTTCGGCGACACGCAGTTCTTTACCTCGACGCTGGCGAACGCCTTCAACGCGATCTTCGGGCATCCCCCGATCGAGGATTTCGATCGTCAGACCGATTACGCTCAGGCCAACCTGAATCACACCAAGGAAGCCTTCGATGAGTTCGAACAGACCGACTTTGGCGGCCGCTCCGATCTGCGCCGCGATGCCGAAGAACCAATGTATCTGGCGGGTCAGCGCACGCGGTTGTTCGACTCGATCACGGGCATCGACAACTCGTTGATGCCTGGGTGTCGGCCGATCCTGCGCAAGTGGCAGGGGATCGCCTCCGAGACCGGTGTCACCGTGCTGATCAGTCCCGATGATCCCGACGTCTTCCCGCCGCGCGGGGAGGCAGCGAACCCCGGCTTTTACTACCCCTTCCGGTTCGATGAGGTCACCTTCACGGCGGAGGCGTTGACCCGCCCCGGCACCTGGAACCCGCGTCCGTTCCAACCCATCGAGGTGTCGGCGGGTGGTTCCGGAGGCGGCGGCGGGCACTGAAGAACCCGCCAAACGTTGGCGCACTGTGATTCGCTTGTGGAGGCGTACGTAGCATGTCCGTGATTCAGCGATTCATTCGCTGGCTGAAGGGTCTGCCCGTGCGCGAGATCGCGGCGCGGCTGTCCGAGATCCCTTTGTTTGCGGGGATTGCCGGAATGATTCTCTTCCCCGTCGTGATTTTCGGACCCCACCTGACCGAGCTCTGGGGCATTGAAATGCATGGCGTGGTCGATGAGATCGCTGCCAAGGTCATTCCCGTGTCGACGTACTCCGGCGACCCTGCCCATGAAGGCAAGCTCGTGCATGTCACCGGCATGCTCTCTGCTTCTGACGCAGTCATCGTCGACAGTCTGGGCCTCGCCACGCATGCCCTGCGCCTGCATCGGGCGGTGTCGATGTACCAGTACGACGAAATCTGCAAAGAAGTGACCGAACAGCACACGCAGGAACCTTCGCGAACAGAAAGAACGTACCGGGTCGAACGCATCTGGCACGACGGAATCATTGACTCGAGCGTGTTTCAGGCCAGCGCCACCCACCGCAACCCCAAACGATGCGTCCCCGAATCGTGGAGCACGACTGCCCCAGCGATCAACCTAGCAGGTTTTTCGATCGAGCCTGCGGCCCTCGCGTGGGCGCTGAAAGACGAACCCATCGCACTGACCGAGCTGCCGCCGGCCCTGTCGTCGGGGGCCAATCCAGATCACGGGATGCCGGTGGCCGAAGCACCTTCGCCTGAGGCATTGGGAACCTCTCTCGGTGATCCGGCCCGTCTTTACCATGGCGGCATCTATCTGGGGAACAACCCGGATACGCCCGCCATCGGTGACCGCCACATCAAGTATTCGGTCGCGCGACCCCAAGCCGTATCTGTCATCGCCATGCAGAGCGGTGGTCGCCTGTTGGCCTATCGGACCTCGGCTGAAGTCCCGGTGTTGTTGCTTGCCAGGGGTTCGCTGTCGGCGACCGAGTTGGTCTCGATGGCTCGTGGGCAGGTGACGCGTCGGGTCAGCGATGACCGATTCAAGTTCTTCACGATCATGTCGGTCTGCCTGTTCTTCATCCTGCCGTGGATTCCTGAGAAATTCTTCTTCCAAAGACTGGGTGAGGCGGCCCGACGTTCCATTCCTCAGCGTATCGTCGCGTCGTGCATTTTGTCGTTCGGGTTCCTCCTGATTTCGTGGGTCTTCTGTCACTTTGCGGTGGTGTCCATCATTCTCTTCGTGACAGGAGTTCGGCACGCGATAAACTCCGCTGAAAACCCGGCCACCGCAGTACAATCGAAGGCGGCCAGGCGGTCCAGGAGGGACGGGTTAAAATGACCGGAAGAGTCCGTGCACGAGCCTCTTTGACCGCCCTGCTGCTCATGGCAATCACGCTGCTGTTGCTCGTGGTTGCCACCGAGAATCCGGTGCAGGCGCGGGCCGGGGGCGGCCAGTCGTACTCCAGCGGGTCGAAGAGTTCGAGCAGTTCGAGCAGCTCCCGAAGTTCCAGCAGTTCCAGCAGCTCCAGCAGCTCGGGGGGCTACTCGAGCAGTTCCCGCAGTTCGGGCGGCTCCAGCACCTCCAGCCGTTCGAGCGGGTCACGCGGGTCGAACGATACGGTCACCTACACGACGCGCTTCTATTCGACCGGGCGCAACGACCCACCAGCCGCTGAAGACAATTATCAGGCGGCTTCGGCACACCTGCCGAACATGTATTTTGCAGGATATGCAGGTGCGGCCAATCCCTTGAACGTTCTGTTTTCACTTATGTCTTTTGTATTTACAATCGCCAGCCTGGCGGTGCTCGAAATGTACGTTTCCGAGAGACTCGGTTACACGACTGAAGAGGCAGGACCGGGCACAACGGACCCTGTTGCTGAAAGCGCCAACGTCGCTGCGCAGCGTGTGGCCGCCCAGGAACCCGGCAAGCGCAGCGAGAGCCTTGACCGCCTGCGGACCCGCGATTCCGGTTTCGACGAATCCCGTTTTCTGGAGCGCGTGAAGTGCGCATTTGCCATGATCCAGCAGGCGTGGTCGCAGCAGGATCTCGCGCCCGCGCAGGTGTTCTTGTCCGACAGTGTGTTCGAGCGATTCGCCCTGCAGGTCAACGAATTGAAAAAACAGGGGATCAAAGATGTCATGGAGGATCTGGCGATTCTCGACGCAACCATCGTGAACATCGAGTCTGACGCCCACTTCGATACCCTGGCCGTCCTGGTTAAGGCCCGTGCCGTGAACTATCGGCAGCGTCTCGACAGCGGCGAGATGCTCGACGGCTCGAGGGATCCGCAGGAATTCGCCGAAG
>CAZADH010000274.1:0-2359 GCA_964483805.1 uncultured bacterium
TTTCATGATGGATCTCCTTTGTTGGTGTCGGGGACGGGGATGGTGTGAAGAACAGGTGTTGGTTCCGGTTGGGTGGGCGCGGCCGGTGGGGTGTCGACAAACGAAGTCGACCAGGTGAACCAAGGCAGTCGATACAAATACCACAAACCGATCAACAGAAGGCCAAACACGGCGGACAGTTCACTCAGACCGATTGTTTCACGCAGCACGGGCCAGTCGCCGCGCACGACTTCGTGGGTGAACCAGGCGGCGGCGGCGGGCAGTGCGGCGAGAACCAACAGCATCAACCCGGCGAGGAACCGGCGGTGGGTCCACAGGCCGAGTCCGCCCGCGACGAGCAGCGCCACGAGCCATGCCAGCGCAATCTGCACCGGGAGCAGGAAGCGCCGCTCGATGACCGGGAGCGTGACCGTGATCGACCGCGTGAACTCACCGTCGCCAATGTTGATGGCGTCGCATCCGTAACAGTATCGGGTGGGTCCGGTTGGCTGGGCGAACACCACCGGCAGGATGCCGGCCGAGGTCAGCCCCGTGGCGGCCGCTGGGGTCGTACTCACGGGCATCACGTTGCTCATGGCCACCTGTGACTTGGCCAGGCGACGCTCATCGCGGAAAGTCGGCGCGAAGTCCACACTGGGCGCCTGGCCCGGCCAGAATGGATCCGCGTTGGCGGCAAGCGTGCGGAAACCAACGGGGCCTCGCCACAGCGCCACCTGGCTGGGCAGGTCGAACTGCCAGACCACTTTCGCGATGTTGAGCGAGAACCCGGGTAGCGAAAAGCGCAGTTCCCGACTGTCGCCGTCCCAGGGTTGTGTCGGTTCGAGGACGGTGAAACCGACGACGAAGCTGCGATACTCGTTGTTCTCGAATTCGGACCGCTTGAGTGGCAGCAACAACGTGCCGTCGGGGTCGCGACCGGTCTTGCGCGGTTGGCCGTTGAGCGTGCAGTCGAGGATGACGGTGTTCGAGGCGAGACCGACCACACGCAGAAACTGCCGTGTGTTGTTGCGGATGTGGAGGGCGTACCGGGTCATGACCGCACCTTGATCGTTGACGAAGGTGCGGATGTTGGCGGCGTCGAGTTGCGCCGTCTCGACCTCGGCCTGGGTCTGACGCCGCACGCGGAGACTCAAGGTGGGCGGGCGGATGAACCGGTAGCAGGTGACCAGATCCTGGTCACCCAGGGCCCGCAACGAACCGGGCAATTCGGCCAGGTCGACCTGGGTCAGTTGCTCGGATCGCAGCGGTTCGACGAGCAGGCGGGCCGAGGTCAAGAGCACGTGGCCCTTGGCGGTTTCGATGTTCCCCAGCGGCCGGATCTCGAGCAGGCGCGGCAGATCGAGGGCAAACTCGCCTTCGACGGCCGGGAGGGGTTGATCGAGCAATACGCGGTATGACAATCGTCCCTGGCGCCTTGCCTTCAAATGGATGACCACCTGACGGTTGGCCCCGGTCGTCGGGGTGTCGAAAGCGCGCAGATCGGTACCGGAGATCTCGCGGACCACCGTGTCGGTGCCCAGGCCCAGCACGATGGTGTCGATCGGACCCTGTTGCACGTCGAGATCGAGTTGCCACTGCAAGGCAATGACGCCTTCGCTGACCGCATAATGCAGGCCGCTTTCGGCAAATGCCCGTGCGGGTTGGGGTTTCTCGAGCATGGGCGCGGTGGCGCTGGCTGCCGGTTGGTTGGTGTCGCTTTCTTCTTCGAAAGGACGCCAGTTGACCGTGATCAGGGAAGCGGGCTGGAGAACCGCCGTCACCGTGGTGGTGCGCGCATCGCCGGTCAGGGTCGTCGTGACTGCCGGATTGATGGTGATGTGCTGGCGGGCCCGGGGCAGCGTCAACTCGCAGCGCGCCATGGCCAGAATCGGCATCGGGAGAGTGAATCCATCGGTGCGGACCTGCGGATTTCGCTTGCTGTCAAGGTCTTTGCACATCCGGATCTCGATGACGGCGCGGCCCGTGCGATCGGTGATCAGGCCCGCGTCATCGGCCGACGAGTCAACCCGTGACGCCCGGCGCATGGGGGCCATGTTGTTCTGCACCATCTGTTGCATCTGCACCTGTTGCGGTGCGGCATTGAGTTGTTGGGCGTCATTGCGGCCCGGCAGCTCGGGGACCGGTGTGCTGCCGAGGCCCAGGGCCATCTGCGCCGGTTCACCGTCGATCTTGACCTCGGTGATTCCCGCTCCGGCGGTCGGCAGTGGCAACACCTTGAACCCGCGCCCGAGCAGATCGACTTCATAGCGGGCTTCGAGTTCGACGCGGTCGCCGACGACGCGCCCTCGGATCAGGCCGTCGACCACGGTGACGCCGGCCGGAGGGCACCAGCGGGCCGGGTCGGGCTTCGGCGTGCCCA
>CAZADH010000274.1:2369-2666 GCA_964483805.1 uncultured bacterium
GATAGTCCCAGGTCGAGCGGTCGAGATGCACCAGATCGGCATCCTTGGGCAACCGGTCACCCAGTTGCGAATACGGGACGACAATGTCGATGATGCGCTCCACCCGTGGGTCGAACCCGGGTCGCGCTGCGGTCGGCGTCTCGGCGCGTGCGGCTCCAGCCAGAGCCAAGACCAGGAAGATCGCGGTGACCGTCGCGGCTGTCGTGGGTGCCGTCGGCGCGGCGTGGCGCGCAGGCAACAGTTTGACCAGCCCGCGAATCCACAAGACAGCCAGGGCGAGAACCAGGCCGAGCAGAT
>CAZADH010000274.1:2676-8462 GCA_964483805.1 uncultured bacterium
CCGAACCGGGGACGAGCCGCTCGTGGAAGACGAGGCCCATGCCATTGGCGGCCAACAAGAGAGCGGCGAGTACCGGACAGTGCCAGCGCACCGCCTTGCCGATGGCGAAACCAAACGCGAGGCCCAGGACGGCGAAACAGAGACGGGCGATGAACGGCAGCGGTTCGACGAGCAACTGGCCCGACAGCGCCAGCGTCTGGTCTGCCGGCAGCAGCGATCGCGAGAAACTGCGGCCGTTGCCCACAATTGTTGTATGTTTCTTCACCGAGCGGGCGCCCCGCTCCCGGGCACCGCCGCCGCCCGACACCTCACTCTTGCGGCGGGATTCGCGTTGCGGCACGGGGCCGCTGACCCCGGCTCCACTCGACACCCGCCGCTTCGACTCGACCCGACCGGGGCCGTCCTCGGTACTCTTGTCGGCCAGTCGATCGGACAGGTCGGCGGCAGGCGCGTTGCGGCCGTGCGCCTGTGACGGGTCGGCGTCGAGGCGCGCGTAGGCCCCGGCATCGCCGCCCTCGGCCTCGTCGAGGCTTGTTGGTGCCGCTTGCGGACTCGAGAGCACCGGGCTTCTGACGCTGAACATCGTGGCCTTCGGCCGGCTGCCGCAGACCATGGGACCACTGAGCGAGGCCAGGAAGGTGATCACGAGCAGAAGGGCGATGGCCACGACGGCGACGATCGCACCGGTCGGATAGTTCGTGCGCATCCGCCGCCAGATCGCGACGGCCACGGCAACGACCACGAACAGAAAGAGGAGGATGACCAACCCGCCGTCGCTTAGCCAGTCACCACAACCGGCGGCGATGGTCAGGGGCAGATATGGAGGATCCTCCTGCCACCGATCGGTGGTGGACTGCAGCGGGCTGAAGCCATACCGTTCGGGGGTGAAGATCTGCCACTGGGCAGCCGAGACCGGGACGCCGAATGCCGGGGTTTCGAAGGCCACATCGGTTCGCGAAGTCACCTCGGGGCCCTGGGTCGTCGTGATGACGCGCACGTTGAACGGGACCCCACGCCCGACGGCACGGGTCACTTCGGCCAGCGGGATGAGCAGGCTGCCCGAGCCTTCTCCGGCTGCGACATTCCCCGGCGGCACGCCGTTGACCTCGACGGAGTCGAGTTTCTGGCCGGCCGGCAGGCGAATGGGCAGGAATTGCAGTAGCCGGTTCTTCAGGGTCAATTCGAGTGTATGCGTGATCGCGCGCGTTTCGGTGAGGACGGTGGTGGCGGCCAGGCGGTCGCCGGCAGCAACCGGGGTCTCGACGTCTGGATGACGCGTGACCGCGAGTGCCAGCATTCCGGGTTCCGGGGGCCGCGCATACCGGAAGGCCAGCAGAATCATGCCGCCGACCCGCTGACGCAACTCCTCGGGGAGCGCCGACACGTCTTCGCTGCTCAACCACAGATCGTTCAACTGCGGGGCAAACACCGGTTGCACTTCGACGGAGGTGATCGCCTCGACCCCGAGGTGACCCCGATCCTCGACGACATGAGCAAAAGCGGGCACTGGCAGATCGAGGCGTTGGCTGGTGCTGGTCATCTTGACGGCAAAGACGAGGTGGAGCCGCAACGGATCGCGGGTCAATGCCTCGAAAACAATATGAAGTATTGCACCCTCGCTGGCCGGGCGCACGTCGTGGGACGCATACCCGTTGCCGCGGACATCGAGTACTTCGACCCCGGCAGGCAGTCGCACATCGAGGGAGGCAATCGCCGCACGATAGATGCGCACGTCGGCCTCGGTCTCGCCCCGCAAAAGCCCTTCGCCAATTGAATACAAAGTATTGCTGTTGACGTGGACCAGTGCCGCCTCGGTGCGCGTCGGCCCGGTGTTGCCAACCGACAGCGGCCGCGGTTGTGTGCCCGCATCGGACCCGGTCGCCGCCGCGCCGGCTTCATCGCCCGCATCGGCGTCGTCGGTGCTGCCGGCGTCGCCGGTCGAGGTGTTGCTCTGCGTCCAGCGCAGGGTGAGCCGGTCGGTCGGCCCGAGGGTGCCCGTGACCGTGCTGGTCTTGCCGGTCGTGGTGGTCATGCTGCCTTCGGCGCGGTCCACCTCGCCCACCAGGCCCGGTTCGCCCAGGTCGAAGGTGAACGACGCGTACGGTACCCGCGGGATCGCGCAACTCACCGCTTGCACCGTGGGGTCGCCGGTCGAACCGATGACGAAACGGACGAGCAGTTCGTGTTTGCCGGGGCGATCGAGCAGCAGATGGAAGTCATTCTCGCGGGGCTGCCGCCCGGGCCAGCGGTTTTCGCGCTTCGTCTGACGCGGCGGCACGCCGCGCAACTTGCTTTGCCAGGCCTCGGTCGGCGCCTCGTTGTCGGCGATGCCCGAGTACGGAGAAACGATCGCCCCCACCCGCTCGCCGTTGATGCGCACCTCGACCAGTCCGACGTCGCCGCCCGGCAACGGCACTTCCACCCACTGTTCGCGCGGAACGACCAACTCGAAGCGCGCCGTGACCGCCAGTGTGCGACTGGCGAGTTGGCCCGTGTAACTGGCCCGGGTCATGAAGTGGTCGAGGCCGATCTCCGGTTGTGGGCTGGCCGGACGCCGCGACAGATACGCTTCTTTGGCCGCCTTCATCTCGTCATACAACCCGCGTGGCACCAGCATGCCGTTGGGTGCATCCGGGCGCGTGAAGAGATCCTTGATGTCGACGAAAGGCAGATACCGGACACGTTCCGACAGTTTTCCATCGGCCCGGGCCGGGACGCCGGCCGCTCCCGAGGAAATTGCGTGTGGGGCTGCCGTCATCGCCTCCTGGGCATGGGCGAGGGCGACGAACGACACGGCGACAAGAAGGGCAACGGCGGCGAAGCCGACGGTCGTTGGTGCGAATGACCGGCCACCACACGGAAAACGAGGTTGTCGGGGTGAAGACATCGAGCCCTCCTTGACAAGCAGGAACGCCGGCCGAAGCCGGCGTTGTTGCCTTGCGATGCGGGATCCCGACCCGCGGGTGCCGGTCCTGGGGTGACGCAATCGGTCTCGCCGACGACGCCACCACTTGCAGGATTAATCGAAACCTTCGCGAAAATCAACCTTGGGTTGCATGACCACCCCTGGTTCGCGACTGCGGGGCGCTCCCGGCGAAACCCCGTCGGATTCAGGATTTGCGGACCGCGGCGTCGTTCCCGGCGCGCGTCCCCCGTAGATCACAGCGTCGTCGAAATCACCCGCGTTGATCTTCACGCTGGGGCCGGCGGCCGGAGCACCCGCACCGTTGCCCGCCTGCGCGTAGTCGGTGCGGAAAAAGTCGTTGTCGGCCTGCATGGCGGCGACAGCGGCGCTGTTGTTGCTCGCCACCTCGACACCGTCGTCATCACCACCGCCACCGCCACCACCGCCGCCGTGGTAGCAGGTTTGCGTCGGCACGCACTCGCGCGGGAAGCACTGGTTCACCGCAGTCGGACAACCGTTGACCGCGAGTTTGCCGCTGGCGAGGCACATGCGCACGCGCACGGCGCCCTCGGGAACGGGGAACTGGCTGGGCGGGTAACTCGCCACCGCTTTCTCCATATAGCTCCTCCAGACCGGACAGCAGACGACACCGCCGGCTTTCCCGTGGCCCAGTGTGCGAACATGGTCGTAACCGAACTGGACGACGGTCACCATCTCGGGCGTGTAGCCGTTGAACCAGGCATCGACGTAGTCGTTCGTCGTGCCGGTCTTCCCGGCAACCGCGCGGCCAGGGAGGCGCGCGCCCTTGCCCGTACCCATTTCGACGGCACCCTGCAACATGTCGGTGATGACGGCGGCGTAAGCGGCCTTCATTACTTCACGGGCCTGCGGCACGTACTCGTCGAGAATGTTGCCGTCGCGGTCTTCGACCTTCAGAATCGACAACGGCGTGACGTAGATGCCTTGATTGGCAAACACGCCGTACGCCGAAGCCATCTCGAGGGGCGTGATGCACGCAGAACCCAGAGCCATGCTCAGGTTCGGCTCGATCTTCGAGGTGACCCCGAGTTTGCGGGTGAAACGAACCACGCGTTGGGGGGTGAGTTTGTCGATCAGCTTGACCGCCGGCACATTGTAACTGTTGTGGATGGCTTTGCGCAGCGTAATGGATCCGTGGAACTTCAGATCGTAGTTCTTGGGTGCCCAGACCTTGTGGCTCCATGGGTTCACGAAACTGATCGGTTCATCGAGGATCATATCACCAGGAAGCATGCCGCTCTCGATCGCGCACCCGTAAACGAACGGTTTGAACGAACTGCCGGGCTGGCGGTAGGCCTGGGTGACCCGGTTGAATTGTGAGGCCTCGAAACTGCGGCCCCCAACCATGGCGAGAATATGGCCGTTTCGGGGATTGATGCTCACCAATGCCCCGTTCATTTCGGGGTCTTTTTCGATTGGTCGTGACTTGATGATGTCGGCATTCTGGAAGGCCTGATCGGCCAGTTTCTGCAAATCGAGATCGAGCGTGGTATGAACCTTGAGGCCCCCGTTGTAGACCAGGTTGGCTCCGTATTTCTCGAGCAACTGATCGCGCACATAGGTCACGAAGTAGGGCGCGGCGAACTTGTTGACCGGGGCTTCGGTCACGTCTTTTATCGGGTTGAGCGGGACCTTCTCGCTGCGGGCAGCCTCGGCCTCCGACGGCGAAATGAAACCAAGTTCCTGCATCTTGGCCAGCACCAGCATTTTGCGGCTGCGGTTGTTCTCCGGGTTTTTATACGGGGAGAACGCAACCGGGCTCTTCGGAATGCCCGCCAACGTGGCGCACTCGGCCAACGTCAGTTCACGGGCCTCTTTGTTGAAATAGAGCTTGGCCGCTGCATCGAGGCCGTACGCACCATGCCCGAAGTAGATCTCGTTGAGGTAATATGTCAATATTTCGTCTTTACTGAATTTGCGTTCGAGTTGAAAGGCCAGCATGGCCTCTTTCACCTTGCGCTTCAACGACTTTTCATTGGTGAGAAACGCGTTTTTGATCAATTGTTGGGTCAGTGTCGACCCACCTTCGACCACGCGTCCGGCCTGAAAATTGCGCCAGGCGGCGCGACCGATGCCTTCGAGATCGATGCCGTAATGTTGGTAGAAGCGTTCGTCTTCGATGGCCACAATGGCGTGCCGCATGTTCTGCGGGACCTCGGCCGCCGGCAGAATGCGGGTGCGGTTTTCCTCGGCGTGCAGTTGGGCCAGCAGGCGCCCCTTAACGTCGAAAACCTTGGTGGTCAGGTTGGGGCGATAGGTCTGCTCGTTGATGTTGGGCACCTGTTCAGAAAAACCCTTGATCACTCCGAACAGGAGGCCGGCGCCGACAATGATCGTCAGGACGACCATCACAAAACCGAGTTTAAAGAAGAACCAGATCCAGGCGATGATCCGCTGGGTTATGGTTGGCGGCAGATCATCTTCGTCGTCGTTTTCGACGTCATCGAGTTCTTCGGGGTCAATCGGTGGTTGATTCAAAGACATGCAACACGCCCACCTTTCATCGAGACACCAGGATACTTCTACATATCGGCAAATTCAAGTCGGTGCCCCAGTGCGGTGCATTGTTATCGGCATGGCGAAAAATTGTGCACGTGGGGTCTTGTACTTTGGCGAACCCCATGGTACAGTCGGCTCACCTTCAAGGAAGGAAAAAATCGAGGAGGGAGTAACAAATAGCAATGAATCATCCCGACAAAGACCTGTTTGAGATGTATGAGGACGCCGGAATTTTCTTTCTGCGTTCGATCAGTCGGTATCTCAATTGGCAGTTAACCGCCCAGGACATCTGGGAATTGGCGGCCATTGCCAACGGTGGTGGATTCACAGCATTTGTCAATAC
>CAZADH010000275.1:0-8459 GCA_964483805.1 uncultured bacterium
TCGGCTCGGCCTTTTATTATCTGGCCGGCGGTCTGCTTCTCAATGTTCCTCTTGCGGCCACATGCGACGATCCTGTCGGTGCCAAGGTGGTCGACGAAGCCGCGCTCCTCTGTGTGCCCGGCAAGCGCACGCCACTGCCGCGGATCGAGTTGGCGAAACTGTCGCAGCTCGAGATCTCGCGTCTGGAACCATTGCCGTCGCACACGGCCTGGACACGCAATGGCCGGGTGGGTGCGCGGTATGACAAGTTCCTCGCCGCGGTTCGACACGACGTTCGCAAGCTCGATCCGAAGTATGCCCGCTTCGATTATGGTTTCGCGCGGCGCGTGATCTTCCTTGACGAGATTCCCGACGGTGGCACCACGCCCAAAATCAAGGGGCGGGACCGATTTGGCCTCGACTGGCGGATGAAGTGGGGCAGCGAGGTCCACAGCGACCCGGTGTGTCAGCGTCTCTACATGGAACTCGGCGGTCGATTTTGTGACCCCAAGTTCTGGTCCGGACCGGGTGAAACACTGTTGGTCCTGGCCGCACCCGACGACACCGACCCCCGGGCCATCCGCACGTTTGCCGACTTCCGCACCGCGATGCTGGCCTCCAAGTTCAAGTTCGAGCCTCTGCCGTTTCTATTGCCCGGCCAGCGGATCACTGATGAGCACGGCAACATCCTTGGCTCCGGCCGCATCGATGCCGCCTTTGCCGAGCGCGAGTCGATTCCGGCGAAGTACATCGGCGCCTACTACCTCGAGTTCGTCGAGTGTCAGGTGTCGTTCGGCATCCCGCTCCTCAAGCGTCTTGGGGCCATTGCTTTCAATGGGTTGGGCGCGCTCGACGATCGGGTCGCGCGCAGTTCGCTCCTGTTCAACGCCTGGATCTACAACCCCGACTGCAAGGAAGACAACTGTCGCGCAGGGTTGCTCGCCGACGAACAGGGTGAATACACGCGCATGGTCGAGTGGCAGAGCGACCTGGGTTGCAGCCTGGCAGGAGCCGCTCTGAAGATCCGGGTCGATAAGGGGCACATCAACTACCTGCAGCCCCACTTCTTGGCAGTGAGTCCGTTGGCGATCCACTTCCACCTGCGGCCATTCTACCTCTCCAAAGCCTGGTTGCAATGCACCTGGGCCGATGCCCGGTGGATGGCGCGGCAGATCTGCGCGCTGAGCCGCGCCGACATCGAGAAGATCCTTGCGGAAAGCGGGTGGCCATCGTTTGTGCAGGCGATTGCTGTCGAAAAGTTGCTCTCTCGGCGGAACGACCTGATCGCGCCGTTTGAGCTTGCACGTGACGGCGTTGCCGAAATTCCCTGCAATCCCCGCCTGAACGTGACCGTGCGTGATGCCGACGGGGTTCTGCGGCAACCCGTGCGCGACGGTGTGATCGATGCGCGCTGTCCACTGGTGCAGGCCTGGGAGGCTCGTCACCCGGAAGGTCTGGCCCAGCGACTCGTGAACTTCTGAGCGCGATCGGCCCCGCGTCGCTGGGTGTGATGGGTCGAGAATGCATACGATGTATTGATATTGCCGGCAAGATTGCGGTCGTGGGCGATCGCCAGATAGCGGACAAGGAGTCGAGGAAATGAGAACAATCAGGACGATCCTGGTGCTTTCGCTGTCGCTGTGTTGCGCGGGATGCGGGGAAAACCCCAAGGAGATCTTCCAGGCCTGCGAAAAAGGGGATCTGGCCAAGGTGAAGGCGATTGTCTCGGCGCATCCGGACTCCGTAAAGTTATTGAGCGAGGTCGGCAAGATGCCGCCGCTCTATTCCGCTGCTGTCGGAGGAAATCCAGAGATTGCCGAGTTTCTCATCGCGAAGGGGGCGGAAGTCAATCGACTGTTCCCGGAAGGCGCAACCGGGAACACGCCCCTTCACCTGGCCATTCAGAAGAATCATCTGAAGATGGTGGAAGCGCTTGTAAAGGGTGGGGCTGACGTCAACAAGAAGAATGGCATGGGTTTTCCGATGCTCCATGCGGCGATACAGAACAAGAAAAGTCTCGAGATCATCGAGTTCTTGATCAGTAAAGGCGCCGATGTGAAAGCCAAAGAGGATTTCAACGGACGAACCGCCCTGGAACTGGCCCGCAAGAACAACGATCCCAAGCTCATCGAGTTGCTCGAAAAACACGGGGCGAAGTAGGCGCCGAAAACCCGGCGTGGCCCGCCGCGAAATCCGTCTCGACGACCAGCCGTGGCTGATCTTCGAGTTCCTGGGGAATGCGGTGACATGATACGTGTTTCGAAAGAAATACGTATCATGTCACCGCATTCCCACCGTATTCCCTGTCACCGTATTTCCGCGTGTTCCCGGCCGTAACTGGGGAAAACGCTCGAGAAACGAACACCGGGGAGAGGCAGGCCTCCCCCCGGTGCGGGATGGTAACAAGAGCGAAGAGCGGTCAGTCGTTCTTGCGCGAGATCACGTTGGCCAGGCCCTCGGGATGCACCTGCGCCTCGAGGGCGCGGACCGCCCGCGAATTGGCGTTGATCACACCTTCCAAGACTGGGTAGTCTTTGCCCTGGGCATCGTTGACCTGCATTGTAAATACGGGGTCGCACGGGAGCGGCTGCGCCCCGTCGAGGTCGAGGCGGAACGGCGCGATCAGTTCGTTGCGCCGGGCGATCAGTTTTTCGACCGCCACCCGCTGCGCGAACGACGGCCAACCGCAGTCGTTGAACGCCCGCTCCAGATCGGCGCGGGTCAGACGCGCGATGCGCAGCGCCATCCAACGGGCATCGGCCCACGTGCAGGCCTTCCAGGAAGACGGCACATACAGCGGCTTCATCGCGAATCCGACCGTGCCGACCAGTGAACGCACGAACGAAGCCTCGAACGAGTTCAGTTCACCCGACGGTTTCAGGCCGCCGAGCGTGCAGCCCAGATCGCTCTGGAACTCCACCATGCGGTCGTACTTGCCGGTTTTGGGGTCGAGCACGAGGCCGACGCGGGAGTTGTCATCTTTCATGTCTTTGTTCTTGATCCAGGCGTTGAAGACGATCGACCCGCGGGCAACGCGGTCTTCGACGGCGCCGGCCGTACTCAAGGCCGCGCCGCCCAGGCGCTTGATCGCCGGGTTGTACAGCGACAACTGACACTCTTTGAATTTGACCCAGGCGGCGCCCAGATACTTGGGGTCGAGCGACTCGCGGTCGATCATCGCCTGATCGACGGTGCCGTGCCCGACGAGCTGTCCGTTGCCGCCCTTGACGAGTGGCCCATCGAGCAGGTAACGATCGGCGTGGAACTCGAACTTCGAGGTCAGCAGCGCTTGCGACAACTCGGCCCAGGTCCGGCAGGAGCCTTCCTTGGTCTTGGTCACCGGATCGAGAATCAGCAGGGTCTCGCCCGGTCCTGAGTAGAACTTGAGGTCGGCGAACACGGCGCCCAGGTCGATGGCGAGACGGGAACAGGCGACGTCGGTGTGAACCTCGTCGCCCCACTTGACCTTCCAGGTCTGCCCGTACCGGTCTTTGGCCGTGATCTTCGGCGAGGTGGCCTCGCCTTTCAGTTCGTCATAGAAGAGAATACGACGTGCATACGTGAGATCGAACTTCGCCAGTTTTGGGCTGCTGGCACGGATCAGCGCGACCTGTTCCTTCTCGAAGGCAGCGAAATGATTGCCCGGTTCCTTGCCGGTCAGGGCCGGATGGTCGGCGATCGGTTGCAGACGTGACACCTCGAGAGCCGACATGGCCGCCAGCTCACTGCGCGTGACCGGCGTCGACGATCCGGGGCGGAACAGCCGCGCCGCCTCTTTCGCCGCGGCCGTCTCTCCGAGCGCGCGGGCCGGATCGCTGCACTTGGGCACATCCATGCTCGCCGCACCACCAACGACGTTGTTGGCCATCTTCAGCAGCCGCTTGAAACGCGGCTCGATCTTGCCGTTGCCCATGTCGGCGAGCAACGAATAGTGCAACCGCTGCAAGCGCATGAAGGCGATGGCGGCACCGGCCTGACCGCTGCCCTTGGTCAGTCCGGTGAGCAACGCGGTGGCTCCGTCGACCAGTCGCGCATAACCAATCGTGGCCGGTGCTTTGGCGATCTTCTCGGGTTTCTCGGCATACTTCTGCGCCAACGCGGCCTGCACCTCTTGCTGTTCCTCGGTCACGCGTTGCAGAAATGCCCGCACCTCGGCCTCGCCGTAGTTCTGATAGCTGTACTGGTAGACGGCGTCCTGGGCGGCCTGCACCGGGGTTGGTGCCACCGCCGTGCCGACGCCAAGAGCGAGGGCCAGCGCCATCGTCAAACTGGTTTTTCGGAGGTTCAGCATCGATGTCGACTCCTTGGGCATAGGGTTGTGGCTTCGTTGAGCGCGACGGGCAGGGCAGCGACTTGCCGCGGCCCCCTCGCAACTCGGGTCAGGGCAGCAGGGTCAGCGTCTTGCCGTCGGATCGGAAACCGACGTTGCCGTGTTCGTCAGAGCGGTACACTTGCGCCCCGAGCTCACGCAGCATCTCGATGACCGAGCCTTCCGGAGGCGCGCCGTCATCCGCATTGCACGTAATGACAGCGTATTGCGGTTTGACCGCGGCAAAAAACGGCCGGGGCGAGAATCCTTTGTAATCGCCGTGGTGCGGCACCTTCAACACGGTGGCGGCCAGGGGGGCTTTGCGCATCAACAAATCGGCCTGCCCTTCGGCCACGACATCGGCCGCAAGCAGGAACGAGTGGTCGCCGTAGGTCAGGCGCAGCACCAGAGAGCTGTCGTTCTCGTCGCGAAAGAGCGTGCGGGGAGCGAGCACGGTCATCTCATAACCCTCGCCCTTCATGACGACGTCACCGGGCCGGGTCATGAGTTTGCGGCGATCGTCGCGCGGATCGAACGGTTTGATCACCTGCTTGACTTTCACGTGCTCGATGACCGCCCCATACCCGCCCACGTGGTCTTTGTGAAAGTGCGTGAGCACGAGAAGATCGAGCGCATCGACACCGCGCTTGGCCATGGCGCGGAACAACTTCTCGGTCGTCTCGGCATAACCGGTGTCAACGAGGCAGGTTTTGCCGTCCGGCAGGCGGATGACCGTCGCGTCACCCTTGCCGACATCGACAAACGTCACCGTCAACCAGCCCGGCTTCCAGGCACTCTTGCCAAGCTCCTTCGGCGAACTCGGATCGGCGGCCATCCCGGCAACGGGACCCAGCAGAACCAGCGCAACGAAGAGCAGCGCCACAAGGCGGATCTGGGTGACGGTCGTCATGACTTTCCGCGGATGCATGGCTTTCTCCCTTGTACCCCGGGTCGATTGCTGTCGTGCGCCTGTCAGGCCGGCGTGCACGACACCGCAGGGAAGTATACCCCGACCTGAGCCGCGACGCAAAACCCGTTGACCTCTATTACGGTGACACCTCTATTCGGGTGACACTCTATTCTGGTGACATGATACGTATTTTTGCCGCTTCGTGGCAAAAATACGTATCATGTCACCGGAAAAAATGATGTCACCGGAAGATATGTCACCGAACAAATCCGAATGAGTCAGTTGACATAGCCCGGAGGCTGCGGCTTGGCGCCGGCCGTGGCCGCCGTTGGATCAGGGGGTGGTCGGGGAGGCGTTGGCAGGTGGTGCCGGCAGCGGAAGCGCGGGCGTGGCCATCGCCGCCGGGCCACCGGGGGACGCCACGGTGATGGCCAGGTCGGCGACGACAGGGAAGTGATCGGAGCCCACCCACGGGCCGACGCGGCGGTCCATGACTCGCAGATCGGGAGAGGCCAGAATGTGGTCGAGGGCCGTGCGCAGGAAGAACGCATGCGTGGGCCAGGTGAGTTGGACCCCGAACCCGTTGGCGGTGTCGGTGATGCCGCCGTCGTTCAGCAACGACGCAAAGTGGGCGGTCCAGGGCGCGCAGTTGAGGTCGCCCATGAGAACCTTGGGGCCGCGCACGGCGCCGAGAAACTTGCCCATCAGTTGCATCTGCGCCGACCAGACAGGAGCGTATGAAGGCAACCGCGGCGGCAGGGGATGCGTGGTCAACACGGTGACGCTTTTCGAAGCGATCTCGAGATTAGCCAGGATCGACGGGATCCCTTCGTGAACGAAGAACATGTCGCGGCACTGGGTCGTCGGCCAGCGCGAGTAGAACGCCACGCCGAAGTTGTCGTCGCGCGGGTGCGCATGGTGCCACGGATACCGTTGGGCGAGTCCGGCGCAACTGGCCACCCAGCCGGCGTCGACTTCGGTCAGGCCGATGAAATCGGGATCCTGGCGGTTGATATAGTCGAGCACGAGGTCCTTGCGCGTGTTGCCCGTGTGCACGTTGACAAACAGCGCCCGTACCCGAATCTCATGGGCACCCGGGTGCGTCGCGGGCGCAATCAACTGGGGCAGCAGATACCCCGCGTTAACCAGACCACAGACGAGAAAGGCGATGCCGCGACGGCGGTCGCCGAAAAACAGCCAGGCCAGGCCCGCGACCGAGAGAATGACAAAGTATTGCACCCTGAAACAGGCGGCGACCTCGCCCACCCCGAACCCCGCCCGACCGAAGGCCAGGAAGGTGCCGAGGAACGCCAGCTGAACGAAGACGTTGGCCAACCGGCCCACGCGCTGCAGCAGCGTGACTTCGGCCGGCGGCGGTGCGGGCGGAACAGACGCCGGCGCGGGCGTGGTCCCCGGAACTGGGGCCGATGGGGTGGTGGGTTCGGTCATGGCTGTTCACTCTCCAGTGCGCTGATGGCGCGGCGCAGATTGGCGCGCGCCGGGGCTTCGCGGGTGGCCCCAACCGCCGCGGTCAGATACAGTTTGGGTCGGGCGAGAAATCCGGCGAGAATCTCGCCTCTTTTCTGGCGAAACACCGGGGCGGGCACCCAGGCATATTCTTCGCGAATCTGCCGTTCGTAATCGAGAAAACGCTGCTCGTCGGCGCCGAAGATGGCCAGGTCGATATCGACGAGAAGCTGCGCGTCGGGGTCCTGCGGCGCGGTTGCGTGTTTTGTCGCGAGGACCAAGGCGGCGACCCGCTCGATCACCGGGTTGGCGACGCCGGCACGACTCAGTTCGGTGCGGGCCCAGTCGGCGCACCGCTCTTCGTTGTCGTGGCGTTGGGTGTCGTAGATCGCGTCGTGGAACCACAGGGCCGTGGCGACCTCGACCGGGTGCCGACATGCGGTGCGGGTCAGTGCGAAGAAACCCAGGCACTCGGCCAGATGCTGAACGGTGTGATACCGTCGATGGCTCTCGGCGTAACCTGCGAGCAACCGCACGCCAAGAGTTTCATCGGCACGGCCGGTCTGGGCGCTCCACGTGGCATGCCAGTGAGCAATAAGTTGTGTGGCATCGATCATGGCGGATTGGGATTGTTCATGCGGAGGTCTTTGTCCGTTGACAGTCTACAGCAAATTGGGCGTTGGCACTGCCCGAAACTGAGCAGACGCGAGCCACCTGGTGTATACTCTCGCCCGCATCATCATCCCCTGGTCCTGGAGGCTATCGATGTTCCCTCGTGTTGCGATCCATGTCGCCGTGCTGTTTGGCTGCCTGACCATCCTGTTCCATCCGCTTGCCGGTGAGGCGGCGGCGAAAACGAAGCCGCCTGCCCAAGTGAGTTTCCAGGTCGAGGTGCGTGCGCCAGCCGGGGTCGATTTGCAGCAGGTCTCGGTGACCCTATTGGGCATGAGTCGGCCGTTGCTCGGCGTCGAGCAGACGGTGCGGGCCGACGCCCGGGGGCGCGTCTCGTTCACGGTGCTCGACCTCGATCCCCAGGACGCGTTGCAGGGTGACGAGATGCCGCCGTGTCGCGGGTTCTATCACGTGATTGCGCAGGCCTCGGGCACGGCCGGCGCGGTGTCGCCCATGCTCTTTCTCGAACAGGAACCGCCGTCGTTCGACGAAGGCTCCGAGTCGGAGTGGGGGCCGGCTTTTCAGAAACCGATCGACCTGCGGGGGCTGATGAAGACCAAGGCCGTGAACCCCATTGTATTGACACTGCAACCCGGGGTGACGGTGGCCGGGTCGGTGCTCAGTGAAACCGGCGCGCCGCTGGCGAGCGTGACCGTGCGTTTGTTTCACGATCTGCATGCCGATTCGCACACGGGCTACGGGCGCGAAATCTTCCCACGCGAATCGGTGACCGACGAGCAGGGCCGGTTCACCATCACCGGCGTGTTCCCGAACACCTGCTTCCTCGGCGAAGTCGAGATGCCGCAGCCGGCATCGGCCCCGGCGTGGTTCTGGAAGAAGACCCGAATCGCCGGGCGCGAATATCAATACCAGGAGAACCGGCTGCCGCTGGCCACCTCGACGAAAGATCTGGACATTGTATTGCTCATGGCGCAGACCCCCTATCGCTATGAGGGCCTGGTGCAGGATCGCACCGGTGCTCCGGTTGCGTCTGCCGACGTCGGTTTGAGCGTGCGCTGGCATGCCGAAGCGCGCACATACGCCGACACCCACAGCTTCGTCGACGGCCAGACCGATGCGCGGGGCCGGTTCGCTCTCGAGACGACGGCTCCGTTCGCGAAT
>CAZADH010000276.1:0-8382 GCA_964483805.1 uncultured bacterium
GCAACGGTGCCACGGGCTGCCAGCGTTCCATCGACGAACAGCGCGCCGGGAATCGGCGTTGCATCCGTGGGCGCGATGACCCCGGCAGAGACGCGCACCAGCACCCCCGGCTCGATCGTCAAGGTGCGGCCGGCCGGCACCTGCAACTGACCCCGCAGATCGATGGGCGACCACGCCGTCTTCCAGGTCACGTCGCGCACCAGTCGCCCAACGGGAATCAGTGCAACCTCGGCGCTGCGACTGCTGATGCGACCGTCGCGATAGACGGCGGCGACGGCATACCGACAGCGAACGCCGGGAGTGATGTCGGGGTCAAACGCGGCCCGGTCGGTCGCGAAAACGATGCGTTCGTCCTGCCACTGGCTCAGCGGCTGGTCCAGTTCACCGCGGAAGATGCGAAAACCGGCCAGCGAATCGGATGCTGGATACACCCAACTCAAGTGTGCTCCGGCGAAATCCTGGGTCACCGCCAGCGTGGTCGGCACGGCGGGTCCGTGCGCAGACACATTGGTCGACGCCGGAAAGAACGTCCCGACCGAAGACAGGTAGTGCTGGCCGTCGGCCGCAATTCCTGCAATGGTGAAGTTGTAGAGGGTCTCGGGAACGAGGCCTTCGAGATCGAACCGGTGCTCGGTGTCGCGGGCCTGTTCCCAGGACGTCGCGAGCGGCGCGACATTGGTGCCCTGGTAGCGTATCTGGCAAACCATCGGTTCCGCGGTCGTCGCGAACACGGTGACCGACTGGCGACTGCGGGCCACGACTTCGAAGGTGATTCGCGCCGGCAGCGGTTCCAATCGAAAATCAACACTCGAGAGATCGGCCCCGGCGCTGATGACGATGGTCTGGGTCGCCGACTTGAAACCGCTGTGCGACACGATCAGGTTGTGGGTGCCATCGTCGAGCGAGGTGAAGGCATAGCGCCCGTCCGAACCCGTGGTGGCCTCATACAGTGACCGGTGCGATTTGACCAGCGCCCCGACCACGCGATTGCCACCCGCATCGAGAACCACACCGGACACCGCTCCACGCAAGGTATTCGCTTGGTTCTGGCAGCCCGAGACCGCCAGCAGCACGAGGGCCAACGCAACAGCGACGAGGAACGCCGCAACCGGCGCATTCCCCGGAGAGAAGCGCTGTTCCCGGCGTCCACAGGCGTCAATAGTAAGAGCGCCCATACCTGCCCATTTCTGCCCCGAATCGATCTCCCCGGGCTGCCGGCGAGAGCGGAGCCAGATGGTAGTCATACATTGTAAAGCCACCGATGAAGCGGGGATCGACGCTGAGCGCGCCCACGCCGGCGTTGCAGTTTTCGTAGTTGGCGGCGAAGTTGTAGACAAGGTTGTAGGCAAAGGCGGGAACATTCAATGCCGAACCGGCCCTGATGCCGACCGTGCCGAAAGTTGACACTGCGGTGATGATATTGTTCTCGAGGGTCGGCAGACCCGAGGCGATCTCGATGCCGACATCGGCGTCGAGAGTGCAGTGATCGATGACATTGGGACTGCCGTCCATGGCGTCGAAGCGCATCGCCGTCCCACGCGGCGCCACGATGAGGGTATTGCGCACCGTGCACCGCCCGACCGTCCCGACGATGCCGAATGCCCGCACCGCCAGATCAGAGTCGACCACACGGAATTCATCATACGTTGTATTTCTTTCGACCATGAACCCCGTGCCGACTTGCGTCATCGTGCAGTTGCGCACGTCGACCTTTTTGCACAACCGGACTCGCACAGCCGTACTGGCGATGTCGGTGAAGGTGCAACCCGTCAACTGCTGGGTGCTGTTGAGGCGCTGCAGGTCGAAACCGGCCACGGCATGGGTCACCGAAACGTTGTTAATGGTCGCCGGTTGGGTTTCGAGTGTCACCGCCGGCCCGTTCGTCCCAAACAACTCGACGTAGGAGAGATGGCTGATCCAGGCGAACGACCGCAGACGGATGCCACCCCAATGGGCGCGATCGCCTGTCCCGTTGAGCGGCGAGAAGCGGACCGGGGCGTTCACGGTCCCTTCGAGGGCCAGACGCCCCTTCACATTGATTTCGACGCGGTCCGGGTCATCACCGAGGCGCAGGCTGTCGCTTGCGCCGATGCGAATCACCACACCGGCATCGACAGTCAGGGTCACGCCGGGCTCGACCACGAGATCGGCGGTCAAATCGAGGGGCGAGTCGGCAAGGGTGAAGTGGGTGTCGGTCAGCAGGTGCCCGGGCATGAAGATGGTGACCGTCGGATTGTCGAGTGATGGCGCCCCGTTGGCGAACACCGCCTCGACCGAGTATTCATAGAAGCGGCCGCCCTGAGCGGTCGAGTCGGTGAAGGTGCGATCCGTCGCGAGCAGGGCATCGGTGGTCAACAAAACCCAATTGTCCTGGCCGCGTTCACGACGGTAGAGCCGATAGGCCCCCACGGCCGACGGGGACGCATCCCACGACAACGGCACACTGCCATACACGGTAATTACACCCACCCGCAAGGCCGGCGATGGCCGGGGCCGGTCGCCGTCCGTGGTCCGGGCCGAAGCGTCGTAAGACACCCGGTACCCCCCGCTGGGATGCAAGTAGCGCACGCGGGCGTGATACAAGGTCTCCGGTTGCAAGCCATCGATGGTCAACCGATGGTCAACGGTCGCTGAACCAGTTTCGGCGACCACCCGTCCGTAACGGGTCCCGGTGCCAACCTCGACCTCGCACACCGTTGGCAGGGCCGTGGTCCAGGCCAAGGTCATCGTCGAGGAGGTCATACCCTCGACCCGATACCCGGAAATGAGTTGCGACTGGTTGGGGCGATCGAGCACCAAGCGGTCGACCTGGGTCATTTCGCCCGACCGGACGTCGACCTCCTCGTGGTGCGTTTCATAGCTTGGGTGGGTGACGACCAACTGATTGTGGCCTTCGGGGAGTTCGCCCAGGTAGAAGGTGCCGTCGCGAGCCGACAGCGCTTTGTCTTCGGTGGCAAACAACGAATAGACGGTTGCCCCTTCGACGATGGCACCCGTGCTGTCGAGAACCCGACCCTGAATGGCGCCCGTCCGTGGCGAACGCATGCCGCAACCCACGCCCAACAGGAGCAGCAGGCCCACGACCAGAAGCCCGGCAAGTGACCGCCATGAGGGTCGGGAACCGCCACCGGACCCACGGTAATCGGCGCCCCCGTCGGCAATGCCCGCCACGGCCCGCCCGCCGCGCAAGGGATGGCCACGGTGATCGTGCCAGCGCTGCCACAGGGCAAACGTAAATACACGGTACTTTCTCTGTGCGAGAGCGGGGATGCGATTGTCCGACATCTCTGCCAGGGGGCGGCGCGGCGACGACAGCCAGGTCGGGGTGGTGACAGATGAGGGCGATCGCCGCTCCGGGGTCGATCCGGCGACATCCCGCTCGCAGTCTTCGTCCTGCCAGTCCGGCAGCAGATCACGCACGGTCATGGCACGGTGAAGGCACCGATGTCCTCGCCTGCATACCCTTGGGCTTTGAGCGGGGAACGCGGCGCCGGGTGGTAGTCGAAAGTCGAGGACTGGGGCTCGACAAACGGGTCACCACCAAGCAAGGTCGGGTCCACGCGCACATCGGCATGAATGCCGGCGAGCGGCGCCCCCGTGGCATCGATGTAGCGGGCTCCGGCCAGGCCGATGTTCCAGATGTCATTGTTCTGAATCGTATGCGAAGCCACGGCATAGACATCGGAGCCGCGATAGAGCACGCCGACGTCGGCCTTCTCGCTGTTGGCCAGAATCAGGTTGCTGCGCAGCGTTGTCTGGGCGTAGTCGCGGATCTCGATGCCGACATGGCCCTGCAAGGTGTTGCGCCGAATCTCGTCGTATCCGCGGGCGATGACCGCCGAACCGTTGCCGCCCGGCCCCACCACATTCTGGGTCACAACACTCGACCCGTTGATATTGCCAACGTCAATACCCGCCGTCTGCCAGTAGCGCACGACATTGCCCTGCACCCGGCTCAGTCTGTTGTTGCGGGCCACGATGCCCGACCCACAGTTATAGACGGTGTTGCTCGACACGTCGAATGCCGGCGCCGTGCTGCCGGTGATGGCGATGCCGGTCAAACAACCGGCCACCGTCGTGTTGCGCACGGCAAACGCGACACTGGGAATGGTCGTGTTCACACCAGTCTCGGCACACGAGCGGATCACCGAGTCGGTCACCGTCGGCAGCCCCGACACGCCATCGATTCCTCGCCGGGCAAAAGCCAGATCGAGCGAGCGACACCGTGATGCCGCGACGTTGCTGTTGGCTTCAAAGCGGATGCCGTGCCAATCGCCGGCCTGCGGCGCCAGAGCCGCTGAAGTAAAGGTGACCTCGGCGCCCGCGAATCCCTCGATCGACAGGCTCCCCTGAACGATGACGGCAATGCGGCCGTTGGTTCCCGTGGCAAGGATACGGGCGTTGGTGTCGGCCACACGCACCTGCACCCCGGGCCCAACGGTCAGGCTGGTGTTCTGGGCGATGATCAGATCGCCGCCCAGTTCGATCGGGTTCATGTCGCTCGTCCAGACCACATTTCCTCGCGTCTGGCCCGCGAGAACGAACCCGACCATGCTCGACGGCGGGCTTTCTTCGCCACTGCCAGAGATGCGGGTCACCCGGTAATACCCTTTTTCACCCGGGTTGATCGTGCTGTCGAGATACCGCGACGCGGGCACGAGGTTGGCCCCGGAAATCAGATCGAACGGGCCATACGGCGAGGCCGATCGATAGACGCGGTAACCGGCGAGGTCCCCCTGGGTGTCCGTGTCCCACGTCACCACAGCCACACTGGTGTTGGCATCGTTGGCAACGACAAGCCCCGTGGGCGATTCGCTGCGCCGGGTTTGCGAGGTCGTGAAGACCTGGTCCGTCGAGGTCACCTGTCTGCCAACCCGATCCCATGCCGAAGCCCGCCAGTGATATGTGGTCGACGGGTTGAGCCCGGTCAGGGTGTGCACATGGGTCGTCACCGATGCGGCCAGGACCGAGGTGCGCTGGCCATAGAGATTGTTCGTGCCGTAATCGACCCACGAGACCGTCGGCACGCGAGTGGTGAACCGGATCGTGGCCGATGCTGCGGTAATGCCTGTGGCCGACAGATTGGCCAAGGACCCTCCCGCCGCCATCTGAAAGTTGACGCCGTCGATGGTGTAGCCCGAACGCACCTCGACACTGCGTGACAAGGGTTCATAGCCGCTGCGTGTCGCAGAAACGGTCAATGGACCGGCCGGCAGGTCATTGATCTGCCAACGGCCGTCGAGATCGGTGAGCGTGCTCGTGGTCGGTGTCTGAATCGACACGCCGGAGACCGCCTGTCCCGCGTCGTTTACCACAGTTCCGGCCAGGCTTCCCGCCCCCGGGGTCGTCGTGCTGACGCACCCGAGCGGCCACAGAACAACCAACGCCAGTGCCACCAGAACGCCAAAGGCCGTGACGAAGCGCGACCGACCGGCGGACGAAACCGAGCAAGTGATGGTTTTTCGAGTCATCAGGTAGAATGTCGGTCATTTTGGCAGAAAGGTTGAGGCCAACGACGAAACTGGTCGTCGGTGACAACGGTCACGCCCTGACGATCCCCAACTTGCCCCCTTGCGTTGCCCGGTGTTTTGGCGCACAATACGCCAGGAATTGGCAGGCAAGGAATGCCCTGAAGGAGGTTCGTCATGCCCATCGCTCTCTCGCGACGTGTCGCCGAAATGCAGGAATCCCCGATTCGCAAGCTGATCCCGCTGGCCAATCAGGCCCGCAAGCGTGGCATCACTGTGCATCCGCTCAACATCGGCCAACCCGACATTCACACCCCGGAGCCGGTACTCGAAGCCATCCGAACCTTTGATCAAAAGGTCATCGCCTACAGCCCGTCGCCAGGCGAAGATTACCTGCTCGACGCCTTCGCCCAATACTACAAGCGCAACAAGATTCCGCTCGAAGCCGGCGAAATGATCGTCACCACGGGTGGAAGTGAAGCGCTCTTTTTTGCCTTCTTAACGGTGTGCAATCCCGGTGACGAGATCATCGTGTTCGAACCGTTCTACACGAATTACAACAGCATCGCCGGCCAGACCGGCGTCGTGTTGCGCCCGGTGCCGACGTTGGCCGAGACGGGGTTCCAGTTGCCGGCCCCGGAGATCATCGCCCGCGCCATCAACGACAAGACCCGGGCCATTCTCATCTGCAACCCGAACAACCCGACGGGCACCATCTACCCACTGGAAGCGCTCGAAGGGTTGGCGACACTCGCCAAGAAACACCATCTGTTCATCATGGCCGACGAGGTCTATCGCGAGTTCACCTACGACGGCCTCACCCATCACTCGATCATGCAACTGCCGCAGATTCAAGACCGGGCGATTCTGCTCGACAGCATCTCGAAGCGGTACTCCGCTTGTGGTGCACGCATCGGCGTCATCGGCAGCAAGAACAAGAAGGTCATGGCCGCCTGTCTCAAGCTGGCCCAGGCGCGCTTGTCGTCGCCAACGGTCGAGCAATGGGCGGCCAAGGCCGGCGTCACGATGGACCCCGACTATTTTGCCCCCATTCTCGCCGAATATCAGCGCCGCCGCGACACGGTCATGGACGGCCTCAAGAAGATCCCCGGTGTGGTCTGCCGCAAGCCAACCGGCGCCTTCTACGTCATCGCCAAGCTGCCGATCCGCGATGCGGACGCGTTCGCGCGTTGGCTGCTGACCGATTTCGATCACAAGGGGCACACCGTTTTGGTGGCGCCGGCAGCCGGATTCTACGCCACACCGGGCCTGGGAACCAACGAAATCCGCATCAGTTACGTGCTCGAGGTCGAGAAGCTCAAACAGGCGATGAACGCCCTGGTTCATGCGGTGGCCGCTTTCGCGAAGATCGAACAGAACCACGACAAACAGGCGGAAAAAGCATGATCCCACGCCGGGAAGAGCTTGCCGTCTTGGTCGAGACCGTCGGCGACGGCGTCGAGTTGCCGGCCAAGGCGACGCCCGGGGCGGCCGGTTACGATCTGGCCGCGCGGATCAAGGTCACCCTGGCCCCCGGCGAGAGGGCACTGGTCGGCACCGGTCTGAAACTCGCCATTCCACGGGGGTTCGAGGCGCAGATCCGGCCCCGCTCCGGACTGGCGCTCAAGCACGGGGTGACGGTGCTCAACACGCCCGGCACCATCGACAGCGATTACCGCGGCGAGGTCGGGGTCATCCTCATCAACCACGGGCACGAACCGTTCGTGATCGAACCCGGGATGCGCATCGCCCAGATGGTTTTCCAGCGCGTGCGCGAGGCCAGTTTTGACGCGGTATTGAGCCTCGAGGAAACGCGACGGGGCAAGGGTGGTTTTGGTTCAACCGGATCCTGATCGCTGACGAGCACGGCGCAACGACACCGCGATCGTCATCAGGAACAGGTGTTATTACGTAGTATCCCGATGGGAGGGAGTGGATGAGCAAACAAGCCAAGGTGTGTGTGATCGGCTGTCTGGGTAAGACAGGCCAGGTAGTGAGCCGCGGCATCATGGCCAGTCGGCCGTATCGACTCGCGGCCGGCATCGACATGGCGCAGGTCGGCAGCGACCTGGGCGAGGCCCTCGGGGCTTCCCATCTCGGGGTGCCCATCTCGAACAACCTGCCCACAACGCTGGCCCAGGAGGAAATCGACTTCGCCATCGACTTCACCAATGCCGATGCGGCGGTGACGAACATCGCGCTGTGCCTGCAAAGCCGCGTTCCGGTGCTGGTCGGCACCACCGGCCTTCCGGCCGAAGATCTCGAGAAACTGCACAACCTGGCGACCAAAATGAACACACCGGTGCTCGTCGTGCCGAACTTTGCCATTGGAGCCTTATTGATGATGGAGTTCGCCCGCATTGCCTCGAAGTACATGGCTCAGGCCGAGATCATCGAGATGCACCATCCACAGAAGCTCGACAAGCCGTCGGGCACGGCGGCCCGCACCCGCGATGTCATGTTGGCCGCCCGGGTCGACAAGCAGGGGCATGCGATCGAGAGCGATGAGACGATGATCCCGATTCATTCGGTGCGACTCCCCGGGCTCATCGCGCACCAAATGGTGATTTTTGGCGACGTGGGCCAGTCCTTGACCATCCGTCACGATTCGTTCAGTCGCGAGTCATTCATTCCCGGCGTGTTGCTCGGCCTCGCCCAACTGCCTCAGTGCGAAGGATTGCAGATCGGTTTGCGCCTTTGAGTAACCCTGCAACCGAGCGCCGACAACACGACCCGCAGGTCAGTGGGGGCCAACCCGCATGTTGATCGAACACACCTACATCCGTGATCTTGGCGGCGAGATACCGCAAGAGAAGTTGCTCGACCTGGCCAAGCGTTGCGGCGATCCCGTTCCCGAGCCGATCAGCGGCCATTTCAGCGAGTATTTCATCGCTTCCGACGTGCCCGCCGTGCT
>CAZADH010000277.1:0-7300 GCA_964483805.1 uncultured bacterium
AATGGTGGCCCGACTGGGATGCCCGGCCCTGCAACGGTGCAGGCTCTGCCGCTTTTCGGTTCTATGCGCCGCTCGTCTATTATCTGAGCGCCGTGCCGATCTCGCTGGGCCTGTCGGTCGCAGTCGCGCTCAAACTCACGGTGCTGCTGTTCGTCTTCGGCGGCGCCGTCGGGGTTGGCCTGTGGCTGGCGCGTCTCGCGCCGGAACGATCACCGTTGCCCGGCGTGGCGTTGTTCTTCATGATGCCGCTTTTATCGCTGCATGTGTTTCTGGTGTTCAACTTCCAGAATCTGTGTGCGATGCTGCTGCTGCCCTGGGTTTTGTGGGCATGGGAATACGCAAGACCGTTGCGTGATTGGCGCCCCCTGGCCGTGACACTCGGCCTGATGGGCTGGACGCATCTGCCGGCGACGCTGATCGCCGGTTACGCGCTGTTGGCGCTGGCCTTCGTCGAGTCGGTGCAGTCGCGCTCGGCCGGTCCATTGCGGCCTCTGGTTTTCGGCGTGGTGGGCGGAGGCGCGCTGATGGCCCCCTACGCCGTTGCGGCGCTTCTGGGCACGCAACACACGCACTTCGATTTGTTGGCGGAGTTGGTGCCGTGGCAGCGGCTCGACTTCTTCGACGACGCAGTGGACCCCGCGAACGTCGTCTGGTCAGCGATTCGTCAGGTGTTCGCCCTGACCGCGGCGCTGCTGTTGGCCGGTGGCGTGGCGGGCCTGCTTGGCGCGCGATTCGACACCGGTCGCTGGCGGCCAACGCCGCATCTGGTCGTGGCGTTGCTCTTGCAGGTGCTGCTGTTCCGGTTCAGCACTCCGCTGTGGCAGTATCTTCCGGGGCTGGCGGTGCTGCAGTATCCGTATCGCTGGGTGTTTCCGATCTTCGTGCTGACCTTGCCCACGCTGACGCTCGGCCTGCCCGCGTGGCCGGAACGCCGGTTGTCGAGGTGGTTGCTGGGGCTGCCCATGGTTTTGCTCGTGGCGCTCAATCTCGCGGTGCAATACACGGCGAAACCGTTGTCAGATGCAGATCTGGTCGCGTTTCGCGAGATCCGCATTCGCTATTCACGCGAATACCTGCCGCGCACCTGCCCCGAGGCCAAAACTGTCTCGGTGGTGGCCGGACCGGTTCGCACCGTGCGCTTCGCCGACGGGGTCGGCCGCATTGCCGATGAGCGTCACGCGTTTGCGTCTTCGCGTTTCACGGCCGCGGTCGAGTCGGCATCGGCCACCCTCGAGATCGTGACTCACTTCGACGACGACTGGCAGTTGGTGGTGAACGGCGTCGCCCGCCCGCCGGAACTCTCGGGTTCCTGCGGGTTCATGAAGACGGGGCTCGCGAACGGACGTCATGACATTGTATTGACGCGCCGCGCCCCGCCCGGTCGGCATGCTGGTTGGCTGGCGTTCATGGTCGGTGCCGCCGCGCTCATGCTGTGGCGCTCACGGCAGGGTGCCGGCTGAACTCTCGACCGGCGTGGTGGTCGTCGACGATAACCACGGCATCAGGTGGGGCGCCAACGAAAAAGCCGCCGCGAGTTGCCCCGCGGCGGCTCAAACAATCATGCGCCCCCAAGGGGATTCGAACCCCTGTCGCAGCCTTGAAAGGGCTGTGTCCTAGGCCCCTAGACGATGGGGGCATGATTTCTTGTTCAGTCCGTGGGCCCAGCAGGGTTCGAACCTGCGACCAAGCGGTTATGAGCCGCCGGCTCTGCCACTGAGCTATAGGCCCTTGACGGATCTTGAAGATACCACAACCCACCGACAATGGCAAGTCTGTCACGCACAGGTTTTTTTCCGGCCCGGCGAATCCGCATCAATGAACCGCGCCACGGCATCGGGCCAGTGCAAAACCGGCGCCCCATGCCGAGGCGCCGGTCGAGTGTCGGTGTCGTGGTGACGTCGTCGACGACGGTCACTCCATGTAGAACTCTTTGAGGCGCTTGCTGCGCGACGGATGGCGCAATTTGCGCAGTGCTTTCGCCTCGATCTGGCGGATGCGCTCGCGGGTGACGCCGAACTTCTGGCCCACCTCTTCGAGGGTGCGCTGCCAGCCGTCGTCGAGACCGAACCGGTAACGAATGACCCGCGACTCCCGCTCGGTGAGCGTCGAGAGCACCTTGTTGATCTGCTCTTTGAGAATCAGGTTGAACGCGGCCTCGGCCGGCGATTGCGCCGATTTGTCTTCGACGAAGTCGCCCAGGTGCGAATCGTCTTCGCCGTTGATCGGCGTTTCGAGTGAGATCGGGTCCATCGCGGTCTTCATGATGTTCTTGACCTTCTCGATGGGCAGGCCGACTTCGGCGGCCAGCTCTTCGAGCGAGGGCTCGCGACCGTATTTCTGCACCAGCTTGCGGCTGGCCTTACGCAACTTGTTGATGGTCTCGACCATGTGCACCGGGATGCGGATGGTACGGGCCTGGTCGGCGATCGCGCGCGTGATCGCCTGGCGGATCCACCAGATGGCATACGTCGAAAACTTGTAACCCTTGCGGTATTTGAACTTCTCGACGGCGCGGATCAATCCCTGGTTGCCTTCTTGAATGAGATCGAGGAACAACAGGCCGCGTTTGGTGTACTTCTTCGCCACCGATACGACAAGACGCAGGTTTGCTTCGATCAGCTTGCGTTGGGCTTCTTGGTCGCCGTGCTCGATGCGCTTGGCCAGCATGACCTCTTCCTGCATGGTGAGCAGGTTGATCTTGCCGATCTCGCGCAGGTAGACGCGCACCGAATCGTCGATGTCGTCGAAGTCTTCGGGTTGCTCGTATGACGCATCGTCTTTTTTCTTGTCTTCGGGCATGCGCAACCGCTCGTTGAGGACGACTTCTTCTTCGTCGACGAGCTCGATGTTGGCATCCATGATCTCGTTGATGATCTCTTCGAAGATCATCGGATCGATGCCGTCGGGCAGTAGCTTGTTGATTTCCTGATAGCTCAGATAGCCTTGTTGCGTGCCTTTGATGCGGAGCGAGTTTTTGATCTCGACGATCTTCTCGCTCATGATCGGGGGCAGTCCCTCGGTGGCGACGGCGGGCGCAGTGGCGGTGGCAGCAGTGGCGACAGTGTCTTTGACCTTCATGAGTGCTTCCTTTTTGCGATCAGGAGTGGATCACCAGCGCTTGTTCGAGGCGCTTGATCTCGGTCAATTTCTTGGTGAGTCGGAGGGTTTCGTCGATGTTCTCGCCCTGTTCGGCGGTGCGAATCTTGTCGTGCAGGATCTGGCCGATCTTTTTCAAGTTCCGCTGCATGAAGTCGTTGAGACAATCGTCGAGCGGCATTTCCGGCCGATCCTCGGCAGACATGATAAGCTCCGAAAGGCGACTTTCAAGTTCGGGGTCGCTTAATTTCGAGACGACATCCGCCACCGTCAGCCTGCCCTCGTGTGCCTCCTGAAGATGGCAGATGGCTTCAAAAGCCTTGCGCAGACGTGGGTCGCGGAAATACTCGGGTTCGATACGCGCGCGGACGCGCGCCAGTTCGGTGGGGGTGTTGAGCACGTGGCGCAGGATCCACTCGGCCGCCTCGTTTTCGCCGTCACGCATGGGCCGGGGGCCCGCGGCAGATCTGCCTTGCGGCGCGACAGAGCGCGGTCTCATGGTCTGCTTGAGCAGTTCGACGTCGGTACCCAGCGCGACGGCCAGTGCCTTGATGATCTCGGCACGCACGATCGGGCTGGTGACCTCGGCGACCATTTCGCGAAACTCGTTAACCACCCGGTCTTTGGTGGCAATGTCGATCGGTTTCGGCAGCGCGCGCACGCGCGTGTCGATGAGAAAACTGTAGATGTCGCGGGCGGCCTGCACGCGGGCCAGAAACGCTTCGCGGCCTTCGCGGCGGATGAAGCTGTCGGGGTCGTCTTTGCCGGCGGCTGGCGTGTCTGACAACGTGATGATGCGCCCGACCAGCGCGGTTTCGCGTTGCATGCCGACCGCTCGTACGGTGGCCCGCTGCCCGGCCTCGTCGGCGTCGTAGCAGAAATACACGGTCTGACAATTGCGGGCGAGCAACTGCAACTGCTCGCTGGTGATCGCGGTTCCCAATGTCGCGACGACATTCTCGACCCCATGCGCCACGAGGCTGATCGCGTCGAGATACCCTTCGACGACGATGGCCGCATCGGCGCGCCGGATATGCGGCAGCGCCCGGTGCAGGTTGTACAGCAGTCGGCGCTTGTTGAACAGCGGTGTCTCGGGGGAGTTGAGGTATTTGGGCTCTTCGCCTGCGGTCATGACCCGGCCGCCGAACCCGACCACCCGCCCGGAGCGGTCATGAATCGGGATCATCAGGCGATGGCGGAACCGGTCGTAGACGCCGTTGCCGTCTTTGCGCGGCACCGCCAGACCAACCTCTTCGAGGCGTTTGCGCGCCTGGTCGTCGCGGCCGAACCGACTGGCGATTGTGTCCCATTCGTTGGGGGCGAACCCGAGACCGAAGGCAGTCGCCACCTCGGGACCCAGCCCGCGGTTGGTCAGATACTCGCGCGCCTCTTTGCCGGCTTTACTGCCCAGGGCGCGGATGTACAACTCGGAAGCGGCGGCCATCAAGTCGTACAGCGGCATCTGTGGATCGCTCTCGCGATCGCGCTTCTCGGGGATGACCACGCCACAGCGGTCGGCCAGACGGCGAACCGCCTCGGGGAAATTGACCTGATCGGTTTCCATGACGAACTTGAACACGTCACCGCCCTTGTGACAACCGAAACAGTGGAAGATCTGTTTCTGGGGCGTGACGATGAAGCTCGGCGTCTTCTCGCCATGAAACGGACAGAGGCCTTTGAAATTGCGCCCCGTCGGAATCAGGCGAACATGCTCGCCGATAACCTGGACAATGTCGGTGCGTTCTCGCACCTGCCGGATAATCTCCTCGGTGATCGTACCCTGAGATGGCATCAGCTCCGCACTACTTCCTCTCGGGCGTAATGAGATGAGGAAAGGGGCATCGTAAGCTTGCAATTCTAAAGGTTGGCCGACGATTTGTCAAACTTCATCGTCGGTTTTTTGTTGGCCCGGGCCGTACCCCCTGTTTGCGAGGATGCGGCGGGTACCCCGGGCCTGGGCCGGGCCGTTCCCTTGCCTGGTCGGCCGGCCGGGGCGGTCAACTCACCGGGATCGCAGGGGCTCCGTGTGGATGGTCACGCGCGCCAGTTCCGGCAGTGCGGCGCGGATGTTGCGTTCGAGCGTGGTCGAAAGTCGGTGGGCTTCGCCGATGGGCAACGTGCCCTCGGCCCGCACATGCAGTTCGAGGTGCAGTTCGCCGTCGTGCTCGACGAAGTGCAGGTTGTGGGGTTCTGCCAGGCCGTTCACCGTCGACACCATCGCGAACACCCGTTCGCCGAGTTTGGCGTAGGTGTCGGTGCCGTCGAAGGCCGCTGCCGGTCGCGCTTCGGCCGGTTCGAGGTGCGTCATGACCCGTTTGATGCGCTGATCGAGATCGCGAATCGCGGCTTCCAGTTGCGACGAGATCAGATGGGCGTCGGCCAGGGTCAGGGTCGCGTTGACCTCGAGATGCAGCGCCACGAGCAGGCTGTCGTGATCCTGGTGCAGGTCGACATTGTGCAAGCCGATGACGCCGCGCTGACACAAGGAAATACGTCGTATTGCTGTCAACAGATCGGTGGGCAGGTGACTGCCCGGCTCGAAGTGGACCTGCACGATCGAACCGGTCCCCACCGCGTCGCGCACCGCACTCTCGACCTGGTGACTGACCCCGTGGGCGGCCTCGAAGGCCAGGTCGGGCGCGAGCATGATCGTCAGGTCGACGAAATAGCCGGCGCTGCCGGTCGAGCGCGCGCGCGCGTTGGTCACGGTCACCACGCCCGGGATCGAGCGCGCGGTGGTGCGAATCTTGTCGAGCATGCCGGCGGGGGCCCGGTCGAGCAGGGTGTCGAGTGCGTGCACCGAGAGGCCCCACGATGCGTAGGTCACCATGGCCACGACCCCGAGAGCCGCGATCGGATCGGCCTTGGGATATCCCATCGCCGCGAAAGCCAGGCCAACGATGACCACGAACGATGACAGAATGTCGGACGAGAAGTGGAGCGCGTCGGCGGCCAGCGCCTGGCTGTTGTGTTTCTGGGCTGCCGCATAGAGAAGGCGGGCCCGCCAGAAATCGATGGCCATCGAAACGCCCATGACGGCAAACGCCAGGAAAGTGACGGTGACGGGCTTGTGAGCGCCGGTCAGGCGTTCGATGGCTTCGAGGATGATCCAGTAGCAGGTGAGCATGAGTAGACCGACTTCGATCAATGCTGAAATCGACTCGATCTTGCCGTGCCCGTACGGGTGCTTCTCATCGGCCGGGCGCCCCGAATACGAGACGGCCATCCAGGTCACGAGGGTGGCGAGCAGATCGAGGCCCGAGTGAAGCGCCTCGGAAAGGATGCCCAGCGATCCCGTCATCCAACCGATCGTGGCTTTCGAGAGCGTGAGAAAGAATGCCGCCCCAACCGAGTTGCGCGCCACGTCCATTTTTTCGCGGGTGGCTTCGTCGTGCGTGGGCTGGTTTGCCTGCTCTTGATTCGTCGTCAAGTCTCTCGATTCACTCATGATCGACCTCGTCTTTCGCCCCGTTTGGCTTGCGGACTCAACATCAAGAATGTGTGAGTTTACTGCGAAACAAAGACGCATGCCACCAAGAGAATGATCCCTTTCCGTCTCGTCGCGGGGCGTGTGTGTGCATTCGCCGTGTTCACCCACCATGGATGCGAGTTTGCCTGGGTGATTCATGTCTCGTTGTTGACTCTCCTCGACGAGAGGCATATCAATAGGGCGGACGGTACGATCTCTACTCACTGGTGTACCGCATCCGGAGGAACCATGTTGATGAGCAAGCCCGACACCCATCCAGTCATCGATCACGCGCGCGTCACCCAGATGCTCCACGATGCCCGGTCGAGTTTTGACCGCGCCCGGTTCGACGAGATCCTCGCCCGGGCTGCCGCCATGAAAGGGCTGTCTCTCGAAGACGTGGCCTATCTATTGGTACATGACGAGCCCGAGATCGTCGCCGAGTTGACGAGCCTGGCGATCAAGGTCAAGCAGGCCATCTACGGGCGTCGCATCGTTTTCTTCGCCCCGTTGTATACCTCGAGCTACTGCCAGAACGACTGCGCCTACTGCGGGTTCCACGCGGGTTCGCAGGCGCACCGCCGCCGGTTGTCGCTCGACGAGGTGCGTCACGAGACGGAGTTGATCGTGGGGATGGGCCACAAGCGCATTCTCATGGTGGCCGCCGAAGACCCGGCCCTGACGGCCCGCGATCTGGCCGACCAGGTACAGGCGATCTACAGCGTCAAGACCGAC
>CAZADH010000277.1:7337-8314 GCA_964483805.1 uncultured bacterium
TGAATGTGAACGTTGCGCCGACCGAGATCGAGCAGTTCAAGATCCTCAAGTCGTCGGGCATCGGGACGTACCAATGTTTCCAAGAGACTTTTCACAAGCCGACCTACGAGAAACTGCATCGGCATGGGCCGAAATCGGTGTATGACTATCGCATCAGCGTGTTCGAGCGGGCGATCGCGGCCGGCATCGACGATTTCGGCATGGGGATTCTCTTCGGTCTCTACGACTATCGCTTCGAAGTGCTGGCGCTGCTCATGCACGTCGCGTATCTCGAAAAACACTGCGGGGTCGGCCCGCACACCATCTCGATTCCGCGGCTCGAACCGGCCTTCGACACCGATCTGCCGCAGACTTCCCCCTGGTTGATCAACGACGAGCAAGTGATCAAAATCACGGCGGTGCTGCGACTGGCGGTGCCCTACACCGGCATCATCCTGTCGACCCGTGAGTCACCGGCGTTGCGCACGCGGTTGCTCGAAGTCGGCGTTTCGCAAATGTCGGCGGCGTCGGCGACCAATCCTGGCGGGTATGCCGAACATGCCGAGCGTCCTGGCGACGAGGTGGTGCCGCAGTTCTGCGTGCAAGACGAGCGCAGCCTCGACGAGGTGGTGCGCGACTCGATGGCGCGTGGTTACATTCCGAGTTTCTGCACCGGTTGCTACCGCAAGGCCCGCACCGGCAAGGTGTTTCAGTCATTGGCCAAGACCGAAAAGATCGGTCATTTCTGTGAGGTCAATGCCATCATCACCCTGGCCGAGTTCATCTATGATTGCGCTTCACCCGCCACCCGCGCCGAGGGCGAACAGAAGATTGCCGAGTTGGTCGGCCACCTGAAAGACGAGACCCAGCGGCGCGAGGTCGAGAGCCGCCTGGCCGAAGTGAAAGCCGGCAAGCGCGACTTGATTTATTGACATTGTATTGCGAGGGACCCATGAGCGACGACATTTCGATGGTTTCGCCCAATGCGCCATTGCTCG
>CAZADH010000278.1:0-5364 GCA_964483805.1 uncultured bacterium
CCCCCAGGTGCTGAGCCCACGCCAACCAGACCCGCGCCGTGCCCATGCTGGAATCACGCGCAATGGCGCTCTCGAACTCGCGTATCGCCGGGGTCAGATCGGGCGTGCCACCGGCCCGCATCGCCAGCGCAACCGCCACCTGCCCCAGCAGCATGTGCAACTGCGCCTGGCCGCGAGCCGGCAACCGCGCAATCTCGATCTTGTCGAGGACCTCTTTGGCCCGCTCGTACAACCCTACTTCGTAGTAGGTCTGCCCGCCGTAGTACAGCGACATGATGTTGTCGGGATACGTTTCGTGGGCTTCCTCGAACGCTTCGCACGCGCGCTGGAAGTCGCCGTCGGCCAGCAGACGTTGCCCCCGATCGATGAGGATCTTGGCCTTCTCGCGCGCCATCGATTCGTCGATCTTGCCCTTTGCCGCACCATCCCCGGTTGTCGTCATGGGCTTCAGCGTGCGGGCATCGACGATGCAGGCGACAAGCAGTGCAAGTACAGCAAAAAAAAGACGGCGCCACGGCAGCCGCCATCCGGCCCTGCTGTGCGCCATCTCGTTCACGCGTCGGTCGCGACGCGCATCAACCGGCCGCGACCGCAGCCTCCGCCAGCTTGCGCCGCGACTCGGTCGCCGCAGCATCGAGCTCGGCACGAACCCGCACGACGTCGCCAATCTGGGGGCTTTTATGAAGACTCTCGAGCGGCAGACTCACATGGTCGCCATGCTCGGACAACAGACGCGCGTATTTCCCTTTGATTTCGTCGATCACTGCACGCATTCTCGGTCCTCCTGGGGTCGAATCGGTATCGGCAACAATCAGGTTAACGCAAAATGCTGCCGGCCGCAAATGCTTTTGCGGTGCTTTTGCGGTGACCCCGTCTTGCGCTGGAGCGTTCTAGACCCCCAACTGCGGCATGATGCCGGCCATGAACCGCTGCAACTCCTCGAGCGCCCGCTCGTGCCGGGGCACCTCGATAAACGCAATGCGGGTCCCGCGCATGTCACCAGGCCGCGTATGAAAGACCTCAATGCGAAAGACGCCGTCCCCGAGATAGTTCTTGTGCGGAAACACCTTGAGAAAGGCGTGCGATCGGTCGGGCAACTTGAGACTGATCGTCTCCTGCATCGAGGTGCCCGTCATGGTCATCTCGACCAGGACATTGTCGCCCGACGAGAACTGTTTCGACAGGATCATGTGGATCCAGTCGCCCAGGTCGCGCAGGGAGATCGGCTTCAGATTTTCCATGGCTGCTCGCGCATGAACTCGTCGAGGTTCACACCCGGCTTGTTGTCGCCGTTGCGGAAGCGCACCGTCACCGTTTGCTTCTGCACCTCTTCGCCGCCGATCACCAGCATCAACGGCACCTTGGCCATCTGGGCCTGGCGGATCTTGTAGCCGATCTTCTCGCCGCGATCGTCGAGGTGCACCCGCACGCCAGCCTGCCGGAGCTTGTCGGCCACTTCACGTGCATACGTTGTATGTGCATCGGTGATGGTCAGCACCTCGACCTGCAGAGGCGCGAGCCACAGCGGCATCGCCCCGGCATGGTGCTCGATCAGCACGCCGAAGAACCGCTCGAGACTGCCCAGCAGGGCACGGTGCACCATGTACGGCCGATGCTTCTGCCCGTCGGCCCCGACGTAGGTCATGTCGAACCGCTCCGGCAGGTTGAAATCGAACTGCACCGTGGTCATCTGCCACTCGCGGCCGATCGCGTCTTTGACCTTGAGGTCGATCTTCGGACCGTAAAACGCGCCACCGCCTTCGTCGACCTCGCACTCGAGCTTCTCGCGATCGATCGCCCGACGCAGGGCTGCAATCGCCTGGTCCCAGCGTTCCGGGTCGCCGACGGCTTTCTCGGGCCGGGTGGCCAGATACGCTTTGATCTTCTCGAACCCGAATGCCTTCCACATGGCGAGGCTGAAGCGCAGCACCTCGACGATCTCGTCTTCGATCTGTTCGGGCGTGCAGTAGATGTGCGCGTCGTCCTGAGTGAACCCACGCACCCGCATCAACCCGTGCAGAACGCCGCTCTTTTCGTAGCGATAGACCGTGCCCAGCTCGGCCCACCGCAGCGGCAGGTCGCGATAACTGCGGTTCTGCGTCTTGTAGATCATGATGTGGAAAGGGCAGTTCATCGGCTTGATGAAGTAGTCTTCGTCGTCGATCTTCATCGCGGCATACATGCTGTCGCGATAGAAGCCGAGGTGACCGCTGGTCTCCCACAGCCAACTGCGGCCGATGTGCGGGGTGTAGAGCAGATCGTAGCCGTGTTTGTAGTGCTGTTCCTTCCAGAACGTCTCGATGGCATGGCGGATGCGCGCGCCGTTCGGATGCCAGAAGCACAGCCCCGGCCCGACCTCTTCGTGCATCGAGAACAGGTCGAGTTCCTTGCCCAGCTTGCGATGGTCGCGTTTCTTCGCCTCTTCGATGCGCTGGAGATACTCGTCGAGTTCGGCCTTCGACGGAAACGCGGTCCCGTAAATACGTTGTAACATCGGCCGCCGCTCGTCGCCCCGCCAGTAGGCCCCGGCCACCGACATCAGCTTGAAATGCGGCACCAGGCCGGTGTGCGGCAGGTGCGGGCCACGGCACAGATCGACAAAGCCGCCCTGCGAATAGATCGACACCTTTTCGTCGGCGAACTCACCAATCAACTCGGTCTTGAACGGCTGCTTCAGCGCCTCGAACCGCTTGATCGCCTCGTCGCGCGCCACCACTTCGCACTTGAACGGGGCGTTGGCGGCGATGATCTTCTTCATCTCCGCTTCGATCTTGCCCAGGTCATCCTCGGTCAATGACCGCGACAACAGGAAATCGTAATAGAAGCCGTCTTCAATGGTTGGGCCGATGGCAAACTGGGCGTCGGGGAACAACCGCTGCACCGCCTCGGCCATGATGTGCGCCAGCGAGTGGCGATACACCTCCGACGCCTCCGGACTCTTCAAGGTGATCACCGCAAACTTGCCCGATTCGGTCAGGGGCCGCAATACATCGTAAAGATGATCGTTGACCTTGACGGCAATCGCCGCCTGGGCCAGCTTGGGCCCGATCTTCTCGGCCACAGCCCGACCGGTCACGCCCACGGGTTCGCACAAGACCTTGCCGTCGGGCAGGGTCAGATTGATATTCTCAGCCATTCGTTGCCTCCATGTTTGCCTCGGGAACCACACGGGCAACCGGGGTTGCCCGGCGTCTCACTTGTTCACGGTAATGCGGCGGAACTGCCGCTTGCCACACTGCACCAACACCGTCTTGCCCACGGGGAGCAGCAGTTGCAGGTCGACGACTTTCTCTTGATCGATCTTCACGCCACCTTGCTGCAAAAGTCGCTTTGCCTCGCCGCCCGACGGCGCCATGCCGGTGCTCACCAACGCCTTCACCAACGGGAACCCGGCCGCATCGGTCGCGGTCAACGTCACCGTTTCGATCTCGGTGGGCAGACCGTCGCCCGATTTGCCGAACCGCTTCTCGAACTCCGCCACGGCATGGTCGCCCG
This sequence comes from uncultured bacterium, assembly GCA_964483805.1. GTDB lineage: Bacteria > Muiribacteriota > Ozemobacteria > Ozemobacterales > Ozemobacteraceae > CAZADH01. Next base: position 3,496 of record CAZADH010000278.1, read on the forward strand.
CGGCCGTCCCATGATACCTCGCCACGATCAACCGACCCAAATCGACCTTGGCATTGCGCGGATCGTTGGCCACTTTCGCACGGGTCTCGGTCAATTGCGCCGGCGTCAGATCGGTGAGCAACTCGTAATAGCGCATCATCAGTTCGTCGGGAATCGACATGAGCTTGCCGAAAATCTCGTCGGGCGCCTCATTGATGCCCACGTAGTTGCCCAGACTCTTCGACATCTTCTCTTTGCCGTCGAGCCCTTCGAGAATCGGCATGATGCACACGATCTGCGGCGACTGGCCGTACGCGTTTTGCAGTTCGCGGCCGACGAGCAGGTTGAACTTCTGGTCGGTACCGCCCAGTTCGACATCGGCGCGCAACTCGACCGAATCGTACCCCTGCATCAACGGATACATGAACTCAACGATCGAGATCGGCACGTGCCCATAGAAACGCTTCGAGAAATCATCGCGCTCGAGCATCGCGCGACCGTATACTGGCCCGCAAGCTTGAGCACGTCGGCGAACGACATCTTGTCGAGCCACTCGCTGTTGAATACGATTTTCGTTTTTTCGAGATCGAGCAGCTTGCCGATCTGGGTTTTGTAGGTCTCGGCATTGCGCGCGACATCTTCAGACGACAGCACTGGCCGCGTCTTCTTCTTGCCGGTCGGGTCGCCGATGCGGCCGGTGAAATCGCCGATCAGAAACACGACCTGATGCCCGAAACGCTGGAACTGGCGCAGTTTGCCAAGCACCACCGTGTGCCCCAGGTGAATGTCAGGCGCGCTCGGATCGGCGCCCAGCTTCACCGTCAGCGGCTTGCCTTCGCTGTAACTCTTTTCGAGCTTCTTGAGCAGCTCGTCTTTCGAGATGATCTCTTCGGTGCCGATCGACAGCGCCGCCAGTTGCTCGGCCGGCGTTGCCGCGAATTTCACGCGCTCGTTCGCCATGACTCAGCCTTTCTTCGCCGAACCCAGCTCGTTGATGTGGGTCAGCAGCTTCTCGAGTTGCAGCTTCGCCGCGGCGAGATCTTCGCGCACCTTGTCGACCACCGCCGCCGGCGCCTTGCCGACGAAGCTCTGGTTGCCGAGCTTCGCGTTCAGACGCTCGCACTCTTTTTCGAGTTTCTCACGTTCCTTGCCCAGCCGCTGCGTTTCGGCCTCGACGTCGATCAGACCGGCCAGATCGAGGTAGACCTCGGTATCGCCGAACAGCCCGACCAACGCGCCCTGCGGCTTGCCCTGGGCCACCAGGAGCTTTTCGGCGCCCGCGAGCGTGCCGACCATTGCCGGATACTGGAACAACGCTTCACCGGCTTTGCCGTGGGCCACATGCACCGTGACCTTCTTGGCCGGCGCCACGTTGGCGCTCGCACGCAGGTTGCGGATGACGCGAATGCCCTCGAGGAAGGCATCCATCTCCTGCTCGAGCGGCAGATTGACGAAAGCCGCATCCTGAGCGGGATACGGTGCCTGCATCAGCAGGCCCTTGGTACCGGGCAGCTTCTGCCAGATCTCTTCGGTGATGAAGGGCATGAACGGATGCAGGATGCGCAGCCCGTGGTCGAGCACGTGCACCAGCGTCGAGCGCGCGGCCGCCTTGGCCTCTTCGTCACTGCCGTACAATGCGGGTTTGCTCATCTCGATGTACAGATCGCACAGTTCGTTCCACATGAACTCGTAGATCGCCTTGAGCGCGTCGTTGAACCGATACGCGGCCAGATGCTCACGCACCTGCGCGCCGATCTTCTGCAGCCGCGACAGGATGAAGCGGTCCCACACCGACAGCTTCGTCGCTGCCGAAAGCGGCGCCGGTTCCGTGTCGCCCAGATTCATCAAGACAAAGCGCGACGCGTTCCAGATCTTGTTGGCAAAATGCTT
>CAZADH010000278.1:5374-8303 GCA_964483805.1 uncultured bacterium
CCCTGCTCGCACAACTCGGCGGCAAAGCGGATATCCTGACCGACCGGCGCCAGCCAGATCGTGGTGAACCGCAGTGCGTCGGCACCGTATGTTTTGATGAGCTCGAGCGGATCGGGCGAGTTGCCCAGCGACTTGCTCATCTTGCGCCCCTGCATGTCGCGCACGATGCTGGTGAAATACACGTCGGTGAACGGACACTTGCCCATGAAGTGATAGCCCGCCATCACCATGCGCGCGACCCAGAAGAAGATGATGTCGGGGCCCGTCACCAGCGACTGCGTCGGGTAGAACTTGCGCAACGTCGCGGTGTCATCGGGCCAACCCATGGTCGAGAACGGCCACAGCCACGAGCTGAACCAGGTGTCGAGCACGTCTTCGTCTTGCGTGAACCCGCGCGTGCTGCCGCACTTCTTGCACTTGTCGGGGGCCTCACGCGCCACCTCGACCGCCTTGCACTCATTGCAGGTGAACGCCGGAATGCGGTGACCCCACCACAACTGCCGCGAAATACACCAATCGCGGATGTTCTCCATCCAGTTGAGGTAGACACCAACCCAGCGCTCGGGATAGAAGCGCAAGGTGCCGTCTTTGACCGCCTTGATGGCCGCCTCGGCCAGCGGTTTCATCTTCACGAACCACTGTTCCGACAAATACGGTTCTATTACGGTGTTACAGCGCTCGCAGTGGCCCACGGCCAACTGGTGCGGATCGATCTTGTCGAGCAACCCGTCGGCCTCGAGATCGGCCACCAGTTTTTCGCGACACTTGAAGCGGTCCATGCCGGCATAGTCGGCGCCCGCATTCTCGTTCATCTTGCCGTTTTCGGCCATGACCACGACGCGCGGCAGGTTGTGCCGGTTGCCCATCTCGAAGTCGTTCGGATCGTGAGCCGGCGTTACCTTCACGCAACCGGTGCCGAACGCCGGGTCGACGAACGGATCGGGAATCACCGGAATCTCGCGGTTGGTGCGCGGCAGTTTGAGCAGCTTGCCCACGAGGTCGCGATACCGCTCGTCGTTGGGATTCACCGCCACCGCCGTGTCACCGAGCATCGTCTCGGGCCGGGTGGTGGCCACGGTCACGTGGCCCTGCCCATCGACGCGCGGATAGCGGATGTGCCACAACTTGCCCTGGGTGTCGGTCGGGATCTTTTCTTCGTCGGACAGCGCCGTCTGACAGCGCGGACACCAATTTACGATGTATTGCCCCTTGTAGATCAGGCCGTCTTGGTGCAAGCGGATGAACACCTCTTGCACGGCCTTGCTCAGGCCCTCGTCCATGGTAAACCGCTCGCGCTTCCAGTCGCACGAGCACCCCAGCCGCTTGAGCTGCTGAATGATGATGCCGCCGTATTTTTCCTTCCAGGCCCAGACCTTCTCGAGGAACTTCTCGCGCCCGAGGATGTGCCGCGTGGTCTTCTCTTCTTTCGAGAGAAACTTCTCGACCACGTTCTGCGTGGCGATGCCGGCGTGATCGGTGCCCGGTAACCACAATGTATTGCGCCCCAGCATCCGCTGATGACGAATGAGGATGTCCTGCAATGTATTGTTGAGCACGTGCCCCATGGTCAGCATACCGGTGACGTTCGGCGGCGGAATGACGATGGTGTACGCCGGACGTGGGTCCTCTTCGCGGGCTGCGAACGCGCCCGCGTCATCCCAGGCTTTGTACAGGCGGTCTTCCACCTGCGACGGATCATACGCTTTGGACAGCATTTCCTTGGTCATGCTTCGACACTCCTCAACAAGATGCAACGATTGACTTCATGATTACTTCGGATGTGCAAAAGCCCCGCTTGCCGCGGGGCCCGGGACAATTCGGACTGCAAGTGCCCCCGGCGCACCGCACTCTCTCGGAGCGCAATGCCACCGCGGACGCACCCGTTCACTTCTGGATGAGTTGCCGCAACTCTTCGAACTTGTCGGGTGACAGATTGAGCGCCCGCGCCTGCTGGAAGATGGTGTTCTTGACTTCGAGATCACGCAGCTTCTCGAGAATGCGCGGATCGGTCTTGATCTGGCTCGCTTTCTTGAGCAGTTCGAGGGCGCCGGCGAAATCCGACTCCATCGACAAGACGTCGGCCAACCGGACAAGAATGGGCACGTAGTTGCCATCGAGACCGAGACCTTCTTGCAGATAGAGACGGGCCTGGCCAACCTCGCCCCGGTCGAGCATGCGCTCGCCGAACTTGAGGAAGGTCGTCACCGTCGGTTCGAACAGCGGCAGATGATCGAGCGGCAGGTTGTTCGGCGCCATCAACTGCACGCCGCATTTGAAGCAGAAACGGCTGTCTTCGTGCGTCTGCGGCGCCGCGCAGCTCTGGCAGTTGAACACATTCTGAACGACCCACACCTTCGGCTTCTTGACCACCTGCTCGCCCTTGCGATACCCCTTCTCGACCTCGAAAACGATGCACTTTTCGGGGAACCGTTTCGAGCGGAAGTAGTCGGTGGCCACGTGCTTGGCGGGGTCGAACTCCTCGGCGATCACCGGCAGATACTCGATCTGGTTGGGCTTGATCAGCCGCTCGAGCAACTTGTGATGCAACGTCTGCAATTCGGGGATCGGATTCTTCAACAAGAATGTATCGAGTCCGTCGAAGAAGTCGATGAAGTTGCTGACGATCTCACCGTCGGCCGGCAACGGAATCGCTTCGTTGCTGCGCGCACCCGAATTGGTCAGTTGTTGTCGCAGCGAGACGATCTCCTGGTCTTTCAGCGCCAGTGCCTCGGCCCCCGCGCGCGTCCGGTCTTCGAGTTTCTGGATGGCGAGCAACTGGTCGGCGACCTGCTGCGTCAGTTTCTCGACCTCGGCCTGCGAAGCGGAATCGGCCGGACCGCGGGCCGCGGCGGCCTGAGCTGCGGCGAGCTGATTCTGCAGGTCTTGAATTTCGTTGTGGCCCTGACTCACTTTTACCTGAAGGCCGGTG
>CAZADH010000279.1:0-8300 GCA_964483805.1 uncultured bacterium
GAAGAGAGCGGCCCCATCGGCGACGACGGCGGCGACATCTACCCGATGTCGAGCATGGGCGAGATTCTTCATTGGTGTGAAGACAACGGCAAGAGCTTCTGGGAATACGTCAAAGAGTGCGAACCCTGGGACGTCTGGGATCACCTGGCCGAGGTCTGGCTGACCATGAAAGAGGCCATCGAGCGCGGTCTCGAAGAGGAGGCCGTCCTGCCGGGGCCGCTGAATCTGCGGCGCAAGGCAGCGACCTATCACATTCGCGCCACCGGGTCGAAGAAGAACATCCGCTCGCGAGGCCTGGTGTTTGCCTACGCGCTGGCGGTCAGCGAAGAAAACGCGTCGGGCGGCAAGATCGTGACAGCGCCGACGTGCGGGTCGTCGGGCGTGGTCCCGGCCGTGCTCTATCACTTCCAGAAGAGCCGCCGATTCAGTGACGCCCGCATTCTGCGCGCCCTGGCGACGGCCGGCCTGATCGGCAATCTCGTCAAGACCAACGCCTCGATTTCGGGCGCCGAGGTCGGCTGCCAGGGCGAGGTCGGCGTGGCCTGCGCGATGGCGGCGGGGGCCGCCTGCCAGTTGTTCGGCGGCACGCCGGCGCAGATCGAGTACGCCGCCGAGATGGGGCTCGAGCATCACCTGGGCATGACCTGCGACCCGGTGGGCGGTCTCGTGCAGATCCCGTGCATCGAGCGCAATGCCTATGCCGCGGCGCGCGCGCTCGACGCCAATCTCTTTTCATCGTTCACCGACGGCGTCCATCGGGTCTCGTTCGACAAGGTCGTGCAGGTCATGATGCAGACCGGGCACGACCTGCCCAACCTCTACAAAGAAACCAGCGAGGGCGGCCTGGCCAAGGATTACCGGCCGATGAAGCGGTAGGAGAGACGGGGGCGCGTGCCGGATCTCGGTGCGCTGCCTCTCCGCGGCGGCCAGCATCCCGCGCACCTTCTGCTCTTCGAGCGCCTGCGGGGTCGGTGCAACATCGGCGTCCATCGTCGCCATCTTTGCCTCTTTCTGCGCTGCGGCTTGCGCTTCTGCAGCAGCACGGGCATCGGCCAGTGCCTGCATGTCGACCGTCGTCGGGTTCGCCTGATTGTTGAGCAGCACCGACGGTACAATCGTCTCGGCCATCGACTGCGCTTTCTGCGCAGACAGGCCCGGGAAACGTTGCCTGATGAACGTGGCGATTTCAGCGCGCGTCGCGTCGCCAAGAATCGACAGGTCATTCACTGCCGCGGCACGTCCGACTGCGTTCTTCGCGATTGCCGACAGCGTTCCTTCCTCTGCCATGGCGCCCCCGATCTTCGTGCCGATCTCGGATCCAAACCTTGCCGACAGTGCATCGGCCATAGCATTCGTGGTAGACTCTGGGGTGATCGTCACCTCGCCGTTTCGTTGTCGAGTTCAGGCGCCAAACGCGTGACCGCCCAGACCCATCATGACCGATTGACCGGCAGCGACAACTGAATACAAGGTAATCAAGTGAACCAAGTGAGATTTTTCATCGACCCTCACACTGGTAACCCGCATCTGTGAAAACACAATGTGACGGAAGATGAGGCACTTGAAGTGATGGCGAATGCCGACGGTGATAGGCGTTCGCGCAACGGAACTCGCGTCATCGTTGGCCAGACAGACGCCGGCCGATACCTTCGAGTGTTCTATTTTGTCGACGGTGAGAGCGTTGTCGTGATGACGGCGTTCGATCTACCGCCTAAGCAGCTACGGGCGTTCAAGAAGCTGCGAAAGAAGAAGTCATGAAAAAGCAGAAACTGCCCAAGGGATGGACCGAAGAGCGAATCATGAAGATCATCGAGCACTACGAAAACCAAAGCGACGATGAAGCGATCGCCGAAGACGAGGCCGGATTCAGTCGAGAGGCCACCTGCCTGGTCGAGGTTGACCGCAGCATGTTGCCGGCAGTCCGACGTGCTATCGCCAGAGAGCAAGCCAAGCGCAAGCGCCTGAAGACGAAGGCGGCGTGACCCCCACGCCACCGTCTGCGCCCGCTACTCGAAAATTGACGAGCCAGAGGCGGCGTTTGTCTGTCATATATTTACGCGGTATGCACATGACGCCGGTCCCCACACTGTTGCGCGCGGAGGTAAGCCCGCAGTATCCTGCACACGGGCCGGCGAGCCGTGAGACAGGCCCTGCTGGTGCGAGAGTTGGCGGTCAGCTTTGTGGTTGCTGACCAGATCACGCGATTGCCAATTTGGGTGATCGCCCGACCCGATAGAGACAACCATGGCAAAACTCGAGGATCTCCGCGCCAACGCAGTCGTCAGAGGCATCCTGCCAAACTGCCTGGTCACCGTCGTCAGCGTGCAGTGGTTCGGCGATGACGCGCTCGAACTGACCTACAAAACGCCGACCGGCGCGGTCGCCAACGAACTGCTCTACCGCACCGACGAACCGCGTTTCGAGATCGAGGTCGCCGGTCGCCCGTGGAACTTCGACGGCGATGGGGCCCGCTTCCGCCTCGTCTCCGAGGCGCATCGCATCCGCCTGGCGCATCTGTTCGACCCGGTGCTCGCGGTGCACACCTCGCTGGTCGACCCATTGCCGCACCAGATCACCGCGGTCTATCAAGAAATGCTGCCACGGCAACCGCTGCGCTTCCTGCTCGCCGACGACCCTGGCGCCGGCAAAACGATCATGGCCGGCCTTCTCATTAAAGAGTCGAGTGGCGCGTGATCAGGCTCTCGGGGCAAGACGGCCTGGCCGTCCGCGCCGGCAAGAAGATGATCAACGACAGCCTGCTGACCACAGCCATGGGGCCGGCAATCCTGCGCCACGAGCTCGATCGCGTGCCGCTCTGGCGCGACAACCACGTCGAGATCCAGCAACTGGTTCAGGATTTTGCGAGTTATTTGTATTTACCGCGCTTGCAAAAACCTGCGGCATTGCTCACGGCCATACGCGACGGCCTGGGTCTGCTGACCTGGGAAAACGACTCGTTCGCCTATGCCGACGAGTATGACGGCGGCAGGAAACGTTACAAGGCGTTGCGCTGCGGCGAGCGGGTGAACATCGCCGAAGACGACCCGCGCGGTCTGCTGGTGAAGTCGGCCGTTGCCCTGACGCAGCAGAATGCCGAGATTTTTGATGACCCGTGCGCCGGGGTCCCGTCATTCATGCGGCCGCGGCCGCCTCAGCCCCACCCTCACCCGGGCGGCGAGACGACCGGTGACCCGACACCAGTACCCCCACCACCTCCGGCGCCGCGCAATACGCGGTATTTCGGCACCGTCGATCTCAACCCCGAGCGGGTCGGCCGCGACGCCAGCAAGATCGCCGACGAAGTGATCTCGCACCTGGTTGGCCTCGTCGGCGCGAACGTCACGGTGTCGCTCGAGATCCACGCCGAGATCCCCGACGGCGCGCCCGATCACGTGATCCGCATCGTCACCGAAAACGGCCGCGTCCTGAAGTTCAAGACGCAGGGGTTTGCGAAAGAGTGAACAGGAGAGACACGCGGGGGGTGTGGGGCCGAAGCGCGAAGACCAGCGCACGTTTGCCAACCGGGCCGGTCATGCTCAATCCCGGGCCGGCACGGGCGTCAGACCCCGACCGGACACATCCAGATCAACTGGATCTCCTCGGGCAATTCCGGGTAGGCCCGGCAGTTGATCGCCGTCAATACGCTCCCCTGCGCCGCATAGAACCGGCACGCCGGCACGTTGATGTTCTGCGTCTCGATCTTCAACTCGGTCACTTTGCGCTGCCGACACCAGTCGAGCGCGGCCGCAAACAACGCGCGCCCGACGCCACGCCCGCGCGATGCCACCGCGACGCGTAGATCCCAGAGCACCGCCAGATCGGTCCGGCCCTCGAGCATGTTGACGCCGGGCGTGTTCCAGGCGACCGCCGCCCCGCCAACCAGTTGCCCGGCATCATGCGCAGTCATGATGCCCCAGTTCGCGATATCGAAGGTGGCCGGCCAGTCGACGGGTTGATTGCCCGGGTGGTCGTATTCTTTGACATACGGCGTATTGACTTGCCGCAACGCCAACGGAATGCCGATGCAGCTTGGTCCGGGCGGCACCGGCGCATAGATCTCGCGAACCCTGAACGAGATCGGCACGCTCTGGTAGCGTTCGAGCGGGAACCGCGGATCATCAAGAATGCTGATCGATGTCGCCATGCCGCTGTCTCCTCGAGAATCGATGCGGTGGGATGCCTCGCCATTGTAACGCATTGGCAGGCGGGGCATGGCCGTCGGCGCTCGACCTAGGCCGACGCTCCTGTCATCCTGACATGGAAACAGCAAACTCGCTCCCCGACTTCGTCACGCACCAGGAGACCGCCCATGAACCCAAGACTTCTCACCACCTCCCTGATCGGCGCCTGCCTCGTCTTTGCGCTCGTGCTCGTCGGGTGCCTGCAACACGATGACGGAGCCAACCCTGCCGCCCTGTCGCTGGCGGCAGACGCCGCGACGCGCGCAAATCCGGGCGCGGCCGGTCGGGCCGAGGTGCGCTTCGCCGTTCAGGTGAGCCCCGGCAACGCGGTGGGGCCGTTCGCGGCGGCGGTGCGGCCGAGCAAAGCGGCATCGCCAACCGTGTCCGTGTGCCTGACCTCGATCTTTGTCGGCAACACCTTGAGTCCGACGATCGCCGCGACCCACACGGCCACTGTCGACAGCAATGGGCGGGCCGATCTCGCGATCTCGACACCGGCCGTCCCGACCGTGGCCCAGGTCAAGATCACGGCCGGGGCGATCGGCACCTACACCGACTTTCGGGGCGCGCTCGACCTCGCCCTCGGGCCCAACACCATCGTGGTTCAACCCGTGAGCACCGGCATGACCCAGGATGTGGCGGCACAGACGATCCTGACGCTCGTGGCCAGTCCGACGGCGTTCGCCAAAGCTCCCCGCACTCTTGCGGCAAATGTATTGCAGATCATCACCACCGCGAATCGGTCCGGAGACATCAATACGGTGTATGCTTCTTCTGCAGCAGCGGTCGCCGGCGCCTGGGCCGCGACCAACACCGGCACCAACGCCGGAACCGGCACAGGGACCGGCGCCGGGGCGGCACCGTCGGTCGATCTCGGGGGCGGCGTCACCATGAACTTCGCCACCCTCCCGGCGGGCACTTTCACGATGGGCAGCCCGGACAACGAGCCGAATCGAGAGAGCAACGAGGGGCCGCAGCACCAGGTGACGATCAGCAGGGCGCTGGTCGTGCAAACCACCGAAGTAACGCAGGCGCAGTGGTTGCGCGTCATGGGGTCGTGGCCGGGAACCGCGCCGTCGAGCCGCTACGGGGTCGGCGACACATATCCGGCCTACGGCATCAACTGGCCCGACGCCGTGCGCTTCTGCAACACCCTGTCGACGCGCCGTGGGCTGACCCCCTGCTACGCCCACGCAGATGGATCGACGACGATCTACGACAACGGCTCGATCACCTGCGACCTGACGAAAACTGGGTACCGTCTGCCGACCGAGGCGGAGTGGGAGTATGCGTGTCGCGCCAACACGACCACAACCTTCTACTGGGGCTCGTCCCTGGATGGCGCCTACTGTTGGTTGCCCTCGGTCAGCAACCAGAGCACCAACCCGGTCGGGACAAAGCTGCCCAACGGCTGGGGGCTCTACGACATGAACGGCAATGTCTGGGAATGGTGCTGGGACTGGTACGGCAGCTACAGCGCCGGTGCTGCGGTCGACCCGACCGGGACGATGCACGAGTCCTTCCGCATTCTTCGCGGCGGCAGCTTCAACAATTTCGACATGGATCTGCGCTCCGCGAACCGCGAATACCAGACGCCGCAGTATCGCGAAAACTTCGTCGGGTTCCGGGTGGTGCGCTCGGCGTCGGGGATCTGACCGCGGCCGGATACGCTCTGCGTGTCGCCGAGACGGGCCGACTCCGAGGGGGGGGACCGACCAATCAAGTCAATTGGATGAGCTCGCTCGCGCACTATCTGAATGCACTCGGTGACATTCGAATCACGGTGCAACGACGACCCGGAAACCCAGGTTGATGCTCCCACTACCCGGAGACCACGCGTTCCGATACGCGGAGCGACAGCCCCAAAAACCCTCCGCCGGACTACTTCGAAGAACGCGAGCCGTCCCGCCTGACGGCCCCCGAGGGTTATCGCGTGCGCCGACATCCGACGATGCGGCATACCAGTCCCAACACCACTCGAACACGTTTCCGCTCATGTCATACAACCCCCAGGGATTCGGACCCTTGGTCGCAACCGGGTGAGGCACACGCCCGCTGTTCTCGAAGTACCAAGCGTAAAGACCCATGCCCGCTAGGTCGCTGGAGTCTCCCCAAAAGAAAGGTGTCGTGGTACCCGCTCGTTGCGCAAACTCAAACTCGGCGTCGGTCGGCAACCGGAAGCCGTTGGCCAACCAATCGCACGCCACACTGTCACCGTCAACGATCGCCACACTCCCATGTTGATTCCTGTAGCACGGCTCCCGATTTGTCATCGCCGACGCAGTGTTGCAGAATCTCACACAGTCAAACCACGTTACGTTTTCAACCGGGTTGGCAACATTGCTCCGCAAATTTGATGGGTTCGTGTTCATCACAGCCACATACTGTGACTGGGTCACCTCAGTGACCCCAACCGCAAGTGCGCTGATCTTGACTTGGTGCATGGGCCACTCGACACCGTGCCCGTAGTAACCAGCCTCTGTGGTCGGACACCCCATCGTGAAGAGTCCGCCGATGTTCGAGAATGTCATTGTCACACCCTCGGCAAGTTGAATCGTCATCAACGGCCCCCTGCCAACCAGGTGGACAACGGAGGACGCCGGGGCCGACTCTCCCTCGGCAAAGACTGCAGTCACAGTGAAGTTATACATCGTGTTCTCAAGCACGGACGGGTCAACCACCGAAAAGCCACTCGCAGACCACCGCGTCGTCACTCCACCAGAAGTCCGGTAGACAGCATACTCCAACGCATCGGGGACGGCATTCCAACTCAAGCTGACTACGGTGCTTCCTACCATTGACGCCACCAACCCCGTCGGTGCCGACACGGCGCGCGGGGCCGCCGACACCGCGGCCGACGGCGCCGATTGCACGGTGCCGTTCAGAGACGTCAATACGAAGTGATAACGCAACCCATTGGTCAGGCCCGTGACAGTCTTCGGACTGGTCACGTTGGCTATGCGGTCGCTCTCTGCTGAAACGTTTGCCGATTCGGACTTGTACAGGTGATACCCGGTCGCGCCCGGCGCCGGGTCCCAGGTGAGGGTGATCTGCGCATCGGCGATCGTCGCCCGCACGTTGGTCGGTGGCCCGAAGGGCCGGGCAGTCACCGTCGCGCCTTGCGGCGTCTCGCCATCGGAAAACTGCGCAAACACACCATACTCGTAGGTGACGCCATTGGTCAGGCCGACGTGTAAATACGGCGAAGCTACGTTGTCGACACGTGCCGTCGGGCTGCCGGCTTGTCCGGCGAAGATCGAGTACCCCACGGCATCAGTGACGGGCAGCCAACTCACCGTGACCCGACCGTCTGCCGGCAGCGCCGTTACCCCGGTCACCGGCCCGCGCGGCGTCGCGCCCACGGGCAACGAGTCGGTCTGCTGCCCCTCTGAAAACACGGCGCTGACCAGATAATACCGCCGCCCATTGTTCGTCACCCCCGTGTGGGTAAACGACGTCGAGGTCGTCGTGCCGGCCCGGGTCGAACCACCACGGGTCATGGCCGGCGAGGTGTCACTGTAGATTTCGTAGGAAGAGGCCCCGGGAACCGCGGTCCAGTTCAAGCGGACCGCCTGATCGAGGCCAAGCGCCGTCAACCCCGTCGGGCCCGGCCGCGGAACGGCACTCACCACGTTCGACCCCGCCGACTCCCCGTTGCCGTTTAACGCACACACGGTGTAGTGATAGCGAGCACCGTTGGCGCAATTCGCATGCACGAACGGACTGGTCACGTTGTTGATGCTGTTGCCGGTCGTCGGACTCACGCTGCCCTGATCGGACCAATAGAGACGGTATCGCGTCGCACCGCTCACCGGCTGCCAGGTCAGACGGATCGAACCGTTACCGCTGATCGCGGCCAGATTCGTCGGCGCTGGGGGCGGTGCCGCTACCGGTGTGGCTGACACGGTCGGCGAACGAACAACTTCCTGGCCGTTGAGCAATGCTGTGACCAGGTAATAATCCGGAGTGCCGTGTGTCAGGCCTGCGTGCCGCCACGTGGTCGTGGCCACCTCGGTGTAGGCCGAGGCCGGATCGGGGGCTGCTCCCGCCGCCCACCGGACCCGATAGGTCGAGACACCACCGATCGCGTTCCAACCCAGATCGACCAGGCCGGCGGCC
>CAZADH010000280.1:0-8170 GCA_964483805.1 uncultured bacterium
ACCCGAAGCACCGGATGCAGGCAACAACGACCGGTGCGGCACCCCCAACGACGGGGTCACTGCTGCCGGTAGCGTGCGATCACCGTCGGCGGTTGTGAGACGACGCGACCCACCCGACGTCGTGCCTGTTCCCGGCGCAGCAGAAATCTGACGGCCAGCGCCGCCGCCCGTTCGAGCAGCGACATCGGCCCGAGCAGCCGATCGTAGGCCGCGATCACATTCTGCGCCGTACGTCGCAAGTGCGGCGTGGGCGCGAGATCGCGCATGCCCGGCAACAATGGGCGGACCTGCCTGGCGTAGGTCACCCGTTGTTCGTACCGCGCTTGCAGAAACGCATCGCCACTTTCGCGCCACGGTGCGCCATGCGCGACGGCGTGGATCCGCGTGGATGCATTACGAAGTATGCTCGGACCGAGCGTATAGTAATCGCGGCGGAATGCGTCATCAAGCACCCGCTTCGATTCTTCGGGGGTGAAATGCGGATGGTCGAACCAGATGACGTCCTGGCCGTGCCAGTAACGCCACGGCAGGTCGTGCAGCCGCCCCGCCTTCTTCATGCGCTCGTAGAGCGCGGTGCCGGGGAACGGCGCGAACGCCATGAACTGCAGGTAATCGGGGCCGAGGCCGATCGTGTAATCGACGTCGTCCCACACCGTCTTCTCGTCGTGGTGGTCGAGAAAGAGAATCGTCGAGGCCAACACCGAGATGCCATGCTGCTTGAGCACCTTCATCTGTTCGGCCGCGTCGATCCCCTCGGTCTTGGCAAACAACTGCCGTCGGCTCTCGATGCCGATCCAGACGAACTCGATCCCCAGTTTTACCAGCGTTTTCGGGTCATAGCGGGCCAGGTCGCGCAACGTCGAGAAGATGTCGAGCACGAACAACCGCTGGTTCTGCTCCATCAACTCGACGAGACGGTGCACCCGTGCCTCGTCGCCCAGAAAATTCTCGTCGAGCACGAAGAACTCGTCGGTGCCCAGCTCGGCCGAAAGACGGCACATCGTGGTAAATAACTCGTCTGCACTTTGCACATACGGTGTATATCCACGAAAAAAGTGACTGGTGCAGCAGAACTCACACATATTGGCGCAGCCGACGCCAGGAATCAGCACGGCTTTGCGATTGGGCATCGGCACCCCGAGCACGCGCCGGTAGTATTCGACCGGCAGCGCCGGATGCGCGATCGGACGCGTCTCGTCTTCGCCGAAGTAGCGCCGCAACCAACGAATGCCCTCGCCGATGCAGACCTCATCGCAACCCAGCAGACTCTGCACATCGGGGATCCGCGTGCCGTGACCGCCGGCGATGATCTTGGCGGTCGGCGCGTGCTGCCGCACCAGTGCGCACACCCGCTGCGCCTTCGGCAGATTCGAGACGATGAAGGTCACGCCGACATGCGTGTAGTTCCCGTTCTGCAGTTCCCGAACCAGGTCGTCCTCGGTCGGGAAATCGAGCACCGTCGTCGGCACATTCACGTTCGCCGCCAGCCACTCGAGCCCGAAACTGCGGTTGTGCGCGCGAATCGAGAAGATGCCCTGCTCGCGTGTCACCTGGTTTTGCCACAACTCGCACGGGTTGCTGCGCATCCCCATGCCGTCGTCGAGGCCGAAGGGCTTGCAGACGGAGGTGAGGAGGAGTTTGGGGGTCATCGGTGGGCGCTCAACGCAACTCAACAGCCCGCCCGCGAACGCTTACCGCGTATTGCTCCGCGCGCTGCGCACCCGAAGTCCCCCAACGCCATGGCGATGCCCTCCTCAGCGATAACTGCCAATTTCTTCCTCGGGCCAGCCCGTCAACGCCGCGATCTCGGCGACGCTCTTTCCCGTTGCGAGCAGTCGCTGAACGAGCGCTTTTCGCTCCTCCGCTCGGCCCTCCGCCTGGCCCTCGACGCGGCCTTTCGCCTCGCCCTCCGCAAGACCTTCGCGGCGCGCCGAGCCCAGCAGCGTGGCCTGGACATGCTCGAATTTCTCGCGTGCCTCGATGCGGTAGCGCAGCTCCCGGTCGGCGTTGACGCGATCCAGTTCTTTAAATGCCATGGCGATGCCCTCCTCGAGAAGCAGGTCGGAATCCGTGGTCACCCCTGATTCTAGCAGCTTATCTCCCCACTTCAAAGCGCGCAGCCACTTGCCGAAGCGGGTCTGCCGATCGACCGCCGGGTCACGACCGAACTTTGTCAGTTCGACCGAGATCCACTCGAGGGTGCCTGGCAGTTCCTCATTGCCGCCTGTGCGTCGAAAACGCCACGCGTTGCGAAGGTGAGGAAGATCCGGAAACAGTTCGAAGTCGAGCAAGGAAACTCCCGTGCACGCGCGTAGCACTGCGTAGTCGGCGCCGACTGACATCTGCTCAACAAACAGCCGCGCCAGATAGAAGAGTGCGCGCTGGACCCACGCGGCGTGCGGCATGCACTGCACCTCGATGTTGTAGCGACTCCCACGTTCGTCTTCCGCTTTCACGTCGAGTATCGACAGCTTGTCATCCAAGTGTTCTTGCAGGTTGAAGGGGTTGAGTATCACGACGCTTCTAAGGCGACTCTCGCCCTCGAGCAACAGCAACGCGTTCAATAGGCAGATCAACAGCCGCTCGTTCTTCTGACACCCGAAAATCGCCTTGAACACCAGATCGTTGAGAAATCCGTAGATCTGCTTTGCCATGGACAAGACCTCCTCGACGCGATTGAAATGGCATCACCCCTAACATCCGCGCGAGAAGGCACATGGGGAAAAAAAGAGTTGCCGAAATTACAGGCATCGCACCTTATAATGACTTTGCGGATATGCCAACTCGACCCCACTGGATAGCCCTGTTCGCCGGCCTCGCGATCGCGTTGCTGGTCACGGTTGCATCCGATGGAACATGGTTCGAGGACCGCGCCCTCTGGCTTCTTGGCCCCTCACCCCGGCAGGTGAGCGATGCCGTCACGGTGGTCGCTCTCGACCCGGAAGTCATCAATACGCGGTATGACGCGGTCACAGGGCGCCTCGACCGACGCTTGTACGTCGACCTCCTGGAGCGGCTTGCTTCGACAGCGCCACGCGCCGTGGTCCTCGATGTCCTGTTTCGACCAGGTGCCACTTCGGCGACAACCATCGGCAGCCATTCCGCTGCCGGAGCGATGTCATCGGCGCCCGACGGAGCGGAGAGCGACGCCCGCATTCTGCAAGCGATGGCATCGTTTCCTGGATTGATCGTCGCCAACCACTTCTCGCTCGGCGCTCGTGGCGTGCAGTTTGACCGAGCATGTTTCGGTGGACCGTGCGTGGCCTCGGGCTATGTGAACCTTCCGCTCGAGCACCGCCGGGTCGTGCGCTCGTTTCTGCCCGCTATCGAGACCGGCGGCAGCCGATTTCTGCACCTCGCCGTGGCGGCAGTGGCCCGCGCCGTCGAAAATGAAGAGATCCGCATCAGCAGTGACCGCGTGACCTTGATCAATCGCTCGCGCACCACACCGCAACTCGAGATCCCGGTCGCCAATGACGGCCACGCCCGCATCCGCTTTCGCGGTGCGACCTACCCCACCGTGCGAGCGTCGTCGATCCTGGCAGCCACCGACACCGCCTGGCTCAACGCCGTGGCCGGCAACAAGATCGTGATCATTGGCGCCATGGACGAGCGCCTCGGTGACCGGCTGCTCACCCCCTGGCATCTTCTGGAACCGGCCCGCACACCGTCTTTCGGCGTCGAGATTCTGGCCAACGTCATCGACAATGTGTTGAGCAACGATGTGCCCCGAGTCCTTGGAGCGCCCTGGCTCATGGCTGCGGCCATCGTTCTGTCCATCCTGGGCGCATGGGCGGCGGGGTTGGGATTGCCACTCTCGATCGTTGTCGCGATCGGCAGCTCGGCAACTCTCCTCGTGGCGGGCTGCTGGCTCTTCTCACTGGGCGCGATCGTCAATCCGGGACCGGCCCTGGCAGCGCTCTGGGGCGCCTTGGTCGTTGGCCGCCTGCTTGCGCAGCGCAGCATCTCCATCGGCGAGAGCGAGGTCACCCTGCTTCGGGAACTGCTCGACTCGGGCCGCATGCAACCCGCGCTGGAACTCGTCCCGGCTGTTGGCCGCGAAGGACTGCCCCGGGATGCCGCCCTGGCATTGGCGACACGTTTCGCCGAGATGCAACACCCAGAGGCCGCACTGGCCCTGTGTGAGCGACTACGGCGGCACGACCCGCGCGATGCGCATCTCATCGAACGCTGCGGATACTTCAAGGCACTGGCGCTCGCGGCCCAGCAGCGCCCCGGGGTCGACTCTCCTTCTGGAATTCGCGCCATTTTGCCTTCGCGGTACACCCAGGTGGAACCGTTGGGCCAGGGCGGAATGGGGCGTGTCTACAGGGCACATGACAACCTCCTCGATCGACCGGTGGCCATCAAGACCTTGACCGCCGAAGGCGATGACGCCCTGGCCGCGCAGGCGAGGTTTATTCGTGAGGCCAGATTGTTGGCGGCCCTGAATCATCCGAACATCGTGCGTATTTACGATGTAGGCGAAGGTCCTCCGCCCTATATCTGCCTGGAACTGGTCGAGGGGCAAAGCCTGCGAGTCCTCATCGACAGCGGCGGCCACACCGATTTGCCGCGCATGCGACGCCTGGTCGACCAACTGCTGGGTGCCCTCGAGTATCTCGCTTCACGTGACATCTTGCACCGTGATCTGAAGCCCGAGAACATTCTCATCGGCGCCGATGATCAACTGCGACTGGCCGACTTCGGCCTCGGTCATGGCACCACCGATGCCCACCTGACCAAGACCGGCATGGTCGTCGGCACCCCGCACTACCTGTCGCCCGAGCGGTTGCAGGGCGAGGGCACCGACGTCGCCAGCGAAATCTACTGCGCCGCCGTCGTCATCTACGAAATGCTCTGCGGCCAGCGCCCATATCCGTCTGATGAACTGGTCGACATCGTCATGGGTCGCCGCATCGGTTTGCGCGAACGAAACGTCGCCATCCCCGAACCTCTGGCAGCCGCCGTTGAAGCCGGTCTGAAGCTCGATCGCCGGGATCGCCCCACGAGCTTTGCGGCCTGGCGAGAGTTGATTATCCGCGCCGGTTGATCGCCCGTTTCGTGGGCCGACGCCCATACTTGCGAACCGTGCAAACTCCCCAACCGGTACGTTATCATGGACTCACATGTATTGAAATGTGATCGGGGAGGCCTGCATGAGGCGGATCGAAGTTCGTGGCGACAACGGCGCAGTGGTGCTCGAGCGCCGCCTCGACCGGCAGAAACGCACGTGGCATCTCGGCCGCGGGCCGACCAACGAACTGGTGGTCGATGACTCGCGTCTGTCGCGACAGCATATCGAACTGCTGGTCGAAGACGACACCGTGTTGATCAAAGACCTGGGCAGCACCTACGGCACGACCGTGAACGGCCAGCGTCTGGCCGCCAATGCTGTGCAACCCATCGGGGCCGGCGACCGAATCGTGCTCGGCGGGCGTTACCAACTGGCTCTGGTCGATGACACCGATGAGGGCACCGGAACGATCGCGGCGTTGGGGCCGCGGGTCGGTTCGCTGGTCAAGAGCAACATCGAGTTCTTCACGGGCCTGCTCAGTTCGTTGCAGGGTCGCGTCAAACCCCTGGTCGGCAGCAACACCGACGAACTCGGTCACATCGTCACCCACTTTGGCGACGTCATCGGCCAACGCCTGCGTGAGCTGGCGACGGTGCAAGAGATGAGCGTGCGCATGAACGAGATCCACGATTTCGACGAACTGCTGACGACGGTCATCGGCCTGGCGATCGAGGTCAGCGGTGCCGAACGTGGTTTCATCATGCTCTACGATGACGAGAGTGGCCAGTTGCAGACCGCGGTGGCACGGGGGCTTGAACCTGCGGCAGCAGGTGATGCCGAAATGCTGGCTTCACAAAGTATTGCAGAGCGGGCTTTCCGCCGCAACGAGGTGGTGATCATCGCCGACGCGCTCCACGACCCCGAATTCTCGGGTCAAACAAGTGTTGTGGCGAACACGATTCGCTCGGTTCTCTCGGCTCCGCTGCAGATTCGCGGCGAGGTCGTCGGCGTACTCTACCTCGACAGTCGCCTCGTCGATCACTGCTTCAGCGAGCGCAACCTCGACTTCATCAAGGCCTTTGCCTCGGTTGCTTCATTCACCTTGTATAACGCCCGCTTGTTCAGCCAGGCGGTCACCGATGGCATGACCGGCCTGTACAACAATAAGTTTTTCAGGCAACGTTTGTCTGAAGAGATCCGGCGAGCGGCGCGATCGAGCAAACCCCTCGCATTGATCATGTTTGACATCGATCATTTCAAGAAGTTCAACGACACGCACGGCCATCAAGCCGGCGACATCGTCATCAAAGGCGTGGCCCGCACGATCAAGACCACGGTTCGCAACACCGACTTCGCCGCCCGTTACGGAGGCGAGGAGTTCGCCGTGATTCTGCCCGACACCGCCCGGGAGGGCGCCGCCCTGCTGGCCGAGAAACTTCGCCATAACGTGCAAGCCATGACCCTGACAACCACCGAGGGCACGACGCTCAAGGTTACGGCCAGTCTTGGCGTGACCGTTTTCACCGGCGGCGATCATGGGCGCGAAGATTTGATCCGAGCCGCGGACGCGGCGCTGTATCGATCGAAAGAGGGCGGCCGCAATCGCGTGACGCTCAGCGATGGCACGGTCGAATGATCACTGACTTGACCAAGGAACCCAGCCCACTCGAAAAGGCTGTCATCGATGAACTGTTGTTCGATCTGACGGCTGAACTTCCGCAAGATCGGCTCAAGGCTTTTCAGCAACTGCTGGTCTACGATCATTTCGAACAGGTCAAAGTCGCGCTGCGACGCTTCTGCGTCGATGAGGTCGACCCTGAAGTCAGGTATTTTGCCCATCGACACTTCGACAAACTGGCCGCCGCTTCCGGCACTGCAAAGCCACGTAAGTTCGCGTTCGAAGAAAAGACCCCGTATGAAAAGGGCCGCATCTCGCTCGCGGTCTTTCGCGAGACCATCGCACAACTCGATGACCCTGCCGACAAGATTCAGGCCGTGCGCGTAGCGCAACGTATGGCTGGTGCGAGCATTTTGAAGACGTTGGCCATCGAGATCCAACCTGATGATGACCCTGTGTTTCTGGCATTTGCGGTGAGCCTGCTGGGGCAATCAGGCGATCGGCAACACGTCGAGACGCTGGTAAAGTTTCTCAAGCACGGCAACAACCGGGTGCGGGCCAACGTCATCGAAGCGCTCGGCCTGCTCAAACCCGCCAACCTCAGCGACGTTCTCACAACGTTTCTCAGCGACACCGACAACCGTATCCGCGGCAACGCCGTGGTCGCGCTCTACACCATCGACCGCACGCGCGCCATCGCAGCGCTGCGCGACATGGCCGAGTCGCGCTACGAGCACCACCGTGACAGTGCGCTCTTCTGCCTCGACAAGCTGGCTCCGGCCGAAACCTATGACATCGTCAAAAAAATGTTCGAAGCCGAAGAGGTTGCGCATCTTGCCGTCAAAGAGGGCAAGGTCCTCAAACCCTTGCTGGGCGAGGCCGATGTGCCGATGCTCGCATTCATGGCGCAGGCGCGGGTCATCCCCGAGAAGCGGGCCGTGGCCAAGCAATTGCTGTCTGACGTGCAACTGAAGCTCAAGCTCAGTCGGCTCGAGATCGAAAAGCGGCGTGTCGGTTATGCGCCCGCGGCAACGAAAAAGGCGATTCAGGCCCAGCGAGAGGTCTCGGGGCGCCACGAGGCGGTTGCGGTCTTGTCGGGGCCATGGGTGGAATACCATGTATTGCGATATGCGGCCGCCTACCAAAGGTCGCCGACCAAGATGCTATTCTTGACCATCACCCTCCTGCTGCTGGGGCCGATGGCCTTCGCGTGGCTCATTCTGCCGAAGCGGGTGGTCGAGCGGCCCATTGTTCCCACGCGGCCATCGCAAAGCGAGGGGGACATGTCGACCGCGTCACGGGCGATGGCCCGCGAAATCCGCATCAAGGGCGTCATTCGTCGACTCGGCGACACCTGGGTTCAGGTCGACACTGACAGCGCCGCCTATCAGGTCCGCTTTCCAGAAGGCCTGCCCAACGGCTGCCATCTCAAGCGTCAGTGCGAGGTCCGCGGTCGCTATGTTGGTTACGACTACACGTCGAGCGTCATCCACGTGATGTGCGAGAGCTTCAAACCGCTGGGTCCGGTGCCCGGC
>CAZADH010000281.1:0-8130 GCA_964483805.1 uncultured bacterium
CGACCCGCGCCAATGCCGCAGTGAACCAGAACTTCAACATCACGCCCTGGACCATCCACCAGGCGATGATCATCATCGCCCACATCGCCTGCTTCGTGACTCGTGGTAACCTCTACTGTGCCGGATTCCTCGCCTTCTTCGCCTGCTACCACATGTGGACGTGGTTGTGCGCCATGGCCCAGCGCAGTGTCGAAGAAATGCGCACCTGGTCGTCGCTCACCTGGGCACAGATTCTCATGGCCGGTTCGTTCCTCCTGCTGGGCCTCGGTTTCGCAGTCAGCGTGAAGGGCCGCCGCAAACAGTTGCCCCACAGCACCAACGAGTAAACCAACGCGGTTGTTCAGACCGGCCCATCCGGAACGGAGGCGTCCCCCCTCCGCCCCGCGATGGGCCGGTCTTTCTTCTGGCCACAGCGGTCGGGCAGAGTAAATACAAAATATTGTTGTCTAGGGACTCGTTCTGTTTTGCGGCGGCTGCGCCTGGCCAACGGGTTCCGGGAGCCTGGGCAGAATCTCGAGAGACGCCCAGAGGCTCGAGTAGCGGTCGGTCCACGGGGCCACGCCGGGGCTTGCCGGTGGCGCCGTCCAACTCGCCAATCCCCCGAGATGGCGGTCGATTCCGGGGGCTGATCCCAGAGCGAACCAACGGGTGGGTGGGATCTCGTCGGCGGGCGGTTCGAGGTCTTCGTGCAGTCGGGCCGTGAGACCGAGGCGCTGGGCCGCCGCCGTCAGCATCGGTGCCAGGTCGAGGTGGCGATTGGTGATGTGGCACAGGATCAGTCCGTCGGCACGCACGACGCGGCGATACTCGGCCAGCGCTTCGAGCGTCAGCAGGTGGGTCGGAATCGCATCGCTGTTGA
This sequence comes from uncultured bacterium, assembly GCA_964483805.1. Taxonomy (GTDB): domain Bacteria; phylum Muiribacteriota; class Ozemobacteria; order Ozemobacterales; family Ozemobacteraceae; genus CAZADH01. The sequence continues at coordinate 860 of CAZADH010000281.1, forward strand.
AAGCGTCGAGCAACAGCAGATCGAGTGACCCGGTGGCGGCGCGGCGCAAGCTGGCACGACCGTCGCCCGTGACGATGCGAACCGTGGCCGCCGCACTGGCCAAATAAGGGAACCACCGACGGGCGATCGCTTCATTGTCGGGATCGAGTTCATAGAACGTCACGGTCTGCCCGGCCGAGGCAAACGCGGCGATAGTGCCGGCCCCCAGGCCGACGACACCAATGTCGCGCCACGCTGGGTTGGGGCGGGCAAAGAAGCGTCCGATCGGCGTGGTTGGATGATAGTAGGTCCCGGGCAGGCCCCACGAACTGCTCGCGAGACTTGCCGTGCCGTGGATCGTCGATCCCATGCAGAGCAGGCGCAGATCCTCCTGGTCGTAGACCCGATAGATGCCGTAATGATTGCGACTGCCATGGTGCAGGTTGCCCGGGTTGCCGAACCGCTCGATGCACAGCAGGCCCAGGGCCGCGACGAATACGGCGAGGGCGCGGTTCCGTTCGAGGCGACCGGCCTCGCGAAAAGCCATGAACGTGTAGAGAATTGCCCCGGTGACGCTCGACACCAGCAACGCGCCCAACGTCGGCATGCCTTGGTTGGCGATCGAAGGCATACCACCGACCAGAAGGAACAGCGCGGGAAGGCGCAAGCCCAACCAGGGATCGGGCGCTTCGGGGTGCCACCATCTCTCGCGCCATACCGCCGCCGCGGCGGCCATCAGGGCCAACGGCCACTCGGCCAGGCCGCTGGCGACCGCCGGGATCACCACCGCCACCAACAATGACCCGAGCCAGCCGCCGCAGGCGAGGGTGACGTAATACGTTGTCAATAATGGGCCTTCGCTGGGCGCGAACGTCGCCAGGGTTGCATGCACGGCCAGGCCCAGCGTGGCCAGCAGGAACAACATGATGGCCACCCGGATTGGCAGGCCGAGCGTGAACCCCAGTTCGCTCAACAGGCCCAGGGTGATGCCCAGAGCGAAGAGATCGGGCGCCCAGCGCTGAATCAGGCCGAGAAAGGGCGGATTCGGCGTGAAGGCGAGCGTCATCGTGGCCAGATAGATCGCCAACGGCACGACCCAGAGCAGCGGCACCGGGGCCAGGTCGAGCGTGATGACGTTGGTCACTGCGCCCAGCAACGTGGTACCCGCGAACGCCGGCAGGGCCCAGCGCGCCACCATTTCCGCCCAGGTGGGCGTCGGTGGGACACCCGCCGGATCGGGGACCGTCACCGGGTCGGCCGCCGCAGGCCGCTCAGATGCGGGCGTGAGCGTCGCCGCGAGATCGACTTCACGCAACGGTCGCCAGGGGAGGCACCCGGCCAGCAGGATCGCCCACAACACCAGCCCACGGTGCCACAACTCGGCAAGGTGTTGGCCGTCGTAGGTAGGTTCGAGCATCGTGGGGAAGGCCAGCAGGCCCGCAAGTGATCCGAAATTCGATGCCGCGAAGACGAACCACGGCATCTTGCCGAAGGCGATGGGGTGTGCCTGCCACCACCGCTGCAAGGTGACGCTGCCGGCCATGAGAACCAGGCAGGGAAAGCCGATCTGGCGCGCGAGAGACCCCATGATACTGCCGACGAACGAACCTGCGGTCGGGCCGGTAGCCAGGGCCGAAAGATCAGGTGCAGGCACGGCAGCGGCGCCAATTAGAAATACAATATATGTCAATCCGCGCGCGCGTGATACGTAGGTGCCGAACAACAGGTGGGCCAACAGGTACCCGGCCACCAGGGTGCCCTGGAAAAACGCCGAGACCACGGCCCAGACCATGAAACTGCCGCCGTAGCCCGGCAGTAAGGCCTTGGCGATCAAGGGTTGGATGACGAACATCAGCATCGCACCCAGCAGGGCCACGGCAGCGTAACCCAGGGCGAGCAAGCGCGAACCGCGCGCACCCGCTTCCGGGGCGGCGGCAACCGTGTCGGCCGTCATTGCTCGGCGAGTGGTCGGCCGCAGGTGCGGCAGAAATGGGTGCCCGACGGATTCGTGTCGCGACAGTGCGGGCAGGTGCGGGTCGTTTCGCTGCCCGGGGTTGCCGACGCCGGTCGAGGCAACGTCAGTTCGCTCGTAAAAGGCCGTCCGCGCGGATCGCGCGCCGACAAGACCAGCGTCAGCGTTTCGGGCACGGGTTGGCCGAAGACCCATTCGCCGCTCCAGGTGCCGGAAAGCGGCCACGGGGTCGCGAGTTCGGGCGCGCGCAACACGCGCGGCACCGGCTCGTTCCAGGTTGCCCGCACCTGCTCGAGCAGCGCGTCGCTGGCGATCGTCACCAGGCACGCGGTTTCGCCGTCGGCGGGGCCGCCCGCGTCCGATGTGCGTGGTGCCCCGTTGTCCCGCGGATGGGGGCGCGAAACGCCAGTTGCAGGCAGCGCAACGGGGCCGTCTCTCCAGGTGGCGGTGACGGTGATTTGCGGCAGAGCGGGAACGACCTGCAGTGCGAGGGTCTCGCGGAACTCTCCCCAGTCGGTGGCGACGGTAAGTCCTACGTTGTATTGCGCGACGCGGGCGCCGGTCAGGGCGATGACCACGCCTTCGGTGGCGGCGCCCGCCACCGTGCATTCGTGTTCGGTCGGGTCGGCGACGAGACCGTCGGCGCCCACCAGGCGGAGGCGCACCCGTTGCGGGACCCGCGTGGTGTTCGTGATTTCGAGGGTCGCCGTCGCTGTCTGGCCGAGATAGGCACGAACCAGCCCAGGGACCCGCACCACGACCGGCCGCGTAATCAGAGCTTGGCGAATCTCGCGCAAAATCTCCAACAACCGTTGTTCGTCGTCGGCGCTCAGTGTCTGTCGGGCCAGGATCGCCTCGATTTGGGTCACGGTCTGGCGGGCCTCCTCGCGCATGCCCAGCCGGGCCTGGTGAAAACCGACGATGCTCGAGCAGGTGGCTCGTGCTTCATCGCTCAGTTCCCCGGCCAGCAGTTCGGTCGCCGTGACCAGGAACGTCGGGTCGGCCCGCTGCCCGGCGAACCGGCCCAGCGCCCGGATGATCGTGGCCAGCGTCAACCCACGCACCCGGCTGTCGCCGATCTTCTCGGCGAACTCGGCGGCGCGGCGCACCATCTTCGCGTCGTTGATGGTCAAGGCCGTCGCCGACAGGCCTTCGGCGAACAGGCGCAAGGCATCGTCATTGCGGGCCCGATCGGTGATGTCGGGCAGCAGTTCGCGTGCTTCCTCGAGCAGTTCCAGACCGTGGTTCCGCCCCCACTCGGTCGAGACCAGGTCGAGGCCGACGACGGCCGCGGCATAAAACTGGTGAAACAGCGAGTCGATCGAGATCACTTCTTCGGCGATCTCCTGGTGGCGGCGGCGATCGTCGAGCAACAGGGCCAGCCGGCTCTTGTTCTCGAGCAGAAACGCGATGGCGGCGCCTTGGTTCTCGGGGCGCGCAAAGCGTGTCCGGGCTTCGATGACGTTGGGCATCAGGTCGAATCGCTGCTGCCGCATCGCCGTTGCGATGGCGTCGCTCCACGACTTCATTTCGATGTTCTCGGCCGCCAGCGCGTCTTTGCCCAGTACCGCCCGAATCGTCGCAGCATCGAGGGGTTCGCCCGCCGCGAGCGCTCGCTCGACCGCTCCCGCCATCCACGCCGGGTCTGGTTCGACGCCGGCCGCAACACCGTGCTCGAATACGGTGCGGGTCAGGGAAAAGGGCGCCTGCCAGTCGCGGGCGAAGACCTCGGCGAAACCCCGCCGACGCAGCCACGGGGGTGCCTGCGTGGCCAGCGACAACCAGGTCTGCAGTGTCTCGGCGCGGTCGACGGCCGCCGGCAACGCACTGACGAACCGACACGTGGCCAGGCGGGTCGATAACGAAGAAATACTTTGTATGTCTCTTTCGCAGGTGGCCTGCCAGTCTGCCGATTCGTTGCTGCCGCCAGTCGCTGCGGCTTGCACTGTGCGGGTCAGCACCTGTTCGAGCAGGCGGCGGGTGGAACTGCTGGCGGGCAGCGACGACAGCCGGGCGACGAGCAGCGAGCGTGACGAGTCGTCGCGCAACCGCAGGCCGGCCAAAGAGAAGTCGGCCTCGGGTGGGGGCAGTGGGGGCAGTTCGAGTTTCCCGGGCAGACGGCCCGCGAGGGCCGGTGCCAACTGGAGATGCAAGCTCGAGCGCGCCAGATTGGCGTCACCGTCACTGAGCGTCGCCAGGTTTCGGGTGACCCAGGCCACAGCGCGGTCGAGCGGTCCGGTGTTGGTGTTGCCGGCGGGGGGCGTGGGGGTGGCCAGCAAGGTGTCGAGAAACACCTGCAGGCGGAAACCCTGGCGCGCGGCTGCGTCGAGCAGCGCCGGCAGGTGCGACTCCCAACGTGCACCTTCATGCCCGCGCAGACCATCGAGCACCCAGTGGGCCACGACCGTGTCGTCGACCCCGAGCGGCACACCGTGGGTCAACGCACTCAACAGCAGGTTCGCTTGCCCGGGCAGCTCGGGATCGCTGAGCAAGGCGACCACGGTTTGTTGCCAGGTGCGCAGCAATATCGGCTCGATGCCGCTCCAACGCCCGGCCGCTGCCAGCATGCTCTGGCATGTGGCCACCTCGCGCTTCGCCCGCACGCGGGCGAGACGCAGCAATTGCAGGGCAACGTCACGGCGTGGTCGCAGTTCGATGGCCTCGATGTGGGCGGCCAACGTGTCGGTCTGGGCCGCATCGGGCAGTTGTGGTGCCGGCACCGCCGACCACGCGTAGAGCACCCCCAGTTGGGCGATCTGTCGGGAGATCGGGTTCTTCACTTCGTGCGCGAGCGATTGCATCCGGGTAACCGGCAGCGGCAGGGATGCTGGACGCTGGGCGGCAACGGCTTCGCCGAGGCCGACGAGAAACTCGGCCAGGAGTTGCTGGCGCTCGGCCTGGCCCGAAACCCGATCGATGATACCCAACGTCTTCTCGACGAGCACCGAGTCCAGACTGCGGCCAAAACCGGCAATCTGCAAGCGGATCAGCTCTTTGAGTTGGGCCTGGGCATCGGCCATGCGGTGGCTCATGCCTTTCGCAAACGAGATTCTTCGGCCGCGACGACGAGGCCGAAACCGTCACATTGTAGACGAAATGGCGCCGTTTGGCTACCATGGCGCCATGGAATCACCGGCCGAGACCTTGACCATCACCGTCGAACGGGTCACCTACCAGAACCCGCAGAACGGGTACATGGTGTTGAAAGCGACCAGCCGCGGCATCGCTGGCGGTGTCACCGTCATCGGCAGTTTCGGTCCGGTGCAGCCTGGCGAAGAACTGCGGGTGTGGGGAGTCTGGACAACACATCAGCAATACGGTCCGCAGTTCAAGGCGCTCCGCTACACCTCCCTGAAACCGTCGACGCTCAAGGGACTCGAGAAATACCTGGGTTCTGGGATGATCAAGGGTGTGGGCCCGGTGACGGCGAAAAGGCTGGTTGCAACATTTGGTATGGACACGCTGGCCGTCATCGAGAGTCAACCCGAGCGCATCGTCGAGTGCGCCGGCGTCGGGCCGGTGCGCGCCGAGCGGATTGCGCGCGGCTGGTCGGAGCAGCGGGCGGTGCACGATGTCATGGTGTTCCTGCAGGGACATGGCGTGTCGACGGCCTACGCAGTGCGCATATATCGTAAATACGGGGCTGAATCGGTCGCGAAGGTGCAGGCGAATCCCTACCTGCTGGCCGAAGAGATTCGTGGCATCGGCTTCAAGACTGCCGACAAGATTGCCGGCGAGTTCGGCATCACCGGCGACGATCCACGGCGGGTGCGGGCGGGCCTGCTGCACTTGCTGCTGGCAGCCCTCGACGAGGGTCACCTGTTTCTCTATGCCGACGAGCTACGGGCCCGCGCGCTCGATATCCTGACGCTGGCCGACCCGTTGCTGATCGAGGCCGCGGTCGCGACCATGGCCGACGAACGGCGGCTGAGCGTGCGCGATCCCGAGGGGCGGTCGCGGGTCTACCTGCCGTTTGCCTGTCGCCATGAAGAGGGCAGTGTCGAGTTGTTGCACCGGCTTCGTGCGGCGAACAGTGCCGTTCCGCCACGCGAACGTGTTGCTGCCGCGCTGGCGGCCGCCGTCACGACCTGCGGAATCACGCTCACCGACCTCCAGCAGTTGGCGGTCGAGCGCAGTCTGCGTGAGCGCTTCCTCGTGATCACCGGCGGGCCGGGCACCGGAAAGACCACGACGCTGCGCGCGGTGGTTTCGGCGCAGATGGCCTGGAAGCGCGAGTTGTTGCTGGCCAGTCCGACGGGGCGCGCCGCCAAGCGCCTTAGCGAGGTCACGGGGCGGCCGGCCTCGACCCTGCACCGGTTGCTCGAGTACTCCCCCGCCGACCGCGCTTTCAAACGCAATCGCGAGCACCCGCTGACGGGCGATGTTGTCATCGTCGATGAAGCGTCGATGCTCGATCAAGAGTTGTTTTACGCCCTGCTCGCCGCCGTGCCACCGCTGGGAACGCTGATTCTCGTCGGCGACGTCGATCAACTGCCATCGGTCGGGCCGGGCATGGTGCTGCGCAGCATCATCGAGAGTGAGGCGTTGCCAGTCGTCCGCCTCGACACGGTGTTTCGCCAGGCCGAGCAATCGCTGATCATCACCAATGCACACCGCGTCAACCGGGGCAACATGCCGGTTCTGATCAAGCCCGACGGCCAGACCACCAGTGACTGCTATTTTCTGGCGGCCGAGACGCCCGAGGAGGCCATGCCCCTCTTGTTGAATATTGTCTCGCGCAGTCTGCCGAAGCGTTTCGGCTATCACCCGGTCGAGGACATCCAGGTTTTGACCCCGATGAATCGCGGTTCGCTGGGTACCGTGCAACTCAACCAGGATCTGCAGCAGGCACTCAACCCGGCCGCGCCCGACAAACCCGAGTTCGCCAGCATGCATCGGTGTTTCCGCGTTGGCGACAAGATCATCCAGTTGCGCAACAACTACGACAAAGAAGTGTTCAACGGTGACCTCGGTGTCATATCCCGTATTGACAATGAAGACCAGGAGGTCGAGATCCAGTTTCCGCAGGGGCCACGCGTGCTCGATGCGAGTGACATGCTCGATGTCGGCCATGCTTATGCCGTGACCGTGCACAAAGCCCAGGGCAGCGAGTTCCCCTGTGTGGTCGTTCCGGTGACGACCCAGCATTACGTGATGCTGCAACGCAATCTGCTTTACACCGCCATGACCAGGGCCCGCCGCACTCTCGTGCTCGTCGGCAGCAAAAAGGCCCTCTGGCTGGCGATTCGCAACGCCAAGGTCACCGCACGCAACACCGTGCTGACCCAACTGCTGCGCGACGCCCTTGTGCCGGTCTGCA
>CAZADH010000282.1:0-8017 GCA_964483805.1 uncultured bacterium
TGTATTCTCGGGTCAAGGCGGCGCCCGCCCTGGCCGAGCTGGGTATCGAGCTGGTGGCTCCTCGCGGCCCTCGGCGCGCCGGCGTGTTGGTGCCTCGCCGCGGGGCTCCTCGCGCTGCTGACCCCGGTGCTGTTGATCGCCTGTGGCCGCATCTCGTCCCTGCACCTGACCGTGGCCCCCCTGGGACTGGCCGCCCTTGCCGTGGCCTGCGCCAGCAGCGACGGCCCCACTGCCGCCTGGCGACACACACCGATCGGGGCCGGCCGGGTCAACTTCAGCACGCTCGACGCCAACAGCCTGCGTGACTGGGTCAATCAGACCCGACGGTCGATCAAGTGGGAAGGCGACGGCCGCGAGAGCGCGGTCGCGCTTGCCACCCTGGACGGCTTCTCGATGATCGCCAACGGCAAGAGCGAGGGCAATATCTACGGCGACCGCGAGACGCAGATCATGTGCGGACTCGTCGCCGCCCTGTTGCATCCGAATCCACAAGATGCGTTTGTGATTGGCATCGGCACGGGGTGCACCGCGGGGTGGCTCGCCAGCGTCACCACGATCAACCGCGTTGAGATCGTCGAACTCGAGCCACTGGCAGTCGCTGTCGCCAGCGCCTGCACCCCGGCCAACGAGGGTCTGCTGCACAGCCCCAAGGCCCACCTTCGCATCGGCGACGGCCGCGAAGTGCTGCTGACCACACCGGACCGCTTCGATCTCATCGTGTCGGAACCGTCGAACCCCTATCGCGCCGGCGTCGGCAGTCTGTTCACCCGCGAGTTCTACCAGTCGGCCGCCCGGCGGCTGCGCCCCGGCGGCACCTTCGTGCAATGGGTGCAACTCTACGAGATCGATACATACACTTTATGCACAGTATATGCCACTCTTGCTTCGGTCTTTCCCCACATCGAAACCTGGACCATGGCCCCGGGGGACATCCAGTTGATCTGTTCCCTCGAGCAACCCACCGTGACCGTCGCCACGCTCGCCGAACGGTGCACTCGCGAACCCTACCGCTCGGCCCTGGCGCATGGATGGGGCGCCGCCGGGTTGGCCGGGGTCGCCAGCCGTTTCGTCGGCGGCCCGGGTCTGGCACAACACATCAGCACAGGTTACCTGGCCCGCGGCGGGCGGCTCAACACCGACGACGCCCCCGTCGTCGAGTATGGCTTCGCTCGCCACACCGGCACCCATGCCAGCGTGCCGCTTGCCGATCTCATTCGCCTGGGCAAGACTCTCGGGGTCCACCGGCCACACTGGACCGGCGGCCTGCCCGATGACAGCGCGATCCGCCTGGAGCGCTTGACCGACATGGTCGAAGACGATCCGGCCACCCTGCTGGCTCTCGACCTCACCACCAACGAACACGCATGGTTGTGCGCTTTTGCCGAACGCATGCGGGGTGATTTCGATGCCATGCGCACCGTCTGGGGGATCATCCGCCGACCACCCCAGCACCCTTACGAGATCCTCGCGCTGGCCGAGGCGTTGGCCGACATCGGTGATCCGACGGCAACGGCGATGCTCGCTCCGGTTCATCCCTGGTACCAGGCGGAAGCCGACATGGTCCGGACCCGTTTTCTCTGGCGCAGCGGCGATTTCCCCGCCGCAATCGCCGCTGCCGCGGCGGTCCTGGCCCGTTTTCACCACGATCCGTGGTTCAACGACGGGCAGGCTCGGCGCTTGTTGGCCCTGGTCGCCGACATGGCCCGCGCCGACCGCACCGCGGCAGCGCGCCTCGAACTGCTGCTCGCCACACCGTTCTGCGTGCATCGCCTCGATGATGAACGCAGCAAAGCCCACATCGAGGTCGCCAGTCGACTCGGACCAGTCCGCTGTGCCGCCGCGTTCGCGGCGCTCGAGCCAAACGTGCCCTGGCAACTGGAACCTCTGACTTTGCGCGAGCAGGCCTACGGTTTGCTCCGACATCCGCTGCATCGACGCGCGGAGTCCGACCTGGGCACGTTTCTCGGCATGCGCCCGGTCTCGCTCTTCGAACTGCTCGACACGCCGGCAGGGGCTCCATCCGCCACCACGACCCCGGCACTGCCGCCGCATCCGACGTTGTCGCCGAACACACCCGCCGCACCCGCGCAGATCCGCCACTGATGCATGATTCCGCCCATCGGCACTGACCGGCCCCGAGCAAGCCGGGCGCGGGCAGACCTGAATTGACGCAGGCATTGCCACCCGCGGCAAAACTGGGTATTCTGTACCCTGGAAGTCACGTCCGTTTTGTCCAGATCGGTGGTTGCCGGTCGCCGCGGGCCCGCCGGGCAGCGCGACCGACGGAACAGAATTACAGGAGGAAGGCATGCAAAGGATCATCGGAGTTCTGGTGTTGCTGCTGGTACTGACGACGCCGGGTTGGGCGCTCGATCAGGCCGCTCTCGAGAAATCACTCGACGGGCTCTCCGCCGGAATCAGCCATACAGCGTATGGCATGAGTGAGCGCCAAGGCACGGCCGAGCGGGCCACCGCCGGCTCGTTCGACGAGCAGACCGAGCGTGCCGCCGCGTCGATCAAGCAGATGATCGGCGCCATCGAGAACCGCGAAGATCTGGCCGCCGCCGCCCGCATGGTGCAGAGTTTCGCCGGCAAGAGCGAGGCGAACCGCCTGGCCGCGCGGGATGCGAACCGCTGGCTCAAAGAGCGCGCCACCTTCCTCAACGTGTCGATCGGCACTACCGACGGCGCCACCAAGCCGGTCGCCGAACCCGAGCGCAAGCGCCCGGCCCGCAAGCAGCAGATGGCCCCGGTCGATCTGTTGACCAACGAACAGCGCGCCCTGCTGATGGTCACCGTGCCGGTCGCCGAAGCGGTGTTGTCGTTCGAAGACAAAGACGACGAGCGCCTCGCCCTGCTCAAAGAGATCCTCAACCGCCACGAAGCGCGGCTGTATGCGAACTTCACCGACAAATCGTACAAGCCGGTGCAGACCAACTGCTACGTCAGCGGCAAGAAGTTCGTGCTCGAATCGCTGATGCGCACCTACAAGGGTGTCATCGTCAACAACGATTTCAACGCCATTGTCACCCTCAACGCGGGTGGGTTCTTCAGCCCCAAGACCATCGACGTGACCTTGAAACCGAAGCGCGATACCACCGAGCAGGGCACCCTCGACTGGTACCGCACCGTCGTCGAGAAAGACCCGTTTGGCTACATGCTCAAGAACAAAGTGGCCGACATCATGTCACTGGGCAAGGTCGAGAACCTCGCTGGCGAGCAGAAACTGCGCATCAAAAATGCCAAGGCCGAGTTGTGGATCGTGCCCAACGGTGGAGACCGCCGTAGTGCCGTGTATTACAACAAGGTCGATTTCGGCGATATCTACCTGCCGATCCGCTGACGCAGAGGAGAAACCACGATGAACACCAACCATCGCCTGATGTTGTTGAGCCTCCTGGCCCTCGCGCTCGTGATCGCGCCGGCGACTGCCCGTGCCGTGACCGAGGCCGATGTCGTTGCCGTCGAGCAACGCTTGATCCAACTCGAAACCGAGTTGTTGCCGTTTGAAGCCCGCTGCGATGCGATCATCATCGAACTGTGGAAGTTCGACGGGGTCGGCGGCTGGTTCCAGGGCAAAAAGAAAGACGCACTCAAAAAAGAATACGCCCAGGCCCAGGCCTCGATCGACGGCAAGATGGGCGAGATCCGCACCCTGCAAAACCAGGTGCAGAAGATGGTCTTCCAGGTCGCGCAGGCCTACGAGCAGGCCGGCAACTTCGAAAAGGCCATCGACTTCTACCTCAAGATCAGCAACCAGACCGACGAAGTGAAGTTCCGCATCGCCTCGTGCTACAAGGCCATGAAGAACTATGAATCGGCGATCCAGTGGCTCATGCGCATGGGTCAGTCCGATGCGGTCTCGTTGCACATCGTCGACTGTTACCGTCTCGACAACCGTTGGCGCGACGCCTTCACCTGGCTGTTCAAGATCCTCGAGCCGTTCAGCAACAGCGAGTCCGAACTCAATGCGCTGCAACTGGTGCGCACCTACGATTATCCTGGCAAACTCGCCGATTTCCCCGATTTCAACCAGCGGGTCAGCGATGTCTACATCAACAAGGCGTTCTGCAACTACAGCAGCAACTTCGCCCAGGCTCGCGACGACTATCGCGAGGCGATCAAGCTGATCACCAATGGCCAGGATGAGCGCACGACCAGCTTCGGCATGATGACGCGCTACCAGGGCAAGTATCAGGCCGCCTGCGAAGTGCTCGAGCAGCAGAAAACCGCGGCCGAGCAATACTATGCCGACATGCTGCGCAACGCGCAACGCAACATCGACGAGGCCCAGGATCGCCTGCGCCGCGCCGAGTACGATGCCGACCAGCGCTACCGCTACGAACTGCAACGGTCATGGGACGAACTGCAGCGCGCCCAGCGCGAGTTGCAGCAGGCCCAGAGCGCGGCCAGCCCCAGCGCCCAGTTGATCGCCCAGGCGCAGGCCCATGTCAACGAGTGCCAGAACGCATACACCCGCCTCTACAACGGCCGCCAGTGGTTCATGGACCGCGAACTCGACCCACACCGCCGCGCCGTCGATGAAGCGATGCGCAACTATCGCCACATCGTCGATTCGCGTGCCCAGATCATCGGCGACTACATCGCGCCCTACCAAAAGCAGGTCCAGCAGGCGCAACAGACGTTCCAGATGATCCAGACCCTGCATCAGGGTGCTTACGGCGGGTAACCATCCGACCGGAAGTCAATACACTGTATTGATTTCCGATTCGTGAATGCACCGGCGGCCCCAGAGTTGGGGGCCGCCGGTGTTGTTTTTTCGAGATCGGCCCCGACTACGGCCGGGCGGCACCTGCGCCATTGCCGGCACCGTCGGGCAGCACCGGACTGGCGATGAGTTGCTCGATCAGCAAAGGCACGTCGATCGGCTTGCTCAGAAAGGCGTCCATGCCAGCATCGAAGCAGAGCCGGCGGTCTTCCTCGAGAACGCTGGCGGTCAGGGCGACCACGCGCGGCCGCGCGCCCTCCGGCCACTCCTTCCGGATGACCCGCGACACCGTGAAACCATCCATCTCGGGCATCTGCACATCGAGCAATACAACGTCATACACTTGGCGCCGCAGTGCCGCCAGCGCCTCGACGCCATTGATCGCCAGATCGGGCCGGTAACCGAGCCGCTGCAGAATGCGCATGGCCACCCGCTGATTGACCTCGTTGTCCTCGACCAGCAAGATGCGTCGTGGATGCGACGCGGCCAACGGCGGCGAGGCCCCGGGGCCGCGGGCTACGCTCAGCGCGGCCACGTTCTGCGGCTCGGCTGCCGCCACCCCGGCCGGGGCAGCGGTGCCCGGCACGGTTGATGGCGGCGGCAACGCGGCCCGCAACGCCTCGGCCAGCAGCGTGAACTTGAGCGGCTTGCCGACGAACCGCGGTGACAGACCCGCGGGCAACGTTGCCGGTCTCTGCCCCAACGGGGAGAGAATGATGATGGCTCCCAGTCGCCCCAGGTCACCGGCGCAGTGGACCGCCAACCACGACAACACCGACTCGCCACCGACCAGTTGCGCGGCGATGACCGCATCCCAGGCGGTCTCGGCCAGGCAACCGGCGGCTTCGGCGAGCGTCCCCACCGCGCGCGGGGTGTAACCCCAGTGCGCCAGGCGCGCGGTGATCACGTCGCGGACCGATGCCACCGGATCGACGATCAGGATGCGACGCCCCACGGCACCGGCAATCGCGCCGCCGATCGCCGACCCGCCCGCCACGGATGGCGTAGTGGGCGCTTGCAGCCACGATGGCGCAGGCGCGAGGCGTATCGTGCTATGAAACGTGGCCCCCTCACCGGGAACGCCGCTGCTCTCGGCCCACATCGTGCCACCCATCATCTCGGCCAACCGCCGACTGATGGCCAGGCCCAACCCGGTACCACCGAACCGACGCGTCGTCGAGGCATCGCCCTGGCTGAACGGGTGGAAGATGCGTGCCATCGTCGCCGCATCGATGCCGATGCCCGAGTCGCGCACCGAGAAGTGCAACCAGGCCGCCTCTTCGTCGGCACTGCGCGGCACCTCGCCCGCTTCCACCGGGCCTGCCGCACCTGTCTTTTTCACCCCGACGACGATCGTGCCGGTGGGCGTGAACTTGACCGCATTACCGACCAGGTTGACCAGGATCTGCCGCACGCGCCCCATATCGCCGCACACGACGGCAGGCACGCCAGGGTCGACGTCGACCACCAGTTCGAGTCGCTTCTCACACACGCGGGTGGCGACCAGATCGACGACCGATTCGAGACACTCGGTGACACCATACGGCAGGTTCTCGACCATACTGCGGCCTGCCTCGATCTTCGCCAGGTCGAGAATATCGTTGATCAGACGCAACAAGGTCTTGCTGCCGTCGAGAATGACCTCGGCCATTTCTCGTTGCTCGCCGTCGATCGGCGACGCCAACAGCAACTCAGCCATGCCAAGGACCCCGTTCATCGGGGTGCGAATCTCGTGACTCATGTTGGCAAGAAACGCACTCTTGGCGCGGGTCGCCGCCTCGGCCTCGAGTCGCGCCCTCTCGACCTCGCGAAACAGGCGGGCGTTTTCCAGGGTGTTGGCGACCTGGCGCGCCACGGTCTCGAGTACCACCACGGTCTCGTCATCGAGCACCGGACCGGTTCCCCCGACACAGGTCAGCACACCCAGCAGTTCGCCACGGGCCACCAAAGGCAGCGCCACCGCCACTTCCGCGCCCCCCTGCGCCGAGTCGCCGCTGCTCACTCCGCCCCCGCGACACTGCGGCGACCCCTGCCGTGCACATGCGCCGACGAAGTCGTCGGTCGCCAGGACAATGCGGGGTGGCACGCCGTTGGCGCGGTCTGCCACGGCTGTCGTTGACTGCAATACCAAGTATTGCTTTTCATCGTCGACCAGATGCAGATCGACGCGCGCCAGTTGAAACTGTTCGCGCACCGTGGTCACGGCGATCGGCACCAGCGCCGCGAAATCGAGCGACGCCGACAACACCTGCGACACCTCGGCCGCGCCCCGCAACTTGTGCGCCCGTTCGATCAAGGCAGCCTCGGCTTGTTTCCGCTCGGTGATGTCGCTGGCCACCACGTAGATCAAACGCTCTTCGGGGTCGGCCACCACCTGCCACAGCAACCAGTGAACGCGCCCACCCGCACCAAGGCAGCGCGCTTCAAAGGTAGCGGCGGCCTGATCGCGCATGACCTCATCGAGTCGGCTCGCCACCCGGTCGCAGTCGTCCGGGTGCAGCAACTCGGTCAGTCGCCGGGTCGGCAGTTGCTCGGGGGTGATGCCCAACAGACGGCGCCAGCTCGGATTCAACTGCCGACAGCGGCCGTCTGCACCAACGATGCAGATGAAATCGAGCGACAAGGCGAAAAAACGGTCCCGCTCGGCCACACTGCGCTGCAACTCGAGATTGCGCATGGCCTGTGCGGCCAGCAGAGCAAACCGCCGCGCCAGTTTCAAATGGCCCTGACCGAAATAGCCGTTCTCAGAGTGGGCACACACCAGCATGGCGGTACGGGTCGGGCCCGACAGCGGGATGTGCAGCGCCGACTGCATCCCGACCGGACGCCGCTCCTGCTGCTGCCACTCCGGCACCTGCCCGACAGCGAACACCGCCGCCGGCTTGCCGGCGAGGACCCGGCGGAACATGGCCTCGACCACCCAGACGGAGCCGACCAGCTCGGGCGCCGTCGCCGCCGCCGCCCGCATCGTGCGATCCCCCTCGCCCACGAGCAGGAAAGCCACCTCGAACGACAGCACCGAGCGGAACACCTGCAACAGATCGGCGAACATGGCTCGGGTGTTGCGTTCGAGCATGAGCACGCGCAACCCTTCGAGCAGCGCCTCGCTTTCGACGCGCAGCGACTTCTCGCGTTCCCGCGCCCGATCGAGCTCGAGAAGAGCTTCGTGCAGTCGTTCGGTGCCGAGCACAGTCACGGTCGGTTCTCGACTCGCTCAGCGCCCGAACAGCAGCACGGAGATCATGAGGTTGCCGTGGCGGTTCTCGCCACCCAGGAAACACCCCTGCT
>CAZADH010000283.1:0-7999 GCA_964483805.1 uncultured bacterium
CTTTGAGCGTTGCGGCCGACAACAAGGGCGTGTCGCCGCAAACCACCAACACGGTGTCGGGCGGGGTCGCCGCCGCCTTGGCCCAACACTGCATCGCGTGCCCCGTGCCGAGTTGCTGGTCTTGCACGACGAAGCCAAGATCCTGGCCGGCGAGAATCTCGGTCAAGCGCTCGCGGCCGTAACCGACGATGAGGTCGACCTTGTCCATGACACCGATCGACCGTACCGTGTCGATCACGTACTGCACCATGGGCCGCCCCAACACCGGATGCATCACTTTCGGCAAAGACGAACGCATGCGCACACCCTTGCCGGCCGCCAGGATTACCGCCGTCATCCCCAACCGAACCATCTCGCTGTTCCTCGTGTCGTCGTTGGTTTGGCAGGGCTGCTCGTCCCTGCGCGACCCCTTCCATCACCGGCCCGAAACAACACGAGCGCCCGCGAAACCGTGGGCGCCCGCCGTGTCACCCGCGCCGCCCGGGCCAGAACCCGCCTGCCGGCGCGCCCCAACCCCGGACCATCGTGACCCGGACCAGTGGCGTCGGGCCGATGCGGGTTTCCGTCCCGGTGTGTGCAGCTGGGGATCCAGGATTTGAACCTGGGAATGCCTGCTCCAAAGGCAGGTGCCTTACCGCTTGGCGAATCCCCAATGTTGGCTTGCCATGCCGGAAACACTGGCCGATGATAGCAGAAAATCGCGTGGTCGACAACAGGTGTACCGACAATTGCTGCGCTCATCGTCACCACGGTGCTCATTCTGGTCATGTGCGCTTGCCTGACCGGTGACGTTTGAATAATCATCGGGGTCAGACTATGCTGACCGGGACAGCCCTGTACGCAGGGCGTTCTCACGATGAACAACACTGTGTCGGCAACGTCTGATCATCACGTTTCGCTGCACTTCCGGGCGCGACATCGGGGCATGGCTCTGGTGTTGGTTCTTGGCGTGTTGCTGCTGTTGTCGTTCGTCTTTTTGTTCTTCTCGTTTCACTCACGCAACATTCGCTTTACGACGCACCGCACCCTCGACGAAGAGATGGCCTTCCAGTCGCTGCGGGCCGCCGCCAACATTTACTGGAGTTACCTTGCCGAGATCTGCCGGCGGCGCGAAGGATGTGACAAGCTCTTTGCGCCGGTGAGTTCGCCGGTACTGCCCGGGCGCACCGGCGGTCTCGATGGCCTGGTCCTGGGTACGAACGACTTCGCGGCCCGTGAAGCGGTACGAACCTGCATCGAAACGCTGGCGGCGCAGTGTCCCGATGCCGGTGAGTTTCGTCTCGAGTCGCGGTGGCGCGTGACGCGGGCCGATCCCGAAGTCACCTGGGGTCGCGTGACGCTCACGGCTTCGTGCAACTTTCGCGGGCAGATTTTCGCCTTCGACTTCGTCCGCGACTTCAAACTGGTGCAGGCACTTCCGCCGGTGTTGGCCAAATTCACATTGTTCATGCGCGAATGTGCCGACCCCAACCAGTTCAATATCTTGAGCAAATCGTTTCAACAGGACCGTGGCGATAAAGGTGTGCTCACGCTGCGGCACACGCCCAAGAGCTTCTTCTCGAGCGACCTGCAGACCTGGAAATCGTCGGGGTGGGTGTTTCTTGGGGGCAACGAGGTTCTGTTGAATCTCGACGGCTCGCACCCCAGCCTGCGCCAGTCCGAGAACTTCATCTTCTGGCCGGGCCTCTTCGTCAGTGCCATGTCGCCCGATCTGCCCTATTCGTGCACCCCGTATCTCGGCGCGAGCCGGATGCGGGTGCGCTTCACCCCCATCGGTGCCATGAGCGACTGGGTCACCAGCAACAAACTGTGCATGGTTCTCGGCAGCCGCGATGCGCCGCGCCTGGAAAAGGCCAGTGTATTGCGATTGTATGGCGATCGCGATCGCATCTCGCCCACGCGGGTGATCGGCAACGTCAAGGCCGGCTACGCCCTCTATGCCACGCTGATCTATGACGCCAACGACGATACGGTTCCCGACACCGTCACCGATGCGGCGGGGTTGCAGCAACGTGCCATCTTTCCGTTGCCGCGCATCGCCCGGCCCGAACTCTACGCGCCGCCATATCTGCCGCGCATGCTGACCACGCGCGGCTTCGACCTGCAACTCGACGGCAGTCAGTTGCCGGGTGCGCCCTCGTCGTTGGGCGATATCATGCCGGCATTCAACGCCGGGGCCGCCAATGATTACATTACCTTCATGACCAAGTTCGCTGCCGATTTCACGCCGGCATCGGGGCTGCTGTGGTTCAACGCCCTCTACGACCAGGTGTTCGACCGTGCGCTGATTAAGGGAACGACGACCTTCCCGGCGCAAAGACAATTGGCCCAAGACGATTACCCGAACGCCGGCCGTGACGTCGAGATCCCCCAAGACCAGGAGCGCGGGGGCGTCGCCTTTCGTGGCGATCTGACCACGTTTGACCCGACCCGCGCCTACCAGTCGGCCGAGGTGTTCGGCTGGCAGTTCGATTCCAGTGCCGATTTCAACACCGATGCCCCCTGGCAACCAGGCCAACCCGGGGTTCGCCTCATCGATCAGCCGCTGGTGGCGCGCATCAAAGGCGATCTGACCCTGCCGCCGGCGATTCAGGTCGATGCCCCGGTGGTTCTGGTTGCCGACGGCAACATCCGGGTCGATGAGGTGAAGCCGTCGGCCACCCAGGCGCCTCTGGTCCTCGTTTCGCTCACCGGCGACATTATCGCTGGCGGCGGCAAGATCAATGGGGCGCTGCTGGTGTGTCCGGCCGGCACGCTTCGTTGGACCCGGCCCCTCGACCTCGTCGGTTCGCTGTGCGTGCGCCACCTCGACCCGGCGATCGTCGCCCAGGGTGGCGAGATCTGCTACCAGCCGGCGTTCGATCCTTCGGCCGCCGCGGCCGCACCCAAGGGCGCGGCGCTCATGTTGGGTCCGAATCTGCCCCAGGTGATCCGCCGATGAATGAAATACGGTGTCAATACGATGTCGGCGGGCGTGGGCTGTCGCTGATCGAGATTCTCTTCGCGGTGGCAATCCTCGGGGCGATGCTGCTGCCGATCTGGTTCGTCTTCTTTCAGTCGAGCCAGGTGGTCACCGAGGGGCAGGCCGAAGCCCAGGTCATCAACCTCGGTGCCGCCTTCTGTGGCCAGGTTCGTCGTCTCGATCCGCAGAACCTCCCCGAAACCGCGGCCCCGGTCACTCTGCGTCCGGTTGCCGGAGGCGTCTACACTCTCGGCGGCGCCCCGGGTCTCAACAGCATCGAGTTGCCAGGATGGGACGACGGCAACCTGACGCTGGCCTACGAGATCACCCGTCTCGGCCCATTGCCGCGCGTCGCCCGCTTGGCCATGTTGCGCGTGCACTGGCGCGATCGGGCCGGCCATCCCCGCACCGCTCGTTTCCCGGAGTTGCTCACCCATGAGTAGTCGACGACGATCGCAGTTGCGGAACCGGTGCGGTCTCACCCTCGCCGAAATGATCGTAGGGGCGCTGATTCTTGCCCTGATCGCGTTGGCGACCTACCACATGTTGATGTCGGGGCGGCGGGGTTCGCAACGAGGTCAGGAACTGGCCGACCATGTGCTCGTTGAGACCGGCTTGTATCGGGCCTTCGAAACCGATGTGCGGGCCATCCTGCCGCACCCGATTCGCACCTCGACCGGCCTGGTCGGCTCGGTCATCGGTTATGCCCCCTCGAACATCGCGGCCACCGAGGTCCTGTTCTGGCGCTTTCTCGACAATGGCGTGCAGCAGGTGCGCTACCTGTTCGATCCGGCCAAGGGCGAGGTGCGGCGAGAAGAGGTCGACGCCGCAGGGCAACCGCTGCGCACCTCGCGCTTCGGCACCGGCATGGTTACCGACTTTGCGGTGCGCGATGATGCGGGCGCTGGCGAGATCATTCGCGTCAGTATCACCATGAAGGGCAAGCTGCGTACGACCACGACTACCCGCTGCTTCAGTCATGGTTTTCCGCGCGGTTCCATCGGACGCCACTGGGTCTTTCAGGTGGCAGGCGGATGAAAATGACGTATCATGCCAAGGAAGGTGAACGGCCATGGGGCGCGACGCGATTCCGGCGGGCGCAGCCGTGCCGCTCCAGCAACGGTGGGGGTTCATCGATGAGGGTGGGGCCGAAACTCGTGGTACTGGGCCTGGTTGCTTGCTTTGGGTTGCTCGAGGCGGCCTGGGCCCAGTTGCCGCCGCTGCCACCCTTGCCGCCTTTGCCCGGGCTGTTCGATCCGTTGGGTGGGCCGACCGGGCCGAGTTCCACGAACCCCGCCGTGTCTACGGTGATGTCGAGTTCGATGAATCGACTTCCGGCCGGGCAACCGCCCTACGGTGTCGATGCCGCCGGCAATCCGGTCTGGCCCCTGCCCGAACCGGCCCCAACGCCGCCGTCGGCCGGAGGGGGGCCGCCTTCGCTCGCGACCTTCCGGGCTCCCCGTGCCGAAGACATCGGTCCGGTGACCGGGACGGTCGATCGCCTGCACGACCTGCCGGCAACGACCCGGTATCTCCCCGCTACAGCGAGAACGCTGGTTGCCAGCGGGTTTTCCGAGGGAATCGGCGGTCCCGCGGGCGTCGGAAGCGGCGACCCCTTGACCGATGCCGAGGTCAAGCGGTTGCGACTTGTCTTCCTTCTCGATCTGCAGCGGCACGCGAAATACATCTATCAGGGGCGCAACGATCTGGCGTTGCAGGTGGCGCTCAAGTGGCAGGCCTTCGGCAAATTGCATCCGGCGCAGATCGACGAGGTCACCCTCGAGATCGCGCGCAAGAAGGGGGCCGGTAGCTTTGCCACCTGGATCGATGGCGTCGTTGGTATCGATTGGCAGTATGTGCGCGGCCCGTAGGGGTGCGCGGCAATGTGCATGTAACGTATTGCAGTAGTTGTGAAGTATTTGAGAAACCAAGGAGGCTGAACAGATGAACCGGATGAAGGCGAAACAATGGCGTAAACTGGCGGTGTTCGTGACGGTCGCTCTCGTGGTGGCGAGTACGGGGCTTTGGGCGCAGGGCGCGGCCACGATCACCAATAACAATGCCCAGAACCAACCCAACAATCAGGGCAACATGCAGGGTGGTTGGTTCATGCCGTTCCCGTTGCCGTTGCCGCTGCCGCCGTTGCCCTTCTTCTGGGGTTGGGGTGGCGGGTTCGGGGGGCAGGGTGGCGCTCAGGGCGTGACCAACAACCAGAACGTGATTGTCGGCGGTGGCTCCGGCAATGTCGCCCCGACGAGCGGGTCATCGGGCGCGACCGACCAACGGTTCGACCAGTTGATGGCGCTCATGGAGCGGATCCTGCGCATGATGGAACAACAACAGAAGAACAACGCTTCCGGTTCGACCACGGTTAGCACCACCCCGGCCGGTACGACCACCACCAGCGGCACGACGACCAGTGGCTCCGATGTTGCGACCACGGCCTCGGCCACGACAGCGACGACCGGCACCGAGGCGGGCGCCGCGGCTGCTTCGACGACCGCGGTGACCGGCGGTTCGGGCAGCGAAACCGGGTCCGGCAGTGTCTCGACGACCGGCGAAGGCGCCCTCAACGAGTAGCTGGCCTGCCGTTGTCAGGAGCGAGAAACACGTTGTAAATAACAAGTATTGCCGACCGGCGCTGATTCGTCAGCGCCGGTCGCGGTTTTCCGGGCGGGACAGTTCGTCTTCGCAGGCCTGGACGATCAAGCGATTGACGTGGTCCATCTGGGGGGTGGCGACCCATTCGACGACGGGGCGCCACGCGCCGTCCGACCCCTGTCGATCGGGAAGAGCCACGACCAGGCGGGGTCCGGCCCGAATCACCCGCAACCCATGGATCATCAAGGCGTCGTCGAACACGACCGTCACGAAAGCGACGACTTTGGACCCGGGTTGCCGGTTCAACTGCAGGCGGATGTCGGTGACTTCCATGGATCCTCAATCGAACCAACGATGTCGCAGTTGCAGGGTCGCCGTGGCCTCGGTTCCCGCCGCCGGCTTTGCAGCCTTGGGCGGGGTATCAAAATTTCAAGAGGAATTCGGTCCAGACTTTGTGGTCGTTGATCGGCTGACCCTTGGTCGGCTCTGGGCGGCTCTGGTTGTCGTAGCCCGCCTTGATGGTCATGTTCTGCCCGGCTTTGACCGCGCCCTCGACCTTGACGTTCTCGCTGCTGTCACGCACGTCGGTCATCGAGCGCCGATAACTCAACCGGCCTTCGAAGCGTGGCGAAAAATTGTATGCCGCCTCGAGCGAGTATTTGTCGAGGGTCAAGGACCGGGCTTCGGCGACGGGGCGGCGCTCGGGATCGGTGATCGGCGCGCCCGGTCGGGGTTGGTCGATGCGCACAGCCGCCCGCGGCAGACTACCGTCGAGACTCGTGGTTCGTGCCGTGCCGAACGGCAGCATCAGCGTGGTGGTGCGCTCCTGGGCTACCTCACCGGCGACGGTCAGACGGCCGACCCGGCCCTGGGCGCCGACCGATTGTGCCACTGGCCCACGCCAGTCGGCGCGGTCGACCACGTAGCCCGATGAAAGTGTCAGGGTCGAACCCACAGAAACCGCGCTGCGGTGGACTTCTCCAACTGGGCGCTCGATGCGATTGACTTCGATATTCGCGCCGCGCAGTTCGAGTTGCGTGTTGGTGAACACCGGTGTCAGAGCGGTGGCGCCACCACATGACCACATGATCTCGCTGCGGGATTGCGCCGGATTCAATGGCGCGGGCGCCGATGACCCGGGCAACTGGCTGTCGAGGCGGATGTTGAACTCACCCAGACCCGACGACAAAGCGCTCTGCGGCTTTTCGCCTTTGAGGGTAAACGACAAATCGCGCGGACTCGCCGCCTTGCGCTCGACACCGCTCTGAGCCGCCAACGGTGCTGCAAGCAGGGCAGCCGCCAACGTCAGACCGACCGTAATTCTGCGCAAAACCACGATGTAAGTCCTTTTTGCTGTCGAAAAGACCGGAGAGTACGCCGATACGGCGCGTGTCGCTCTCCTGCCTCAAATATAGCGAAAAAGATCCGTGGTTTCAAGGGGAATCCGCACCGCGTGGGCGGTTTTCGTTCGCCATCGCAGGCAGTGATGCGCGAGAGGTGCTAATCCTGGCGCGTGGCGCGGAGCACCTCATCGATGGTGGTCAGTCCTTCGAGAACCTTGGCAAAACCGTCTTGATAGAGGCTCGGCACGCCCATCTCGCGAACCCGCGTGCGCACCCGGCCCGCATCAAAACCCTTGAGAATCACCGGCACCAACGCCGGACTCATGGGCAATACTTCGTGAATACCGGTCATGCCATGGTAACCCGTGTAACGACACACTTCACAGCCCTCTTTGCGGGCGCGGTAGACCATGACCGACTCGGCGTGATACGGAATGCCCAGGTTGTCGAGATAATCGCGGGTGATCAGATACGACTCGCGACACTCACTGCAGACCCGCCGAACCTGGCGCTGCACGACGATACCGACGATGGCGGCCGCGACGAGATACGGTTGGATCCCCATGTCGAGAAGTCGCTCGAGGGCGGCGACGGCATCAGCGCAGTGCATCGCCGCCAGCACGAGATGAGCCGTGAGCGCCGCTTCGAGACTGATCCGCGCCGTGTCGGGATCCCACAGTTTCTCGACGGCGATGCAGTCGGGGTCGGACCGCAGAAACCCGCGAATGGCCGACACGAAATCGACGCCGCGCCGCGGTTCGACCTGGACCTGGCACACACCATCGAGATCGGCCATGACCGGGTCTTCGACCGACACGATATTGCGTTCGACCGCCACCAACTCGCGCATCAGCGCGTAGAGCAGGGTGGTCTTGCCCGCCCCCGCCGGCCCACCGATGAGAATCAGGCCGTGCCGGAAACGCAACAACTCGCGAAGTTTTTGCAGGTGGTCGACCGAAAACCCTTGCATGGCCAGATCGAACCCGAGTTTTTCGGGGGGCAAAATACGTATGGCCACGGTCAATCCGCGCGTTGCCGGCAAGACCGTGATGCGTACCTGGTTCCCGCCCAGTTCGGGCGGCAGGATGAGCCG
>CAZADH010000284.1:0-7978 GCA_964483805.1 uncultured bacterium
GACGGCGATGTGACCATCGCAGTCAACCCCAACGCTGCCCAGGATCCGGCCGGCAACCCCAGTACGATCAGCAGCAGCACCGATGACACGGTCACCTGTGACTTCACACCACCGAACGTCTCGATGTATCTCGGCGACGGCTCGGCCAGCTTCACTCTGGTTGTCGGCGCACCGCAAGACATCATATTTACAGAGCCACTCGGCGTGGCGGGTCAGAATGCCGCGTCTGCGGCGGTCCTGGCCGGCGTCACCGCCGGCCCGCTGCCAACGCTCTCGTGGAATGGCGTCGGTGACACGCTGACTCTGACCCCCGCCGGCAACGACACCTTCTTCATGCTCGACGTAAAGGCCGACATCACCGACCTCGCAGGCAACACCACGACCGCCGAGGTCTTGATCAACGGCGATCAGACGGCGCCGTCGGTTACGTCGGTGATGGGCATGGGCTTCCTCGCGGGAGTCCCCGATGCCGTCACATTCTCGGAACCTCTTGATGCCGCCAGTCGAACCGCGGTCGAAGCCGAGGTGGCCAACGTGTTCGCCCTCGACAGCTATACCGACCCGTACACCGCCACATGGGATGCCGATGGCCGGATTCTGACCGTAATCACGTCAACCAACTGCCCAGCCAATTTCGCCGCAGGTCCGGTTACGGTTTCCGATTTGGCTGGAAACAGCACGAGCGTCTCTATCATGTTCATGCCCTGATAGGGCACCATGTCGCGAAGGCGCGGGCACACAGAAGCGTTTCTCGCGAATGCACAAACACCGGCGGGGTCATCAGCGGGCGACGGCCTTGACCACTTCGAACGGCACGTCGAGCGCGAGGCCGCCCAACTGGGCGGCCTTTTCGTTCAGCCGGCGTTCGAGCAATACAAAGAACGACGCGCGATCGTCATCGTCGACCAACCCCTGCCAGGCCGGCAAAAAGCCGAGTCGAATGAAATAGTGGTTCAGCAGCGCCCGTCCATTGACGTAGCGCATTGTAAACATGCGCTGCTCGGCGGCAACCGGCGCGAATGAGTGGGCCTCGAGGCGTTCGACCATCGCGGCCAGCGTCTTGCGTTTCGCCATGATGTGCGCCTCGACGCGAGCAAACAACTCGCTGCGCCCGGTCTCGCGCAACACCGCGCGAAATACATCGTAAAACAGTTGCATCGTCCCGGGCAGGTTCCAGGTGATCACCAATTGCCCGCTCGGGCGACAAACCCGCCGGCACTCGGCGAGGGCCTGATCGAGGTCGGCCACGTTGTTCAACCCGTTGTTCGAGACGATGACCGCCGCGCGGCCGGCGGCGAGCGGCAACCGCTCGGCCACCGCCGCGACCACGGCGGCGTTCTCGACCCCCATGGTCATCGCCTTGCCCTGCAAGCGGCGCAGCGCCGCCTGCCACGGGTCGACCCCGACGACCAGGCGGTCGAAGCCACACCGCTGCGCCAGCTCTAGCACCGGAAATCCGGTCCCACAGCCGATATCGACGAGGCAACTTCCCGGCGGCGGGAAATCGATGACCTCGAGCAACGCCTGCCCGAACGGCGCCGACCACAGCGGCAACTCATCGAAACAGTCGATCAGCCGCGGATCGTCGAAATCGAACTCACCGCCATGCTCGCGCACTTGTTTGTGTCTCCTCCGAGATTACCGCAGCGCCGTTTTGCGCAACGGGCGTTTGCCGCCACAGTCAGCGGCAAACGCCCACTCCAGCTCCGACTTCGTTACCTGGTAAACGTCACATTGGCCTTGTCACGAATGCGGATCTGCTTGAGCACATCGCGTGTCACGCTGATCCCGTTCAGGGAGGTCTTGACCGTATAGGAGATCGGTGTCACCCCGTCGCCGAACTCGAGGGTGCCCTTCACCACTCCCTTGAATCGCAACGACCCGTCGTTCCTGAAGAACACCTGATTGAACACGTTGCTCGACGCGATCGAGAGTATGCTATGAACACCCGAAAACATCACGAAGTTATCGAATGCACCCTGTTGCCCAGTGTTCGCCAGGGTGAACTGCTCGGGCTCGGCCACGACGAAGGTTACATTGCCACCCAGTGATTTCCCGTTCAGATTGAGGGTAATACTCTTGGTGACAACTGCGTCGGCAGCAAACTGGTGATCGATGAGCAGCGTGAGTGTTCCTCGGTTGGCAACCCCGGCAATGGCATCGGCCCACGATGCGTATTTCTTGCCGGTGTTGTCGGCGAACACCGCAACAAACACCGACAACGCAACGCCCTCCGACTCGGCGTTGACCAGTTGCGGCGCCCCTGCAATACAACGGAATACGTAACCGTTCATCGCCGTCGTCACCCCGGTGATGGTCAGGGTCTGGGTCGTGGCGCCACTGTACACGCTGTTGTCGATGACATCGACAAAGCCGGCGCCCATGTTAACTTGCCACTGCAGCGTCGCTGCCCGCGTGGCCGTCACCGTGAACGACGCGTTGTCGCCCGCGGCCACGCTGCGCGCCACCGGCTGCACGAGAATCGCCGGACTTGGCGTGACGAACGACGCCCGCACCTCGGTATCAGCCGCCGGCATGGTCAACGTCGTCGCCGACGCAAGAATGTCGGCGACATTCGCCGTCTGGCCCAACCAACGATCGAACACCTTGCCACTCGGGGGCTGCGTCGCCACGATCGACACCACGGTGGCGGCCGCGTAATCCCCGGTGCCCGAACCGTCGCCGACGGTCAGGTGGAAGGTCCCGGCCGGCACGGCCCGATAGGTCGCGCGAATCTCGATGTTCGCCGCCGGCATGGTCAGCGTCGTGCTCGCCTGGCCCACGTCGGCGAGATACGACGTCTGTCCGGTCCACTTGTCGAACATCATCCCTGCCGCCGGTGCCTGTGCCTGCACGGGTACGACCGCGGCCAGAGCATGATTGCCGCTGCCCGAACCACCGCTCACGGTCAGCGTGTACACCTGGGTGACCGCCGACGCATAGCTGGCGCGCACCTCGATGTCGGCCGCCGGCATGAGCAGGGTCGTGGTCGGAAGCAATACATTGGCAACATAACTCGTCTGGCCGATCCACTTGTCGAAGACCAGCCCGGCCTGCGGCGGTTTGGCGGTCAGGGTCACGGCGGTTCCCGACGGGAACTTGCCCGAACCCGTGCCGCTCGCCACCGTCAGGGTGTAGAGCGTCGTCGAGGCGACGCGATAGGTCGCGCGCACACCCGTGTCGCCCGCCGGCATCGACAACGTCGTGTTCGGAGCGGCGACATTCGCCATGGCCGCCGTCTGGCCGGTCCAGAGGTCGAACACAAACCCGCTTGCGGGCAGGTTGGCGCCCACGCCGACGACCGTGCCGGCCTTGTAGTTGCCCGAACCCGTGCCGCTGGCGACAGCCAGTGCATACGACGCGACCGCCACCGTGCGGTAGGTCGCCCGCACCTCGATCGAGCCATCGGGCATGGTGAGCACGGTGTTGGGCGAATTCACGTTGTCGATTGTGCTGTTCTGCCCGGTCCACTGGTCGAACATCATGCCCTCGGCCGGGGGCTTCGCCATCAACGGCACCATGGTGCCGGCTTTGTACTGGCCGGCGCCCGTACCGCTCGCCACCGTCAGCGTGTGCAGCGTGACCGGAACTGGCTTGTAGGTCGCCCGGATCGTCGCCGATGCCGCCGGCATGGTGAGCGTGGTATTGGCGCTCAATACATTGTCAATATACGACGTCTGGCCGATCCATTGGTCGAAGGTGAAACCGTCGGGCGCCACCTGCGCCATGACGCTCACCGTCGAGCCGGCCTTGTACTGCCCCGAACCGGTGCCGCTGGCCACGCCGAGCGGATACAGGGTCACCGGGATGTCTTTGTAGGTCGCGGCCACCGAAATGCTGGCCGCGGGCATCGTCAGCGTGGTGTTGGCGTCGAGTGGGTTCGCGACGTTGGTCGTCTGCCCGATCCATTGGTCGAACATCTTGCCGTCGGCGGGAAGGCTGGCCACGAGCGCAATCTGCTTGCCGACCTGGTAATCGCCCGACCCCGTGCCGCTGGCAACAGTCAGCCGATACGTGGTCAGCGGCAGGTCTTTGTAGGTCGCAATCATCGTTTGGTCGAACCCCGGCATCGAGACCTCGGTGTTCGCTGCAAACAGATTGGCAACACCTTGGGTCTGACCGCTCCAACGATCGAAGACCTTGCCTTCGGCCGGCGGGTTGGCCATGATCTTCACGCTCGTCGCCTGCGAATACTTGCCACCGCCGGTGCCTCCCTGCACGGTGAGCGTGTATTGCTTGGGTTGCTGTTGCTCGTTTTGCCCGAAGCCCGTCAGGCCGGGATACCACTTGGCATAGACCTCGATGTCGAAGTCGGGCATGATCAGCGTCGTCACGGGCCGCCACGGATCCTGCACCGTGTTGATCTGCCCGCGCCAGCCCGCGAACATGCCATACATTGTAGAACTATAGATGTACGGATAATTCATGCTGGACTGATAGTCGTAACTGTATGGGTATTGCGAGCTGTACGGATACGGACCGAAATTCATAAATGGGCTCAGCGACTGAATCGTGACGATCTCGCCCGGCGCATACTCGCCCGAGCCGCTGCCGCCATACACCGTCAAACGGAATTTACGCGCCGGCACGATGGTGAAGTCTGCCATGATGTTGAGATTGCTCGACGGCATCGTCACCGTGGTATTGGCTGCCGTCACGTTGGCGACATACGAGGTCTGGCCCGACCAGGCATAGAATCGCTGGCCTGTCTGCGCGGTATCGGCCATGATGCTCACCGACGTGCCGGCCTCGTACTCGCCGGTCCCCGTGCCACCGGTCACCGTCAATGTGTACTTCGTCACCGGAACCGGCTTGAACAGTGCCTTGATGGTGATGCTCGCCGGTGGCATGGTCACCGTGGTGTTGGCCGCCGTGACGTTGGCGATCTGCGCCGTCTGGCCGGTCCACTGGTCGAACATGGTGCCGGTCGCGGGCAATCCGGCAACGATCGCCACGACCGTGCCGGCCTGATACAATCCACCGCCCGAACCCGACGCGATCGTCAGGGTGTATGAAGCCGGCGGAATGTCTTTGAACGTCGCTTTGACCTCGATCGCCTCGCCCGGCATCGTCAGAGATGTGTTGGGCGCATTGACATTCGCGACGTTGGCCACCTGGCCCACCCACTTATCGAACATCTGGCCGTCCGGGGCCAGCTTCGCCATGATGTTGACGACGGTGCCGGCCTTGAAGGTGCCCGAGCCGACGCCGTTGGTGACGACGAGCGCATACGTCGGAATCGGCTTGTCTTTGTAGGTCGCCTTGACGGTGATGTCGCCCGCCGGCATGATCAGCGAGGTGTTCGCATCATTGACATTGCCGATCGTCGACACCTGGCCCACCCAGCGATCGAACATCTGACCGTTGGGCGCTTGATCGGCCATCAACGTGATGCGGGTGCCCGCTTTGTAACTGCCGGAACCCGTGCCACCGTAAACATTGAGCGAATACTGCGGCACCGGAATCTCGCGATAGGTCGCCTGCACCGTAATGCTGGCGGTCGGCATCGTCACCGACGTGTTGGCGTCGTTGATGTTGGCGATGCCCGAAGTCTGCCCGACCCACTTGTCGAACTTGAACCCATCGGGCGGCAGATTGGCCATCACCGTCACCGAGGTGCCGGCCTTGTAGGTGCCCGACCCGGTACCGTTGAGCACGGTCAGCGGATAAAGAACCGGGGGCAGGATCTTGAACAGTGCCGTCACCGTGGCGTTCGCCGCCGGCATGGTCAGCGTGGTGTTGGGATCGGCGGCATTCGCGAAGGCGCCGTTCGGGCCGTCCCAGCGATCGAAAGCCTGACCGTCGGTCGCCACGCCGGCCTGGATGGTAACCAGCGTGCCCGATTTGAAGTTGCCACCGCCGGTGCCTTCCTGCACCGTAAGTTGGTAAAGCGTCGGCGGCAATACTTTGTATGTTGCCGTTACCGTCACGTCGGCCGCCGGCATGGTCAACGTCGTGTTGGCGCTGTTCACATCGGCCACCCCGGTCACGTCACCGGTCCACTTGTCGAAGATCTGCCCGTCGGGGGCGATGTTCGCCATGATGCTGACCGGGTCGCCGGCCTTGAAACTGCCACCGCCGGCGCCGCCCGTCACCGTGCAGGTGTATTGAACGGCCGGAATCGGCTTGAACGTCGCCTGGATGCTCGCATTCGCGTTCGGCATGGTGATCGTCGTCGCGGCCTTGTTCACGTCGGCAATGCCGGCCGTGTCGCCGGTCCACTTGTCGAACATGGAGCCGGTCGGGGGCAACCCCGCCTCGATCGGCACCAACTGGCCTTGCGAATAGGTACCGGCACCCGACCCACTGGTCACCGACAACACCAGGGTTTGTGCCGCATATACGGCGGTGATCGTCGTGGTGCCATTGACCCTGACACTCGTGTACGGGGAGGTCGGCATGTCGATGACCGTGGCCGGGTTGTTCGACTCCCATCGCAAAAACGTTGCGCCAGGGGCGCTGCGTGCCATCAGCGGCATCATCAACCCATACGGGATCTCCATGTCGGGCGGAAACAGGGTCCGGACGAGCATTCTCGGATCTCCGAGGCTACTGGGGCTTACCAGCACGGTCAATCGGCTGGTGCTCGGGTTGAAGTTTGCCGTCACCGTGGCGTCGGCCGTGAGCGTCACATTGGTGTTCGCGCTGCCGGTGTCGGCCAACTGTGGACTGCCCGACGTGCCCGACCAACTTCCGAACGTGTTGCCGTCGCCCGCCGTTGCCGTGATGGCCTGCGCCACCCCCGCCGGCACGCTGGTTACGCCCGCCGCCGGAGACGTCGTGCCGGTGCCCGACACCGCCATGGTCAGATTGACCATCGTGACCGCGAAATTCTTGCCGGTCTGATTCGCCCCGCTCACTGTGACTGCGCTGTTCGCCGGCGTGAACGAATAACCACCGGCCAACGTCGGAGTGACCGTGTAGTTGCCGTTGGGCACGCCGGTAATCGTGTAGTTGCCGCTCGCATCGGTCGTCGCCGTGCGCGTGCCGTCGCTGACGGTCACGCCCTGCTTTGCCGCGCCACCCTGGGTCACGGTGCCGCTGATGCTGAAGGTCACGGTGCCGTCGAACGCGCCGATCGCCGTCGGCGTCGATCGGGTCGCCCCGCGTTGGTCGGTGGTGAGTTTCTCGGCGGCGTTGTTGGCTGGGGTGTTCGCCCAGTTGCTCAATTGGTGCCACGAGTTGTCGTTTGCCTGTAAGTAATACCCAGTGGCGCCACTGTTGTAATAGGCGAACGTACCTGCCCCGATGGCCGGGGCCCCGGCGCCCAGCGCCATCGTCTGCGTTTTGCCGCCGTTGTCGGCCAGAGCGAGCAGGTTGCCGGCAGCATACGCGGTATTGACGTTTGGCGCGGTGGGCTGGGTCGAGATGGCGTTGCCGGCGGCCCCGTTGTACCAGGAGTAGTATGCGCTTGCCGTGGCATCGTTCTGGATGTCGGCCCCCGATGCGCCCACCCCTGAAGCGGAGTTATTGATAACAACTGTGTTCAGTAGATACAGTCCAGTGCTGCTTGAGTAGTTATGAATACCCCCGCCGGTGTTGTTCGTGGTCCCAGACGACGAAGAGTTTCCGGAAATCGTGCAATTGACCACGGCAACCGTCCCGAGCGCAAAAATGGCTCCGCCCCGGGATTGCGGCCTACCGCCCACCGTGCTGTTTCCGGTGAACGTACAGTCGCGAAAATTCGCGGTCGTGCTGTAGATCATGATCGCGCCGCCGAGGGAGTAGGTGCCCCCGTCACCCGTCGCAGAGTTGTTCGAGAAGGTGCAGCCGACGAAGTTAATAGGTCCCGTCGCCCCATTCTGGTTGCAAAAGCAGCCGCCACACCCAGCTTTCGATTCGGACACCGTGACCGCGGTCATGTTCAGAGCGCCGCTGGTCAGATAAACCGCGCCGCCGTTTGCCCCGGCTCCCAGATTGCCACCCTGCAGTTTCAGGTTGGTGAGCGTCAGCGTCTTGCCGGCCGCGTTGTGATTGA
>CAZADH010000285.1:0-7792 GCA_964483805.1 uncultured bacterium
CCGTCTTGATCGTGCATGCGTTGCGCCCGTTGGTGCTGATTGCCGGGGGCGCGCTGGCGCTGTTGATCCTGTTGGGGGCCATGTTGCTGGTGCGGCGGCGGTTGCTGGCCGGGCGCGCGGTCGGCACCACGGTGACCTGGGATTGCGGCTACGCGCAGCCGTTGCCGACCATGCAATACACCGGGTCGTCGTTCGCCCAACCTCTGACCGACCTGTTCTCGCCGGTGTTGCGCACCGAGACGCATCTGCACGGCCCGGACAGCTATTTCCCGGGCCAGGGTCGTTTCGGCTCGCACACCGCCGACGTGGTGAACCATGACTTCCTGGCGCCGGCCGTTCGCTATATTGCTGGTGTATTGCGACGATTGACCCGCATCCAGAATGGCATCGTCCAGGTCTACGTGCTCTATATCGCGATTACGCTGGTGGTGCTGCTGATCGGCGGTCTGCTATGAACGTGGGGTTGCCGGTCCACCCACTGCTCGCCTTGCTCCTGGCGCCTCTCCTGCAGGGGGTCATCACCCGCGTCAAGGCCCGGTTCGCCGGCCGCGACGGGCCGCCATTGCTGCAACCGTACTACGACCTCGCCAAGCTGCTCGCCAAAGGGGCGGTCTACAGCGAGACG
The DNA here is from genome assembly GCA_964483805.1 of uncultured bacterium. Taxonomy (GTDB): domain Bacteria; phylum Muiribacteriota; class Ozemobacteria; order Ozemobacterales; family Ozemobacteraceae; genus CAZADH01. The sequence continues at coordinate 626 of CAZADH010000285.1, forward strand.
ACCACCTGGGTCTTCCGACTGGCGCCGGTGGCGGGGGTGGCGATCACCGCGCTGTGCCTGTTGTTCATGCCGCTGGGCCATCTCAGTCCGGGCGTGGCGTTCGCCGGCGACGTGATATTTATCGTGTATTTACTCGGGCTGCATCGCTTCTTGACCGTGCTCGCCGCCATGGACACCGGCAGTGCCTTCGAGGGCATGGGCGCCAGTCGCGAAATGACCTTCGCCGCCCTGGCCGAACCGGCCCTGTTGTTCGCCCTCGCCGCCCTGGCCCATGTCACTGGCAATCTGTCGCTGGCCGGGATCATCCACGACATCACCCCGGCGCTGTGGCACGATCATGCGCCGACGTTCCTGTTGATTCTCGCCGGCTTGTTCCTCGTCTTTCTCGCCGAGAACTCGCGCATCCCCGTCGACGACCCGACGACCCATCTCGAACTGACCATGATCCACGAGGTCATGGTTCTCGATCACAGTGGCCCCGATTTTGCCTTCATCGAGTATGCGGCCTCGCTGAAACTGTGGCTTCTCGGCGCACTCATCACCGGCATCGCTCTGCCGATCGACACCGGGTGGTTGCCGTTCGACACGGCGGCGATGGTGTTGGCCCTCTTCGTGCTCGCGGCGTTGGTCGGCGTCGTCGAATCGACCATGGCCCGGTTGCGCATGCTCCAGGTGCCGCAGTTGCTGGTTGGCGCCTGCGCCTTTGCCATTGTTGGCTTCCTGGTCTATTGAGAGATGACATTGTATGGCTGATGTATTGATAATCATCGTGGTGCTTACCAACCTGCGCCTGCTGGCCACGAGCCACGTGGCGGCGATCATCGAGTGGATCGCAGTGCAGGGCGTGGTGTTGGGCATCTTCGCGCTCGAAGCCCGCCTCGCTCACCTGTCGCTCGACGTCTTTATCATTGCCATCGTGGCTATCGTCCTCAAGGGTTACGCTTTTCCGCGCTTGCTGTTCCGCGTCTCGCGGGCGGTGCACGTGAACCGCGAAGAGGAACCGTATGTCGGTTTCATTGCCTCGACGCTGATCGGCCTCGTGGCACTGGTGGTCTCGCTGTGGCTGGGCACGCGGTTGCCGATTCCCGGCACCGACATGTCGCGACTGGTCGTGCCGGCCACGCTGTTCTCGGTGTTCTGCGGGCAGTTCATCATCATCAGCCGGCGCAAGGCCATCACCCAGGTGGCCGGCTTTCTCGTCATGGAAAACGGCGCTTTCATGCTCGGTGTCGGCACATTGTATTACGCGCCGTTCCTCGTCGAGATCGGGGTCTTGCTCGACATGTGGGTGGCGGTGCTGATCTGGACGGTGTTGATCCGCTATCTGAACCGCGCCTACCACCATATCAATGTCGACGAACTGCGACGGTTGCAGGGTTGATGCCGATGAGCACCGAACTGCTGTTCGTGTTGTTGTTGGCGGCACCCGCCGCGTCGGGCCTTCTGGCGCAACTGGGCGCCACGCCCTGGCGCACACTGCTGCTCGGCGTGGCTGGCGTGTTCGTTGCTGCCGGCATCGGTACGCACCTCGTGGTGACGGCATACTCCAGCGGGCCGCAGTTCGCCTTCACGAAATGGCTGTTCATCGATGACCTGTCGGCTTTTCATCTGGCCGTGCTGCTGCTGGTGTTCACGCTCAGTTCCCTCTTTGCCCTGCGTTACTTCGGCGAGGAGCTGCGCGAGGGTCATCTGTCGCTGCCGCAAGCCCGCACCTTCGCGGGGTTGTGGGGGCCGGCGCTGGCCGCGATGATTCTGGTGCTGATCTCGAACAACCTCGGCATCATGTGGGTCGGCATGGAAGCGACGACGCTGTTGACGGCGTTTCTCATCTGCGTTCACATCGGCCGCGGCGCCCTCGAGGCCATGTGGAAATACATGCTCGTCTGCTCGGTCGGTATCGGCTTCGCCTTCCTCGGCACGCTGATGATCCGCCTGGCCGCCAAAGACCTGCCGCTCGATCCGAACCAGGCCCTGCTCTGGACCAACCTCATGGCCTATACCGGCCGGCTCGCCCCCGAACTGGTGAAGGCCGCGTTCATCTTCGTCCTCGTCGGTTACGGCACCAAAGCCGGGCTGGCGCCGATGCACAGTTGGCTGCCCGACGCGCACAGCAAGGCCCCGGCCCCGGTGTCGGCGGTGTTCTCGGGCTTCATGCTCAATACCGCGCTCTATTGCATCATGCGCTACGTGCCGATCGTCGAGGGCACCACCGGCCACGCCGGCTTCGCGCTGCGGTTGTTGATCGGCTTCGGGCTGTTTTCGATCGCGCTGGCGGCGGCGTTCGTCGTCGCGCAGAGAGATGTCAAACGATTGCTCGCGTATTGCAGTGTCGAACATCTTGGCATCATTGCGCTGGGCTACGGGCTCGGCGGTGCCGGCACCTTTGCGGCGCTGTTTCACACCCTGAACCACTCGCTGTGCAAGACGGTGTCGTTCTTTGCCGCCGGCCGCCTCGGCCAGGTGTTCGGCACCCACGAGATGGCCCGCATGTCGGGCAGCATGCGGGTGGCCCCCGTGTGGGGTGCGACCCTGTTCGCCTGTCTGCTCGCGCTGGTCGGCATGGCGCCCTTCAGCCTGTTCATGAGCGAGTTTCAGGTGGTGCGCGCCGCCGTCGACAGCGGTGGCATGCTGGTGGCGGCGGTCTTCCTGCTCGGCGTCGGCGCCATCTTCATGGCCATGCTCGGCCAGGCGCTGCCGCTGGCGTTGGGTGACAATGCCGAGGTCGTCGAGAATGTTCCGGTCAACCTGTTCGACATCGTGCTCATGGTCGGGCCGGTGGCGGTGCTTGTCATACTGGGTATTTATATGCCCGAGACGCTGCAACAGATGCTGCAACGGGCGGCCGCCGTCGTTCACACCGTGGGTGGCGGTATGCCGGGAGGGCTGCGCTGATGGCCCAACCGAACGAACTGCGTCTGGCCAATGGCGGCACCGCCGCCGTGGCGACGTTGCCCGAGGTGGCGTTCGCCGAGTTTCGCGCGCACATCGTCGGTGCGGTCGCGCATGGGGCACGCCTGAGCGCCCTCTTCGGTCAGCCCCTGGATAGCGCGGCCCGTGGCCGGGGTGACGCCGCGGCACCGCACCTGCGGCTCGTGGCGATCCTGGCCCACGATGCTGCTGCGGCCCTCGAGGTCGTGACGACGCGGGTCGGCGCGCATTTTCCGGCCCTGACGCCCGACTGTCCGCAGGCGCATCTGTGCGAACGCGAAATCGCCGAGCAGTGGGGCGTGGTACCCGAGGGCCACCCGTGGCCGCGGCCGGTGCGTTTCGTCACGCCGACAGATGCGCCGGCCGACCGCGCCGGGCAGGGTGGTGCGACCGTCTCCCCTCTGCCCGGGGTTGCGGATTTCTACCGGATCACCGGCGACGAGGTTCACGAGGTTGCGGTCGGCCCTGTCCATGCCGGGGTGATCGAGCCCGGGCATTTCCGCTTTCAATGCCATGGCGAAAACGTGTTTCATCTCGAGATCTCGCTGGGCTACCAGCACCGCGGCATCGAACGCGCGCTCGTGGGCGGGCCGCACCCGCGGACCTTGATCCAGGTCGAGGCCGCGGCCGGTGACACCACGATTGGGCATGCGATCGCCTACGCCGAAGTGTGTGAAGCCCTGGCCGGATGCGTGGTGCCGCCGCGCGCCCAGGCCTTGCGGGCCATCGGCCTCGAGCTGGAGCGACTCGCCAACCACACCGGCGATCTCGGTGCGCTCGCCGGTGATGTCGGGTTTTTGCCGACCGCGGCGTATTGCGGACGGATTCGCGGCGACTTCCTCAACATGTCGGCGCTGCTGTGTGGCAGCAGGCTCGGCCGTGGCCTCGTGCGCCCTGGCGGTGTCGGCTTCGACCTCGACGAGGAGCGGGCGACGCGCCTGCGCGAAGCGTTGGCCCGGGCCCAGGAAGACACACGCGTCGCCATCGGACTGCTGTTTGCCTCTTCGACGGTCATGGCCCGCTTCGAACACACCGGCACGGTGACGAAGAAGGCGTGTCGCGATCTCGGCCTGGTCGGGCCGGCCGCCCGGGCGTGTGGCTACGACCTCGATGTGCGCCGCGATTTCCCGACCGGTCAGTACCGGGTGGCGGCCATCGACCGGGTCTCCGACGAGGAACACCGCGGTGGCGACGTCGCGGCGCGCGCCTGGGTGCGCTGGGCCGAAATGCAGAACTCGATGGCATACATACAACGCATGCTCGCAGCCCTGCCGCCGGGTCCGACTCTGGCTGACGACGCTGCCGGCGTGGTCGGTCGTCTGGCGCCGAACACGCTGGCGGTCGCGTTGACCGAGGGGTGGCGCGGCGAGATCTGCCATGTGGCGCTGACCGACGGTGCGGGGCGCTTCGCCCGCTACAAGATCATCGATCCGTCGTTCCACAACTGGATCGGTCTGGGTATGGCGTTGCGCCACCAGCAGATCTCCGATTTCCCGTTGTGCAACAAGAGTTTCAATCTTTCGTATTGCGGGTTTGACCTATGACGCATGGCTGTATTGACGCAATGTGGCATGGTGCGGGAGTGACGAGATGCTGAAGACACTGCGCGCGCGGTTGCAGCAAGGCCATCGCACGGCCCGGTATCCCGACGCACCGCCGACTCTGCCCGATCGGCTGCGGGGCCGGCCGCAGGTGGCGGTCGAAAGATGCGCTGCAGAGTGCAGACAATGTATTGATATATGTCCGGTCGAGGCCATCGCTCGCGGGCCTTCCGGGCGGATCACCATCGATCTGGGTCGGTGCGTCTTCTGCCCGACCTGTGCGGCGGCGTGTCCCACCGGAGCCCTGGTGTTCACCAACGATCACCGGTTGTCGGTGCGCCGGCGCGAACACCTCGTGCTCGCCCGTGACGAGCTCGAACTGGCGGCACGACTCGAGACCGAGATGCTGCGGGTGTTCGGCCGCTCGCTCAAACTGCGCCAGGTCAGTGCCGGCGGCTGCAACGGCTGCGAGGTCGACATCAACGTCTTGACCACCGTGGTGTTCGACCTGAGCCGGTTCGGCATCAAGATTGTCGCTTCGCCGCGGCATGCCGACGGCATCATCGTCACCGGTCCGATCAGCGAGAACATGCGCCTGGCCACCTTGAAAACCTGGGCCGCCGTCCCGGCGCCGAAACTGGTGATCGCGGTCGGGGCCTGTGCCATCAGCGGCGGCGCGTTTCGCGACCACCCCGAACAACACAACGGCATCGGCACCTTCCTGCCCGTCGATCTGTTCGTGCCCGGCTGTCCGCCTCATCCCTACACCATTCTCGACGGGTTGCTGCGGTTGCTCGGTCGGGTGTAGACGACGCGAGCACAAGCGGCGCCGGCGCCGCGGGGACTGCCAGCCAACGCGGTCGCGCCCGAGCCACGTCGACCAGTGTCACGCAACCTCCGCCGCGGGCCGGGCGCATGGCCCCGCTCACCAGGATGTTGCGGCGGCGAGCGGGTGTGCTGGTCTCGGTCGGCGGGCGCTGGTATCATGAACGCACCGGCAGTCTGGCCGGTTCGCCCTGTCCGTGAGCGAAACCGGCGCTGCTGCCAGACCTGGCGCTTTGCGGCGCCCAACAGGAGACGCGCATGAAATCGTGCATTTGCCGGCGTTCGCTCGTGGTCGTGGTGTTTGCCGTATCGCTGCTGGCCTGGGGGGCGGCGGCACCGGCCCGTCAGTTGGTGGTGCCCGAACAGTTGCCGACCGCGTGCCGCACGCTGGCGCCATCGTTTGTCGTGGCGTCGGGCGCGACGGCGGTCAAGATCGCCTTCTTCGATGCCGACAGTACGCTGCGGGTGGCACCGAGTGGCAACGTCTGTCCGAATTTCGCTTCCGATGTCGCCGTGCTGCCCAAGGTCGGCGAGAAGATCGGCGCGCTCAATGCCGAGGGTTACCTCGTCGCCATCGTGTCGAACCAACTCGGGGTGTCGAAGGGGTACATCACGGCCGCCGCCGCGGATGGCGCCCTGCGTGAGACCTGCCGCCAGATTGCGGCGAACGGCGGTATCGTGCACTGGTACGATTATGCTGAGAACCGCGATGCGTTTCGCAAACCCGAGATCGGCATGGCCGAGCGGGTGGCCTCGGCGGTGACCGCGCAACTGCACCTGCCGGTCGACTGGGCCAACAGCTTCATGGTGGGGGATTCCGGCTACAAGAAGGGCGAGGCGGTCGAGCCCGACGGCACGCCGGGCGAGGACATCAGCAGCGACGATCGCCTCTTTGCCGAGAACGTCGCGAAGGCACACGCCGGATTTGCCTACAAACATGCGCGCGATTTCTTTGGCTGGGTGCAATACGGTGTGCGTAACTTTCACAAGTATTCCGAGCTCGAGGCATTTCTGCAGAAGAACCCCGGCGTGAAACCGGCCGGACGATAACCCGGGAAACGGCAGGGGAGGGGGCAATCCATGACTCGACGCGGCAGCAGCGCATGGCGGTGGGTTCGGCGGTGTCTCTCGGGTGTCGCAGGCCTCGTGGCCTGTCTCGCTCTGGCCGGTGTCGGGTTCGCCAATCCCCCCAAAGAACTCGTGCTGTCGCCCGACATGTCGTGGCGCCCGGCGTCAACACCGGCCGCGGTGGGGGCGGGAGTAGCAGTGGCTCCGCCAGCGCAACCGACGGTGCCGGTGGCAAAGAAATACAATGTAGGCTACACTGTCGCCGCCTTTCTCATGCAGCCGGCGATTGGGCGAACCGACACGCAGATCACGGTGGCGGTGTGGTTCCCGACCACCACGCCGCCGCAGCGCTACCATTATGGTGGGCCAACCCACGGACAGGTGGCGGTCGATGGCGTGCCTTGTCGCAACGAGGGGCCGTTCCCGCTGTTCGTCTTCTCGCACGGATTCGGCGGCAGCGGCAACAGCATCAGTTATCTGGCCGAGGCGCTCGCCGCCCGGGGTTGGGTGGTGGCCGCGCCCGATCACCATGATGCCGTCAGTGCTGCACGCGTTCGCCAATGGGAGCTGCGGCCGTTCGACCGGGCCGCGTTTCGTCGAGAGGCGAACGAGATCCAGAACTCGGGGCCGGAAAGCCGCGCCGTACATGTCTGGCGCGTCGGCGAGTTGCAGACCGTCATCGACGGCATGCTTGGTGCCGAGCAGTTCCGCGCTCTGTGCGACCCACGGCGGGTTGCCGTCGGTGGCCACTCCTTCGGCGGCTTCACCGCGCTGGGTCTGTGCGGCGCGCTCCCGGGGCAACTCG
>CAZADH010000286.1:0-7785 GCA_964483805.1 uncultured bacterium
TCTATTTCGTCGATCCTGCCAACGTAGAAAAACACATGTTACCGAACCTGCACGTGGACCAGTAATATGATGTCAATACATTTCCAACGGAGGCCTGGGTCCCGATGACGGTCTCGCCTTCACCTCCGCTCACCCCGGCGACGCCACGGTTGCGCGCGACGGGCGCCCTGTGGGCCCTGGCCGGCCTGGTGGTGGTGCTGATCGGTCTGTCGCTGTTTGTCGGCCGTTACCCGGCCCCGTATTTCATGGCACCGGAATTGCTACAGCGCGATGACATGGCGTGGCGCCTGGTCTGGAGCCTGCGCTTGCCGCGGTTGCTTGCCGCCGCGCTGGTCGGTATGGCGCTCACCGCGGCCGGCACCGTGTTTCAGACGATCTTCGCCAATCCCCTGGTCGAACCCGGTTTTCTCGGGGTGTCGCCCGGAGCGGCGTTCGGTGCAGCGTTCTGCATCGTCTTCCTCGGCAATCAGGCCCTGTTGGTCCAGTTGTTCGCGGCCGTATTCGCGATGTCGGGGCTGATCTTTTCCTACGCACTGGCCACGCGCATGCGCTTCGGGGGTTGGGTGTTGCGGTTGGTGCTGGCGGGCATTGCCGTTTCGGCGTTGTTCTCATCGGGACTCGGCATGCTCAAGTATCTCGCCGATCCGCTCAGCCAGTTGCCCGAGATCACCTTCTGGTTGTTGGGTGGGTTGTCGAGCATCACCTGGGAGCGGCTGTTGCCGGTGTTGCCGGTCGTCACCCTGGCCCTGGTGGTGATCTTCGTGCTGCGCTGGCGCCTCAGCGCGCTCGGGCTCGATGATGCCACTGCGTTTGCCCTCGGGCTCGCGCCCGGGCGGGAACGCGCACTGCTACTGTTCGCCGCGGTCACGGCCACCGCTGCCGTTGTTTCGGTGGCCGGGATGATCGGCTGGGTCGGCTTGATCGTGCCGCACGTGGCCCGACGGTGTTTCGGCGCCGACACCCGCCACGCGCTGCCGGCCGCCATGTTGATGGGGGCCTGCCTGACAATTCTGTGCGATGACGTCGCCCGCACGGCCATGGCCGGCGAGATTCCGCTGGGCATTCTGACATCGCTCGTGGGCGCCGGCGCGTTCATGATCTTGATGACGTCGGGCGCCCTGCAACGCTCGAAGTGATGCCGATGACCGCACCAAACAATGCCGTTCCCCTGTTGGCCTTCCACGATGTTTCGTTCGCGTATCCGGGCGGCGACCACGAGGTCTCGCGTCATCTCGACTTTGCCATCGAACCCGGCTCGGTGACCGCCGTGCTCGGTCCCAACGGTGCCGGCAAGACCACGATGCTGCACCTGGCGCTGGGCTGGCTGCAACCGCATACCGGGCAGGTGGCCTATGAAGCGAAACCGGTCAACGCGTGGGGTCGCCGCGATCTCGGCCGGCAGATGGCCCTCGTGCCACAGCGCGAGAATGCAGCCTTCGAGCACACGGTGCTCGACTACGTGCTGCTCGGGCGCACCCCTCATCTCGATCCGCTGGCGATGCCGGGCGAGGCCGACGTCGTCGTCGCGCTCGAGGCCATGGCCCGCTGCGGGTTGGCGACCTATACCGAACGTGCCGTTAACTGTCTCAGCGGCGGCGAGCAACAACTTGTATTGCTCGCCCGCGCGCTCACCCAGGAACCACGTCTGCTGCTGCTCGACGAGCCATTCTCGCACCTCGACCTGGCCAACAAGAGCCGCCTGTTGCGCGTCATCCGCTCGCTGGTCGAGCACGGCGTCACGATCATGCTCACCACCCACGAGCCCGAGATCGCGGCGGCGATCGCCACCCATCTCATCCTCATGCGTGAAGGCCAGGTGCGCCAGACCGGCCCGGCGCGCGAGGTCCTGACCAGTCAGCATCTGTCGGCCCTGTACGGTATCGACGTGCGCGTGCAGGAAGTCGACGGTAGCAGAGTCGTGTTATGGTGCTGAACGGACGCGCCCACGCACAGGGGCGATCCGACCACCGCAAATCAACCAGGAGGCAACCATGAAAATCAGTGCACGAAACGTTCTGGCCGGCAAAGTCGTCAAGGTCACCGAGGGTGCGGTCAATGCCGAAGTGGTCATTGAAGTTGCGCCCGGGGTCAACATCACCTCGATGATCACCAAACGCTCGCTGGTCGATCTCGGTTTGAAGGAAGGCAAGAAAGCATACGCTGTCGTCAAGGCCTCGAGCGTCATGGTGGGCGTCGATCACGATTGACGGGCATGGTTCGAGCAGCGATTCGCCGCGGGCACCGGCCCCGGCCGCACGGTGAGGTCTGCCCATGAAACTCATCACCGTGGCCGGGCCGCCCTCGTCGGGCAAGACGGCGGTCATCCTGCGCACGATCGAAGCGCTCGGGGTCGAGCGCCGCAGCGTCGGCGTGGTGAAGTTCGACTGCCTGACCTCGTTCGACCACCACCGCTACGAAGAGGCCAAGATCCGCTGCCAGACCGGGTTTTCCGGGCGCATCTGCCCCGACCATTTCTTCGTGAGCAACGTCGAAGCGGCCGTCGAGTGGGGATTGCGCGAGGGCATCGCCATCCTGATCACCGAGAGCGCCGGGCTGTGCAACCGCTGTTCGCCATATATCAAGGGGATTCTCTCGGTGTGTGTCATCGACAATCTTGCCGGTGTCAATACACCACGCAAGATCGGCCCCATGCTCAAGATGGCCGATATCGTCGTCGTCACCAAGGGCGACATCGTGTCGCAGGCCGAGCGCGAGGTGTTTGCATACAACGTAAGGCAGGTCAACACCACCGCCAAGGTGCTCTTTCTCAACGGCATCACCGGCCAGGGTGCGTCGGCACTGGCCCGGCGCCTGCATGACGCCCGCGACATCACCGGGCTGCGTGACCTCAAGCTGCGTTTCACCACCCCGGCGGCGGTGTGCTCGTATTGCACCGGCGAGATGCGCATCGGCGAGGAGTACCAGATGGGCATCATGAAGAAGATGGAATTCCGGAACGGCTGACCGATGGACGCGATCCTGACCCTCGTCGTCGGTTCGCCGCTGGCCGCGGTCTTCGCGGCCCATCCGGTCGGCCGGGAGTTCTTCGTCAACCTGCGGCTTCCCGATCTCGACGAAACGGTGCCGCTGAGCGAGGCGCTGGCGCGCGCCGATCCCACCGCCCTCGCCGACTTCGGCCTCGATACCGAAGCGATCGTCCGCGACTTCTGTCATTTTTTGCAGACCTTCGCGACCGACCAGGAACTGGGCATTGCCATACAATCGATGACAATCCGAGGCGGTCACGACAAGTCGGGGGCGGCGGAACTGGCCGAGTGGACCGTCGCCGTCGGCGACATCATCAGCATCGTCGGCCCGACCGGCGCCGGCAAGAGCCGTCTATTAGCCGACATCGAGTGTCTGGCCGACGGCGACACGCCGACGCGCCGCCATGTCCTGCTCAACGGCCGCGCCCCCAGCGAAGACGAACGGTTTGCACTCGAGGGTCGGCTCGTCGCGCAACTGTCGCAGAACATGAACTTCGTCATGGACCTGACCGTCGCCGAGTTTCTCGAAATGCATGCCACCAGCCGTCTGGCCAAAGACGTGCAGGGTACAATCGCCCGTTGTTTCGACTGCGCCAACGAACTGGCCGGCGAGAAGTTCAGTCGCGACACCAAAGTGACCCAGTTGAGCGGCGGCCAGTCGCGGGCACTGATGATCGCCGACACGGCCTACATGAGTGCGTCACCGATTGTGTTGATCGACGAGATCGAAAACGCCGGTATCGACCGGCGGCGGGCGCTCGAGCTGCTCGCCCGCGAGGAGAAGATCGTGCTGATCTCGACGCACGACCCGCTGTTGGCGCTCAGCGCCGACAAGCGCATCGTCATCGGCAACGGCGGCGTCGCTGCCATTCTCGAAACCTCGGCCGAGGAACGCCAGTGTCTGACGGCGATCGAACACCTCGACACGACCATGCAGCAACTGCGTCAGCGCCTGCGCGCCGGGGCGCGCATCGACACCACCATGGTGCGGATCCAGGAGGGACACAATGTGGACAATGTATGACGAATTGATCGACGGCATCCCGACCGACTGGACCGCCGACGAGATCGTGCTCGGCCACCACTATTCGTGCGTGCGCAGCCGCGACAGCGTCGGGATCGGCGGCGCCATCGATTACGATTACCGCCAGCCGATGTTCGCGCGCAACCTGGAGGGTCTGCCGTTGCGCGAGGTGGCGCAGTGCATCCGCTCGTGGAACTTCGGGGAGGCGGCGATCGGCCAGGCCGCGATCAATGCGTATTACAACAATCCGGCGGTCGCCCGTGCCGCCGGGGTGGCGATCAGCGACGGTCAGCTTCTGGAGGATCGTATTTACGATCCGTTCATCATGTCGCAAAATGAAATACGCGGCAAGAAGGTGACCATTCTCGGCCACGTCCCGCACCTCGAAACGCTGTTCGAGCCGGTGTGCGAGATGCGCATCATCACCGCCGACGAACCGGAAGACGGCGACTATCCGCCCACCGCGACCGATTACCTGATCCCCGACAGCGACTATGTTTTTCTCGGCAGTTCGAGTTTCGTCGACAAGAGCCTGCCCCGGTTGCTGAAACTGGCCAGCAGCGCAAAGAAGGTGACCATCGTCGGCCCGGCCACGCCGTTGGCCCCGCAGCTTTTTGCGTATGGTGTCGCCGATCTCTCGGGGTTCGTGGTCAAGGATCCGGCGCGGGTGATGCGCATCATCCGCGGTGCCGAGAACGGCAAGATCTTTGCCACCGGTCAGAAGGTGGCGTTCAAGAGACCCCGAACTTGAGCAACGAGCACGCCGGCCACAGTGCCGCGATGTCTGCCCAGACACCCCGCGACCCGCGCGCATGCCACCTGGGTCAGCCCATGAGCGCGGACACGGAAGGACGGGTTCACGCACTGTTTTCACAGGGGTCGGCGCACCCACAGGATTCATGCATGACATCAGGAGAGACACGATGGACTGGAACACGCGCACCAAGACCGAAGCTCTGAACGCCGTTTTCGCGCAATGGCAACCGGTCGCGCCCACCGAGATGGTGCCCCTCGCCGAGGCGATCGGCCGCATTACGGCTAATACATTGTATTCACGCAACACCTTGCCGGTCCACCGGGTCTCGATGTTCGACGGCATCGCTGTGAATTCGGCCCGCTTCAGCAACGGCGTTCCCGACACCTCGACGTGGCAGGAAGGGTGCGACTACGTGCGCGCCGACACCGGCGATGACTTCCCAGATCAGTTCGATGCGATCATCCCGATCGAGGAGGTCGAATTCATCCCCGCCGCAGTTGCAGCAAATGGGGGGGCCGCCCACGTTGGGCACAGTTCTTTGTTGCCCCACGCAGAGTCCGGCGAGACACCCGGGTCGCGCCGCGCCGCGGGGCTGAAACTCACCTCCGAGGACCCGGTGGTGCCCGGCAGCGGCGTGCGCGAGGCGGGCAGCCAGATTCGCGAGGGCGACTGGTTGATTTCGGCGGGCGTGCCGATCCGCCCCTGCGACCTCGCTGCGCTGGCACTGGGCGGCATCGACACCGTGCCGGTCCGACGGAAACCGATGGTCGCATTCATCCCGACCGGCAGCGAACTGATACCGGTGGGGACGAAGCCGCAACGGGGGCAGAGCATCGAGTCGAACAGCCTGATGGCGAAACACATGTTGCTCGAGATGGGCGCTGCGCCGCTGATCATGCCGATCGTCAAAGACCGGCCCGACCAGCTCATTGCCGTGCTGACGCAGACCCTGCCGCAAGCCGACATCGTCATCATGAACGGCGGCTCGTCACTTGGCGCCGAAGACTTCACCGCTGGCACGCTGGCCAAACGGGGCGAAGTGCTCTTTCACGGCGTCGCGGCCGGTCCCGGTCGGCCGATGAGCATCGCGATCGTCGACGGCAAGCCGGTGATCAACCTGCCGGGTCCCGTCGTCGCGGCCTATTACGGTCTCGACTGGTGCGTCCGCCCGATCGTCGCCCACTACCTGGGGGTGCCACCTCTGCGCCGCCCACGGGTTTCTGCGACGCTGGCCGCCGATATGTCGTGCCCCAAGCGCATCTCATTCTTGTACAAGGTGCAACTCGAGAAGAGTGCCGATGGTGGCTATCGGGCGTTCCCGGTGTCGTTCAAAACCGAGCACGTCGGCCTGTGCATGGGGACGAACGCCCAGTTCGTTTCGGAGATCGGCAAGGGCGGGCATGGGCGGGGCGACACGGTCGAGGTCGAGTTGTTGCGCAGCGAGGAATACGTGCGCGAACCATCGGCAACGCGCGGTGATCTGCCGACCGCTTCGATTCGCGGCAGCGGTGTGGGCGCTGGGCCCGTGCCGAGAAAAACGCAGCCCAAAACGACGTCCGGGATGTCTTGAAAGCAGAAAGGTTCCCCAACCCATGACCACGCACAAGAAGCGAACTGGACTGCCCACGGCCAAGGCGCACACCGGACGTTTGCCGCCACAGAGGGCGGCGGGAGAAAACGAAGACCCCGGCCGCGCGGCCCGAGATGCAGCCACGGGTTGCGGCAATGGCGTATCCCACACAGAACCTCGCACCCCCGGCGGACAACACACTTTCCGCCCGATCGCACAAATGCGCACGCGTTTCACTGGGCAAGCCGGCACGCCCATTCAGGCAGCAATGGTGGCCGAAGAGCGCGGCGCGATCGAGGTGTTGCCCGAGTATGCCGCGGGCCTCGACGATCTGGCCGGATTCAGCCATATCTTTATCGTGTATGTATTCGACCGCGTTGCCGGCAGTGCCTTGCGGGTCGTGCCTTATCTCGACACCGTCGAGCACGGCATCTTCGCCACCCGCTCACCCAAGCGACCGAATCCGATTGGCCTGGCAGTGGTGCGCCTGCTCGGTATCTCGGGCAACCGGGTCGACGTTGCCGGCGTCGACATGCTCGACGGCACACCGGTGCTCGACATCAAACCGTACGTGCCGGCGTTCGATTGCCACGAGGCGTCGCAGATCGGCTGGTATGCGGGCAAGCTACCGGCCAACCCGGCGACCGTGGTCGTCGCCGACAACCGTTTCGCGCACCCCCCCGCACACGACGCTCGTCGTGGGGCGGGCGCCCAGCCCGGCACACGCCAAGTGCGTTTGCCGCCACGAGGGCGACACGAAACGTCAGTTTCGTGCGGTGCAACAAGACAATCTGCGCCAGGCACCTGCGAGATCAGTGCCAAACCGGTGTCCGCTGCCCCGACGCCGACCGTCCCCCGTTTTTCCGGGCCGAACGCGCGGCTGATCGCCCGTTGCCTGTGTATTGCCAATGGCAATATATTGTTGGTCAAGCACCGCTCGCAACGCACCGGCCGCGAGTTCTGGACATTGCCGGGTGGGCACGTCGAGGACCACGAGACGCTGGCCGCCGCCGCCGCCCGGGAACTGCTCGAGGAAACCGGCCTGCAGGGCACGGCCCTTGCCACCGTTGGGATCTTTCAGCTCCCCGAGGCCAACGTTTGCGAGGTGATTCTGCGTTTCGGGCCGGTTACCGGCACCACCAACCTCGGCAGCGATCCAGATCTGCCGGCCGGGGTGCCGGAGGTTCTGCGCGGGGTCGCGTGGGTGCCGTTGTCGGCGTTGCCACCGCTGCAACCCGCCGAGTTCTTCAAGAGACTCGCTCGCGACGGCATCGACGCTTTGCCGTCGATGCCGCTACCAGCCTGCCTGGGCATCGACTGACGACAGACGGCACGACCCGGCCGCCCACCCGGCCGACCGCGACCGGGTGGGTGGAGGCATCGTTACAGGTCGAACTTGACGCCCTGGGCCAGGGCGAGACGGCCGCTGCCGTTGATCACCGAGGTC
>CAZADH010000287.1:0-237 GCA_964483805.1 uncultured bacterium
GCCGCCGCGCGACCGGACGGCGCGGCGCCGGCCCCACCGACCTCGGCGGCCGCACGCTCCAGTGCGCCGATTTTCGTCAACACCGCGTCAGCAGCGAGATGGACGAGGGCATTGATCCAGAGCAGTTCGCGCAGATCGACGACATCGAGCAGCAGCTTCAGCGAGATGCCGCTGGCAAACAACCCGAAACTACCGGCTGCGTAGATGACGGGCTGACTGCGTTTCGCCTCCTGGATC
>CAZADH010000287.1:247-2624 GCA_964483805.1 uncultured bacterium
GCTGGTGTAATTGGCAAAGCCGAGGTTGCCCAACTCTTCGATCTGGGTCAGCAGGATCAGGCCAACGAGAAACAGCCAGGCATTGTCGCTGTTGGTGAACAAACTCAATACCAACGAAAATGCCAGCAACGGCCACGACATCAGCGACAAGAGCGGCCGCCCGACCTTGCCCTCGGCTTTGGCCACGACGCCGAGTTGCAGGTAGATCAACAACACGTTGGCCAGGGTATACAGCCACGGCAGCATTTCGACGCCGCCCCGTTTCAGCAGCAGCGTGACCATGGCGAGATACAATGTATTGTTGCCGGTGCGCAGCAACATGTAGTAAAGCGCCAACCAACGCAGCATCCCGGCGGATTTCATGGCAGGGCAGACACAGTCATACTTTGTCTTGCTATCTGGGCGGAATCGCGACGTCGATCTCGCGCACGGTCCCCGAGGCCCCCAAAGGGCCGGCAAATGCGGCCGGGTCGCCCAACACCAACACTCGCATCTCATCGGGCCGCAAACGCTCGCGGGCCACCCGCAACACATCGGCGACCGTTACCGAAGCCACCGCGGCCAGGCTGGTCTGCATGAAGTCGACCGGGTAGCCGTAATGCGCCACGATTGCGGCGTTCTCGATTTGCTGCGCGCGGGTTGCGAAATTGTACAGGTAAACGTGGCGGTACGACGTCTTCGCCAGGGCCAGCTCTTGCTCGGTCACGGGTTGCGTGCGCAACAAGTCCACCTCGTGCCGCATCGCCGCCAACGCCTGCCCGGTCGCGCCTCCGCGGGTCACACAGCCGATCAGGCACAATCCCGGACGATCGAGACCCAGGTTGTATCCGCCGAACACCTGGTAGGCCAAGCCCTGGTCAGAGCGAACCCGCTTGAACAGACGCCCGGTGAACGGACCACCGAGGATCTCGTTCATCATCGTAATTGCGGCGAAGTCGCGGTCGTGCGCGTCACTGCCCAGGTGTCCGCACAGCACGACGCTCTGGTTCTGGTCAGGGCGCGGGATCAGATGCAGCCGCGCACCTGCCGGGGCCTCTGTGACCGAGGCCACCACGGGAGCACTGTTGCCACGCGGCCAATCACCGAACCACTGTTCGAGGGACGCCCGCATCCGGGACGTCGAGAAATCGCCCCACACGGCCACGTGCATCCGCTCCGGCGCGAAACACCGGCGGTGGTAGGCTCGCAAAGCCGCGACATCAATCGCGTCGATCGTCGCGTACTCGGCTTGCCTGGCATACGGACTCGCGGTCCCGTAGATCAACCGCGCGAACTCCCGCCGTGCCAGCGCCACCGGTTCGTCGTTGCGGCGCGCAATGGCGGCCCGAGCCTCGTTCTTCTTGATTTCGAGTCGGTCGGGCGGCAGACGGGGCGCCCGCATCACCTCGGCCAGCACCGCCATCGCCTCGGCAAAATGCTCGCGCAAGGCCACACATGACATGGTGCCCAGCGTGTCGGTCATGCCAAACTCGACCGTTGCCGCCAGACGATCCCAGGTCTGTTCGACCTCGTCGCCGCTGCGGGTCACCGACCCGCCGATGCGCATCACCCCTGCGGTCAACCCGGCCAACCCAAGCTGGGTCGGTGGATCCTCGCACGAACCGGCGCGGATCCAGATCTTGAGATGGATGACCGGCAAGGCGTGGTCCTCGAGCAGGAGAAGCTGCATGCCGTTGGACATCAGGTGACGCTCGATCGGCAGCGGCACGACGGCCGGCGCGTCGCCACCCGCCAGCAACCGAGGATCGGGCAACACTTCGGGTGCCGACGCGTTTACGGCGGTGGGTGCCGCCAGCGCCACGCCGGCGACGGCAAGAAAGAAAAGCAATACCATGTATTTATGCAGCGGGTTGGTCATCGCCGTGCCTCGATCGGCGTTGCGCTCGAGGCCACGACCGTGCGCACCGTCGCCACCGTGCGATTGTTCCGGGTGAAATGCCGTTGCGCCACGGCCTGGACATCGGCTGCCGTCACCGAGGCCACCGCGTCGACCGAGTGAAAGAGGTGGCGCCAGTCGCCGGTCACGGCCTGGTAGTAGCCCAGCGCCCCAGCCAACTCCTGGGGCCGCTCCAGTCCGAGGATCACCGCGGTGCGGATCTTGGCCCGCGCTCTCGCCAACTCGTCGGTCGTCACCGGTTCGTGACCCAATCGGGCAATCTCGTCGACCAACGCCGCCTCACACGACGCGGTGGGAACCCCCGGCGCCGGCACCACCGAAAACAACACCAGGTTTGGATAGCGGCCCCCCGGGTGGGCGGTCGACATGCGCACCGCCACCGCCACCTGTTTCTCTCGAACCAGCGATCGCTCGAGGCGTGGTGCGCTGCCACCGCTCAGAATCTCGGCCATGACCTCCCAGACCGGTTGCTCCGGCGCC
>CAZADH010000287.1:2634-7779 GCA_964483805.1 uncultured bacterium
GCAGCAGGGGTTGCCCGGGGTGTTCGATCTCGACCCGTCGCTCGCCTCGCTGCGGTGGCTCGACCGTGACGACTCCCCGCGGACGCGGTCGCGCCGGCAGTCGTGCAAACCAACGTTCGGCCAGCGCGCGCACCTGCACGAGAGTCACACCGCCGACCAACACCGCGGTCAGATTACTGGCCACATAGTGTTCGCCGAAGAAGCGTTCGGCCTGGGCGCGGTCGATTGCCTCGAGATCAGACATGTGACCGATCAGCGGTTCTCCATACGGATGTGCCTTGAACGCGGCATGGCCCAGTTCCTCGTAAAGCAGGCCCTGGACCCGGTTTTCGACGCGCATCCGCCGCTCTTCCATGACCACGTCTTTTTCGCTGAAGAACTCGCGCAACACCGGTTCGGCAAAGCGCCCGGACTCCAAGGCAAACCACAGGTCGAGACGATAGGCCGGCATGGTGCAGATGTACTGCGTGTAGTCATACGACGTGCCCGCATTGATCACCAGTCCCCCGGCCCCCTGCAACAACTCGATGAACTCGTTGCTGACGACGTGGCGACGCGCGTCGGCCGCCGCCGAGGCGAGGGCGTCGGTCAACGCCGCAATCACCGCGGCAGAAGCCAGAGCCCCGCGCACGCGTTCCCCCTGCAGTCGCGCGAAGATCGCATCTTCACGGGCCATGGCCAGCCGCTCAGCCACAGGATCGCGGGTCCCGATGCGTGCCGTGCCCTTGAAGGCCAGGTGCTCGAACAGGTGGGCCAACCCGGTGGCGCCCTTGTGTTCGACGACGCTGCCGACGCCGGCGGTGATCGTGCAGGCCACCATGGGCGATTCGGGCCGCTCGACAACGAGGAAGCGCATGCCGTTGTCGAGGCGGAACTCAGTGACCGCACGCGCGCAATCGACCAACTCGAAGGCAACCGCAGGCCCACCGACCATGAAAAGAAACACAAAGACCATACGATGTATCACGGTCGCCACTCACGCGCCCAGATTTCGTCCATCAAGCGGTGTTTCTCGAGCGTCGCCACCATGTCGTTGAAGGCGGCACACGCCTCGGCCAGTTCGTCTTCGCCCTCGACCTCGACCCGGTGACTGACGATGCCGTCGCGCACCTGGCGGATACCGGCCAGCAATCCGCCGACTTTGCCGGCCAGGCTGCGTGCCAGCACCACCGACAGCGACAGGGCCAGAACCACCGCCACCATCAGGGCCAGCGCCAGGTTCAGCAGCAAGCGCTGCAAAAACGCCAGGACTTCGCCCCGCGGCCGGGCAATCAGGATAAAGCCGTTCAACTCGGGTACGGCGGCGATGACCCCAAGATACGCGGCATCGCCGAGTGTCAGGTCGGCCGGGAGGGTCTTTTCCGCGCGCACCCGCGCCCGATCGAAACCCAGGGCGGCCAGCCCCTCCGGCAGAGCCGAACCGCGGCGTGCCAACAACCGCCCCTCGCCATCGACGAGGGCGAGCACCTCGCCGCCCGACAACGGATACCCTTGGACCAGGTCCTGCATGCCGGCGTTCTCGACATTGATGGCACAACTGATCATGCCGACCACCTCGTCAGGATCGTGGAACCGATTGATCGGCACCATGATCATCAGCATGGTCTGTTCCCGATTGGTCACCACCTGCTCGCACACGATCGCCCGGTTGGTGCGCACGGCCTCGAGAAAAGCTTCCCGGATCGGTTGCAGCGCCGCCGTCGTCGATCTGCGCAGGATATTGCGCTTGTTGATGTAACGCTCATCGTCACCCCGGTACCGGCTTCGATACGCGATGGCGTTGGTCGTGCCGTCGGCGCGATAAACGAAGAAACTGTAATACAAAGTGTTGAGATCGAGAAAGCGATACATGGTGCGCACCTGGGCTTCCCGCTCCATGCTCTGCATGGCCGGATCCTGCGCCATCATCTGCACCTGGCGCACGCTGGCCTGCACCGTGGCCCCGATACTGTGGAGGATGGCCCCGGTCACTGACTGTTGCGCTTCGATCGCCTGGTTGATCAGGTCGTGCCGGACCTTGAGACTGACCATCGTCCCGATGATCACCAGCGGCACCAGCGCCGACACGACGGCCACCAACAGGATGCGATCACCGATACGCCGGAACCAGGCCCCCGACGGCGAAGCATTGACACCACCGGTGCCGGCCGGTTGACCGCCGCCCGCCGTCGCCATCGTTTCCCCGTTGCCCGGCGCCATCAGTGCGTGCTCCCCGGCCGATCGCGCCCAGGCGAAACGACCTCGGCGGCGCCACGGTCCGGATGCAGCCCACGGTGCGGCACCCCGCGTTCATCGCTCCCACGGGCCCCACAAACTGCACATGCCCACCGTCGGCGCAGCCAGTCCGCCGCCGGCGCCAGGCACTCCTCGACCACCCGGACCTCGCCGCCACAGTCGGTGCATGGAGCCGGCGTCTCGACCAACCGCTCGCGCAACGCCCGGCCACGCGCCAGCCCCAATTCGAACCGGCGCATGGTCACATCGTGCACCAGCGCCACATCACCGTGCGCAGTCGCCAACTGCGCCGCCCGTGCGAGCCAAAGTTCGGCGCCCTGCCAGGCCCCCCGTCGCACCGCGCAAACACCCAGGTAGTAGGCCAGCGTCGGTTCGTGGGGCCGGTGTTGCCACGCCCGCCGAAACAGGGCCGCCGCCGCGGCATAGTCCTGATTGCGCCACGCCTCGAACGCCGCGTCGAGCAACCCCGGCGGCACCACAGGCGGAAGGCGCGCGTCGTTCATCGCGTCTCGCGTCTCAGTGGGCGGGTGGCGCCTCGTCGACGACGACGAACTTCTCGTTGAGCACCAGCTTGATACGGGTGGCGTTCTGTTTGTCGCTCAGATAGGCGTTAACCGCCTTCGAGCCGTTGATCAGCTTCTCGTATTCGGGAACCTTGACCGTCTTGCCGCACAGGGTGCAAACGAGGTTGCCCTGCAGTTCCTCGATGGCGACGTGGCTGGCATTGAGAACGTTGCGACACAGCCCACACTCGATCTTGAAATAGAACACCAACAGGTCAATACGTTCGAGTACCACGGGAACCTCCTGAGATCATATACATACGATATACACACATTGTTCAACTGCCGCTACCGGCATCGCCACCGCCTCGACGACCACCGCCGATGAAGCGGCCACCGAATGGCAACCGGCCACCGGGCGCCCCACGGGCCGGACGTTTCTGCCCAAACACTGTCCGGCCCCGACCACTGCGAAGTGCATTGATTCTCTCGACCAGTTGCGGTTTGCCGCCGCCCTTCTCGATCGCCATCGAAAACGCCTTCTCGGCTTTTGTCTTGTTGTTCACCAGCAGATAACCGGAACCCACAGCCAGGCAGTCTTTGACCGTCGGCTGCGCTCCGCTGGCAAGGCGCCCCTGCACCAGTTTGTCGAGATACGCCTCGGCTTCGGCCAGCTTGTTGGCCGCGACCAGTTGATTGAACGTCTCGACTTCCTCGGCCGTTGGTTCGAGACCCGACGACAAACCGGCCAGCGGTCCATCGTCGCCGGGGTCGTCGATACTCGCCGAGGCCACCGACCCATGGCCGGCGGCATGACCGCCACCCCCACCACTCACCGGCATGCCCCGCCCGCTGCCGGAACCCGAGACGACCGCGGTGCCCGAAGCCACCCCGGCGCCCACCGCCGAACCAGCGCGGCGGGCAATCCGCACCACGTTCCGCGCCACCACGACAAACAGCAACAGGCAGACCAGCGCCAACGCCACCTTTTTCGCCACGCCCCCAACCCATGCGGGCGCGGCCGGCCGGTTCGCCGCCTTCGCGGCCGCCGATGCGGCAGAGGCCAGGGCCGGGGCAGCTCCCGGTGGAAACAGACGATAGATGCGAATCTCACGCGTGGCGTTCTTGAACATCTGCGGCCCCAAGTCGAGCGCGCCGAGTTCATTCTTGTTCATCGCCAGAAAAGTGGCCTCGGAGATGTAAACCGCATTCGGCTCGCAGAACCCTTCGATGCGGGCAGCGATGTTCACCGGGTCACCGTACAGATCGCCATTTTCGTCGATGCTCACCTCGCCGGTGTTGATGCCGATGCGAAAGCGAATGAAGTGGTCTGGGTTGATCATGTTCGCGTTGCGGGTCTCGAGTTTCTTCTGCATCTCGAGCCCGCACTGGGCGGCATTCGTCGGCGAATCGAACGCGGCCATGAACCCGTCGCCCATGGTCTTGACCAGGCGGCCCGACCACTTGGTCAGGTGGGTCTTCACGAACTCCTGGGTCTCGCGGATGAACTGCTCGGTCTCTTCACGGGTGGCGGCGGCCGTCCGGCGGGTGAACCCCTGAACATCGACGAACATGATGCTCAGCAGGCGGCTCTCCATGGCCATGACCGTCACTCCTTCACGGCGCAGCGCGGCGCCCGTGTCACATCAGGCTCTTGATGTCCTTGTAGGTCACCAATACCATCAAGGCCAGCAGCATCAGCAGGCCGACAAAGTGAATCCCCTCTTCGGTCCGCGGACTGATCTGCAACCGGATTCCCGTCAAGGACCGCAGAAAAACGAAGAACGCGTCGAGCAATACAAAGATAATACGACTTCCATCGAGCACAGGCAGCGGGAATAGGTTGATCAACCCGATGTTCACCGACAGGATGGCCGTGAGATACAGCAGGTCGTTCAGCCCCTTCTGCGCATGGTCCTTGATGATCTGCATGATCTTGACCGGGCCGGCAACATCGGCCTCGCGGCTCTGGAAAAGCATGCGGAAGAAACCCAGCAACGTCTGATCGATGATGCCCCAGGTCGACCACGCGGCCCGGCTCCAGGCCCGGCCGGCCGGCAGCGCTCGGAAATCGTAGTTGTTCGGCAGCAGACCGATGCCGATCAACCCGGTGCCCGGCTCCCCGCGCGGGGTTACGCGCAACGTCAGCTCTTCGCGCGACGACAACACGTAGGTGCCCGGATTGACCGCCAGATCGCCGCGCAACACGCCCCCCGAAAAACCCGCGTGCGGCACCGGGTGTTCACGCACGACCTTGATTTCGATTTCGCGGCCACCGGCCAGATTGATGAAGCGCACGCCGTCCTTGTTGTCTTCGTGGGCGTGGCCGTCGACGGTGGTGATCACATCGCCGGCCTTCACACCGGCCACCTGCGCCGGCGAGCCGGGGTTCACCGCCGTCACCAAC
>CAZADH010000288.1:0-7778 GCA_964483805.1 uncultured bacterium
TGTGAGGCTCGCGGACCTGTGCCGCGAGCCGAGCGGGGGCGCGTGCCCCCGCTCATTGAGATGTTACGCGACGGACGGTGCGGCATACACGGTGCTCCTGCAACTCAGATCTTCAGTCTCCATGATGCCACCCTTCTTGGGCGACGGCAACCCGCGCGCATCTCTGTTGGCGACCCCGTTTTGCCGGCGAACCGGCGTTTCGACTGCGTGCCACTGGTCGCATCTCATCTTATATGGTATGGTGTGGCGTCCTACCACATGCCGTTCCGAGGGAGGGAGCCATGGGCGCCACCGCATTGTCTCAGCAGGAAATCACCGACCTGAAGGCCGTCGAAGACCTGAAAGCCGCACGGGCCGCACTGTTCGCCGAGATCGGCAAGGTCATCATCGGGCAGGAAAAGGTCATCGAAGAGGTGCTCTATGCGCTGTTCGCCCGCGGCCACTGCCTGCTCATCGGCGTGCCCGGCCTGGGCAAGACGCTGCTGGTCAACACGCTCGCGCGTCTGTTGAACCTCGATTTCAACCGCATCCAGTTCACCCCCGATCTGATGCCGTCCGACATCACCGGCACCGAGATCCTCGAAGAAGACAAGGTGACCAAAGAGCGCCGCTTCAAGTTCGTGCGCGGGCCGGTGTTCGCCAACGTGCTGCTCGCCGACGAAATCAACCGCACCCCGCCCAAAACGCAGGCTGCGTTGTTGCAGGCCATGCAGGAGTATCAGGTGACTTCGGCCGGCCAGACCTACCCCCTCGAAATGCCGTTCTTCGTGCTGGCCACCCAGAACCCGATCGAGCAGGAGGGCACCTATCCGCTTCCCGAAGCGCAGCTCGACCGGTTCATGTTCAATGTCCGCCTCGAGTACCCGACCTTCGACGAAGAGGTCACCATGGTCAAGGCGACCACGGGCGGTGTTGCCGCCGACGTCAAAGCGGTGGTCACCCGCGAGCGCATCAAAGAACTGCAAGAACTGGTGCGCAAGGTGCCGGTCGCCGACCACGTGGTCCGCTACGCCGTCGACCTGGTCAAGGCCACCCGGCCCAATCTGCCGACGGCCTTCGACATGGTCAAAGACTATGTGTCCTGGGGCGCCGGCCCGCGGGCCTCGCAGTATCTCATTCTCGGCGGCAAAGCCCGCGCCCTGCTGCGCGGCCGCACCTGCGTCGCGCCCGAAGACATTCGCGCATTGGCATACGCGGTATTGCGCCACCGCGTCGTGGTCAACTTCAACGCCGAGGCCGAGGGCATCACCGCTGATACGATCATCGAGCGGCTGTTGGCCCAGGTTTCCGAGCCCAGCCCGTCGCGGTAGGCGGCGACACCGGCCGCGATGACCGACCAACCGCAATCACGCCGCATCTCGCGTTTCCTCGACCCGGCGCTGCTGGCGCAACTCGGGTCACTCGAGGTACGCGCGCGCGCCGTCGTCGAGGGGTTGTTCGCGGGCATGCACCAGAGCCCGTATCGCGGTTTCAATGTCGAGTTCAGCGAATACCGGCAATACACGCCGGGCGATCCACTCAAAGACATCGACTGGAAGGTCTACGCCCGCTCAGACAAGTACTACATCAAGCAGCACGAAGAAGAGACCAACCTCTCGAGCTTTCTCGTGCTCGATGCCAGCAGGTCGATGGCCTACAAAGCGCCCGGGCAGCCGTTGTCAAAGCTCGACTATGCCGCCACCCTGGCAGCCACGCTGGCCTACCTGATGCTGCGGCAACAAGACACGGTTGGCCTGGTCACGTTCGCCGCCGGTGTCGGCCGCGTCATCCCCGCGAAGGGCGGCATGCCGCACCTGAAGGCACTGTGCAACGAACTCGAAGCGCTCGACCCCGCAGCGGGCACCGATGTGGCCGGAGCCCTCGACCACGTCGCCCGCACCATGAAGAAACGCGGGCTGGTGCTGGTCTTCTCCGACCTGCTCGACGATCTCGAGCGGCTGCTCACCAAAGCACGGCAGCTCAAGACGCGTCGCCACGAACTGGTGATCTTTCACGTGCTCGACACGCACGAGCTGCAGTTTCCCTTTGATGGCGAGATGATGATCCGCGATATGGAAGACGCGAGCACCGTCGAGACCGACGCCCATGGCATACGTCGTGAATACCTCCGCCAGGTGCACCAGTTTGTGAGCCGCCTGCGCAGCGGTTTTCAGCGATTCGGCATCGACTACCTGTTGATCGACACCAGCAAGCCGCTCGACACCAATCTGCGCGCCTTCTTCTCGCACCGCCGGTCAGGGATGACCGGCCTCGGAGCCTGAGCGCATGCCGTTCACCTTCGGCAATCCGGCGTTTCTGCTCGGCGCCCTGGCGATCGCGGTGCCAATCTCCCTGCACCTCTACCATCGCCGCACGCCGATCCGTCTCGACTTTCCCAGCCTGCGTCTGCTGCGCCGGTCGCTCGAGACCGTGCAACAGCGCGCCCGGCTGCGCAACCTGATCCTGCTGGCGCTGCGCCTGCTCGTGCTGTTGCTGCTCGTGTTTGGGCTGGCGCGCCCCTACTTCCAACCCGGCAGTTGGTTCGGCCTCACCCACTCCCGCCAGAGCATCGCCCTGGTGGTGATCCTCGACAACTCGATGTCGATGGGCACCAGCGAACAGGGCATCTCGCTCTACTCGACGGCCAAGGCCAAGGCGCTCGAGATCCTCGACCGCATGGGTCCTGCCGACAAGGGTTCGGTCGTCACCATCGGCGAACCATCACAACTCTTGTTTAACCAACTCAACTGGGACAAGAACGAGCTGAAGGAAGCGGTGCGCAACGCGCCCCTGACCAGTGGCGGCACCGACCTCGCCGGGGGGATGCGGCTGGCGCTCGGCCTCCTCAAGCAGGCCCGGGCAAGCACCCGTCAGGTCATCGTCATTACCGACGCCACCACCACCACCTGGAAACCGTTTCTCGATAAATACGATGTCAATATGATTGACAAGCAGGTCGAGCTGTTGCTGGTCAAGGTCGGCCGCGAGGCCCCGGCCAACCTGACCCTGGCCGAGTTGTCGGTGGGCGCGAACCTGGTCATCAAGAACCGCTCGGCCCCGGTGACCGCCCTGATCACCAACCACGCCGGCCGGCCCCAGAAAACGCGGTTGTCGCTGTTCCTCGACGGCGAAAAGAAATACGAGGTCGAGGTCAGCCTCGAAGCCGGGCAGAGCAAGCGGGTCAGCGTGGTGTTGCCGTTCATGCGCGAGGGTGAGTCGCAGGTGACGGCGAGCATCGATCCCGACGCGCTGCTGCTCGACAACGTGCGCCATCGCGCCGTGCAGGTGCTGCCGGCGCAGCCGGTGCTGCTCGTCCGCCCGACGCCGCCCTCCGGCTCATTGACGCCCCCCGAAGACACCTTTCTGCGCCACGCGCTCAACCCGCTCGGTCGCCGCGATGCCCCGATGTTCCGCGTCGAAAGCCGCGACCACGACGAACTCGACCGCACCGACCTCAACCTCTTCCGCGCCGTCATCCTTATCAACATGCCGCCGCTATCGGCGAAAGCGGTCGGTGCTCTGCGCGATTACGTGCTCGGTGGCGGCAACCTCGTGTGGTGGATGGGTCCGCTGATCGACCCGGCGTGGTGCAACCTGCACCTCGTCGATGAACTGGGTGCGGCATCGCTGCTGCCGGGGCGGTTGGTGAAACGCCTGGGCAACGCGGTCGCCAAGGTCTCGTCGTACCGACTGACCGACCTCGATTTCGGTCACCCAGCGTTCAAGGTGTTTGGCGGTGAGGGCAACGGCGATCTGGGCCGGGCCAAGATCTTCGAGTTCTACCAGGTCGAGCCCGGGCCGGGCACCGCGGTGCTGGCGCGGTTTTCCCAGGGACTGCCGGCGTTGCTCGAAGAGCGCCGTGGTGAGGGCCGCATCGTGTTGGTGCCGACCTCGGCCGACACCCGCTGGACCGACTGGCCGCTCAAGCCGACCTTCCTGCCCTTCGTCCATCAATTGCTATTGGGCATGCTCGCCGACCGGTTGCTCGCCAGCGACGACGTCACCCCGGGCACCCCGGTCAGCATGGTCATTCGTTCACAAGATTTGACAAAGGCCCGCCTGTTCACCCCCGACGGCAAGGTTGCCGATCTACCGGCGGCCAGGCAGGGGGGCGGACTCACCCACCTGACCGTGTCGCAAACGAATGACCCCGGATGTTATCGCCTCGAACTGGAACGGGCCCGCGGCAAGCGCACCATCGCCTTCACGGTCAACCCGCCCGCCATCGAGGGCGATCTGACGCGCTTCGACCTGCGCAACGTCCCGCGGTTCCATACCTTCACCGACAAGCCAGGCCAGGCCGGCGCCGTGGGCGAACAGGTCGAACTGGTGCAGCAGGGTCGCGACATTTCGACACCCCTCTTGTGGTTGTTGTTCGTCTTCGTGCTCATCGAGTCGCTCTTCGCCAACATCGCCCCACGCGGTGAGCCGATGCGGGGAGGCGGTGGCGCATGAGAACGCTCCTGTCGTTGCTCGGCTTCTCGTTGCCGACGCTGGGTTCGGTCGAGGCGGTCTTCCCGGTGCTCGGGCACGGCATCGCTTCCTGGATCCTGCTCACCGTCGCCATCGGCCTGCCGCTCTGGTATTTCTACCGCTGCGAGGGCAAGCCGGTCGACCGCCAGGTGCGGCGGCGCGCGCTGGTGCTGCGCCTGCTCTTCGCAGCTCTTGTTGCTTTGCTGCTCGTCGACCCGAAACTGCAGGTGTTCGGGCAGATGCAGAGACACAACCAACTGGCCGTTCTCGTCGACGTGTCGCGCAGCATGTCGATCAAAGAAGAAGGCACCCCGCGCACCTTACGTGCACAAAATGTATTGCCGTCGTTGCTCACTGACCTCGAGAAGAAAACGGGCATCACGCCGCGGGTATACACCTTCGCCGGGCAGGTCTCGCCGCTTGCGGCGGGCGAGATCGGCTCTGAGACCCTGGCGCCCGTGGGCGATGTCACCGACATCACCCGGGCGTGCAGTGAAGTCGCCGGCAACCTCGGCGCCGCCAATGTCCTGGCCATGGTCTGTCTCACCGATGGCGCCCACAACCGCGGCGACAGCCCCGAATCCTCGCTCGGCCGACTCGGCATCCCGCTGCACTTTCTCAGCGCCGGCGAATCGCGCGATCTCACCGATCTGAGCGTTTCGCTCAACCGCCCGCCGGCGATCGGGTACCTCAACAACCAGATCCGCGTGCTCGGCGAGGTCCGGGCCATCCACGTCGGCAGTCCGAGCATCGAGGTCACGGTGCTGAAGAACGGGGTGTCGTTCGCGACCCCGACCGTCGCCCTGACGCCGGGGCAACGGGTGAATCCATTCTCGGTGGCGATCCCGTGCGATGCCGAGGGCGAGTTCACCTTCACCTTCCGGGTACCCCGCGTCGGCACCGAGTTGTCGCTCGAGAACAACGAAACCAGCTTTCATCTGCGCGTGATCAAAGAACGCCTCGAAATACTTTTTATTGCAGGGCGGCCGACCTTCGAGCACGGTTTTTTGCGCACGGCGGCGCGGTCCGACCCCAACGCCCGCTGGCACTCGCGCCTGCGCATCAAGAGCGACCGCTGGCTGGTGCAAGACAACTCGGTGACCAAACCACCGGCATCGCGCCTCGATGCCGATCTCGACATCATCGATCTCGTCATCCTGCAAGGGGTACCCGCCGGCGAACTGAGCGGTCTCGCCCCGGCCCTGGCCAAGCGAATCGAAACCGGACAGACCGGGTTGTTGATTCTTCCCGGCGATCAGGGTTTGCAGGCACTGGCGTACCGCGACTCGCCGCTCGGGCCGTTGTTGCCGTTCGCTCTCGACAGCGAGAAGTATCACGGGACGCCGGCCGCCTACGAACTGCCGGCCAAAGAGGTCCCCCTCGAGTTCCTGCGCATTCGCGAAGACCAGCAAGAGAACCTCGATTTCTTCCGGGCGCTGCCGCGGGTCGAGGGCTTGTGGCAGTACGGGGCGATCAAGCCAAATGCTTTGCTGCTCCTCAATTCGTCGCTCATGCTGGCGGGCGGCCCGGTGCCTCTGCTGCTGGGCAACCAGTTCGGCAAGGGCCGCATTGCGGTGTTCATGGGCGGTCCGGTGTGGCCGATGGCGTTACGCCTCGCCCCAACCGGCAAAGATGCCAACTTCTTCGCCGGGTTCATGGTCAACCTGCTCAAGTGGCTGGCCAATCGGCACGAAGACGCGCAGGTCGCCATCGAGATGCCGTCGGCGCGCGCCTTCGTCGGCCAGCCGTTCAACCTGAAGGTGTGGGTCCATGACGCGCACCGGCAGCCAGTCGGCAATGCCCTGGTCAGTGGCTCGGCGGTCGGCAGTGCCACACCGGAGTACAAGTTCGACTGTCTGCCCGGATCCGAGGCCGGCACCTACGAAGTCAGCCTGACGCCAGCACGGCGTGATCAGCTCACGGTCGAGGTTTCGGCCAAGTTGAGCGGGCAGCCGCTGGGATCAGCGCGCGCCCAGATCGTGGTGGAACCACCCACGGCCGAGTTCGACGACCCTGAGGTCAAGAACGAAGCAATGGCCCGCCTGGCCAGCATGACCGGCGGGTTGTGCGCGCCGGTCGCAGCTTGGCGCACGGTCGTCGACGCGATCAAACCGACCCCCGGCACGAAACGGGAACAGATCACCCTCGATCTGCGCGACTCGCCACTGCTCTTGTTGTTGTTGCTGGTGCTGCCGCTCGGCGAGTGGACCCTGCGCCGGCTGAAAGGACTGAGTTGAGGCGGCCCCTGGCGTATAAATACCTTGTCACTCTGTTGTATTTTTTTCACGGTTCACCACGGAGCCCCGGTCATTCCCCCTTTTTCGATCGTCACGCAACTGCTGCAGGAGATGAATTCCGTGAGACACGCCACGAACCGGCCGCGCCTGACGCCATGCGTATCTGCCACCGAACTGGCCCGCCGCGTGCAAGGCTTCGAAAAATCATGCCGCACGCACAACATCAAGGTGACCTCGCAACGACTGGCGATTTTCGCCTGTCTCGCCCGTTCGCCCCACCACCCTGACGCCGAGACCGTCCATCGCGAGGTCCGCCGCAAACTGCCGCGCACGTCGCTCGACACCGTCTATCGCAATCTGCGCCTGTTCGTCGATCTCGGGATGGCCAATGTATTGAGCACCCCGCAGGGCCTGTTGCGCTTCGAGGCCGACATCTCGGTGCACCACCACTTCATCTGCCGCCAGTGCGGCCAGGTCGACGACCTCTCCGATTCGAGTCACGGCACCCTACCGCACCCCAGGGCACTCGCCCGGTTCGGCACCGTCGAGCGGACCACCATCGAATACCGAGGTCTCTGCCGCGCCTGCTGTGCAAAGCCAACCCGGCGCAAGCGCTCGCCGTAAGGCTTGCCCCACCCCGAGAAGCACTGAGGCCATCACCCGCACGCGACGCACGCAGCGGGCGTCCGTGAGGCTACGCCGCCTTCACGTTGACGGAACCGGCCGTCCTTGTTACCCTCAAAAGTGGGTAGAACGTGTTGCCGCGGGGGAATCGCGGGAGGGGGCACAGACATGCGGAATCTCGAGCATCTGCGCAAGTTCGTCTGTCCGGAAATCGTGTTCGGCGCGCACTGCCATGAACTTGCCGGCACCCACGCGGCCAACTTCGGCCTGCGCCGCGTTTTGCTGGCGACCGACGCGGGTCTGATCAAGAGCGGGTGGGTCGAGCAGGTGGCCGCGCACCTTGCGAGCGCCGGGCTCGAGTACTGTGTATGCTCGGCGATCAGTCCGAACCCGCGCGAGACCGAGGTCATGGCCGGCACCGAGTTTTGTCGCGCCGAGGGATGCGATGGCATCGTGGCCCTCGGC
>CAZADH010000289.1:0-7753 GCA_964483805.1 uncultured bacterium
CCCCCCACGACAACCAACGGCCGCTGACGGCCGCCACGCGCGGCCATCGGCAGGAGTCAGTTGGCCTTGGCCATCTTGTCGCGCAGCTTCTGGCGCTTGCCTTCGTCGAGGGTGTCGGTGAGCGCCTGGTTGATCTCGCGCCGGAAACCGTCGAGGTCACCCGCTTCGCGATAGATCTCGGCGAGGTTGATGCGCGCATCGACGTAGTGGGGATTGATTTCGCAGGCACGGGCGAACGCGGCGCGCGCCTCGTCGGTGCGACCGGCGTTGCGCAAGGCCAATCCCAACGCGTTGTGGATGTCGGCGTAATTTGGGTTGATCTGCAGCGCCTTGCGAAACTCGTCGATCGCATCCTGCAACATCGCCTTGTCTTGATAGACGACACCCAGCAGGGCCATCGCTTCGGCGTAGTGCGGGTTGATCTTGAGCGCGGCCCGATAGGCCTGCGCCGCCTCTTCGAGTTCGCCGGTCAAGCGATGCAGATCGCCGAGCCCTTTGTATGCCTCGGCGTAATTGGGGTTGATCTGCAGGGCCGTCTTTTCTTCGGCGATGGCCTCGGGATAGCGGGCTTTCTCGCGCAGGGCGATGGCCAACTTGTGGTGCGCATCGGCGTAATTCGGATTGAGGCGAGTGACCTTCTGCCACTGTTCGATCGCCTTGTCGAGTGTGCCCTTGAAGCTCTCGAGTGCTTGCGGCTCGTCGGCATAGACCTCGATGAAATACTCGAGATGGATGAGATCGAAAATACGTTGTACATACGCACCCAAGGTGCAGATCTTCAGCACGCCGCCGCGGTCTTGCAGGGTCTTGAAGGCCCCCGTAAGGAAGCCCAAGCCGGCACTGTCGCAATACACCAGGTTCTTGAGGTTGAACAGAACCTTGCGCTGGTTCTGGCTGACGATGATCTGCAACATCTCTTTCGCCACGGGGTTGGTGTACATATCGAGATCACCGGTCAACTCGACGACAACGACATCGTCAACAGTGCGGAAGGTGTATTGCAGGTTGTTCTCGCGAGGTTGGCCGTCCATGTGCTACTGCTCCTTGAGAGGCGGGTGTTGCCGATCTTGTTTTCAGGATACCGGTTGCCACCCCGACGTGTCGAGGTCAATCGTCGCCGTCGGGATGGGGCCGCGGGGCCGATGACGCGGGTTCGAAACCGTCGCTGCCGTCGCCCGGATCGCGATCGCGAGCCAGCAGGCCGATTTCTTTGAGTTTCATGTAGAGGTTCTTGCGGTGCATGCCAGCTTTGGCGGCGGCACGCGAGATGTTGTGCTCGGCTTTGTTCAGGAGGTTCTCGAAATACTTGCGGTCGAAGCCGTTGAGCACCATTTCTTTGGCCTCGCGGTAGGTGAGATTGAGCAATGAGTCATCGACCATCGTCGTGTTTTCGAGCGGGGCCCGGCGTTGGAAGCTGCCCGCCGAAGCGTCGCCAAACAGGTTTTCGTCGTCGAGGATGATCGCCCGCTCGATGAGATTCTGGAACTCACGAACGTTGCCGGGCCAGGGGTATTGCAGCAACCGCGAGAGAAACTGCTCGCTGAAGCGGTGCTCGGTCTTGCCGAATTTGCTGCGAAAGAGCGCGCCGAAATGGTCGAGCAACAGCGGGATGTCGGATCGCCGCTCGCGCAGGGGCGGCAACTGGATGGTCACGACGTTGAGGCGATAGAAAAGGTCTTCACGAAACGTGCCGTTGCGGATGCCTTCGGCCAGGTCGCGGTTGGTCGCCGCCAACACCCGCGTGTCGACCTTGATGGTCTCATGCCCGCCGACGCGCTCGAACTCGCGCTCCTGCAGGATGCGCAAGATCTTGGTCTGGGTGGCGAGCGACATGTCGCCGATCTCGTCGAGGAAGATCGTGCCGCCGTCGGCCAGCTCGAACTTGCCCTGACGGCGGGCCACCGCCCCGGTGAACGCCCCCTTCTCGAAACCGAACAACTCGCTCTCGATCAGGGTTTCGGGAAGGGCCGCGCAGTTAACCCGGATGAACGGGCCGTCGCGACGGGGGCTCAGACCATGGATGGCGCTGGCCACCAGTTCTTTGCCGGTGCCCGACTCACCGGTAATCAAAACGGTGACATCGAGCGGCGCAACCTTCTCGATGAGTTCAAACACCCGCCGGATCGGTTCGCTCTGACCGACGATCTTCTCGAGCGGCGCCCGCTCGCGCAGCCGCAGCTTGAGTTCGCGGTTCTCTTTGCCCAACTGGATGCGCTCGAGTGCGCGCCGGATGGTCTGCTTGAGATCATCGTTGGCAAACGGTTTCGACAGGTAGTCGTAAGCGCCTTCTTTCATGGCCTCGACAGCGAGTGCCTCGGACCCGTACGCGGTCATCATGATCACCAACGCATCGGCATCGAGCTGCTTGACGGCACGCAGCAGTTCGACGCCGTTCATGCCGGGCATGTTGTAATCGGAGACGAGCAGGTCGGGCCGGTGCGTGCGCCACAACGCCAGCCCTTCGCCGCCGGAGCGGGCCTTCACGGTGCGGTAGCCTTCGCGCTTCAGCACGGCTTCTAGCGTATAGAGGACGCTGTCCTCGTCATCGACGAGCAGGATGAGCAGGCCCTGATGCGGATCGCGATCGTCGACCTTCGCGGCGGGTTCGCGCACCGACTCGATTGCTCTGCCCATGCTCAGTGGCTCGAGGCCGGTCGCGGCAGGACGAAGGTCACCGTGGTGCCGTGGCCAAGTTGCGAATCGACGTCGCAGCGACCCAGGTGTTGTTCGAGAATCTGGCGGGTGATCGCCAACCCCAGACCGGTACCCCGCGTCTTGGTCGTGAAGAACGGCTCACCGACCCGCGGCATGTCGGTCGTGGCAATGCCCTGTCCGCGATCGATGAAGCGGATCTGCACGGAGTCGACCTCTTCACGCAACTCGATCACCAACTCGCCCCCTTCCGGCATCGCCTGAATCGCGTTGAGAATCACGTTCAGGCAAGCCTGTTTCAGCTTTTCCGGGTCGATTCTAGCACACACCGGACCACGCGGCCACCGACGCACGATCTCGACCCGATGCCGCACGGCCTCGTGTTTGATGAGCAACAGCAACTGATCGAGCATCTCGTCGAGACTCAGAAGGGTCAGGGTCGGTGGGCCAGGCCGAGCGTACTGCAGCAGTTGCGCCACCACCCCGTTGAGGCGATCGACCTCTCCGAGAATGACGGTGGTGTGTTGGAGCGATTCGCCCGAGACGTCGTCGCGCAGCATTTCGACCAGACCACGAACAGCAACGAGCGGATTGCGGATCTCGTGGGCCACCGAGGCAGCGAGCCGCCCCAGCGCCACCCACTTCTCGGCGGCCATCATCTGCCGCTCGATACTCTTGATCGAGGTCAGGTCCTGAACCACGAGAAGCCGTCCCTGGTGCGTCGTTCCCGTCATCATCGGGATGGTGCGGACCGACAGGTCACGGGTGGACCCGTCACGCGCCCGCAACGCCAACTCGCGCCGCGCCGCGACATCGGGACCCCGCAACAGGGCGACCACCGCCTCGACGAAACCGGCATCGCTCACGCCGGCCAGCGCCTCGATCAACGGCCGGCCGACCGTCGGGGCCGCCAGCAAATCGAGCACCGGCGCGAGAGCACGATTCATCGTGACGATCCGGTCGTGCGCATCGACGGTGAGAATCCCGGCATCGAGCGTATCAACAACATTTGTAACATACTCGTGCATGGCGACGACTCGCAAGTAGAGCCGCGCGTTCGCGATCAGCGAGGCACCCAGCGGCGAGATCGTCTCGAGAAAGCGGCGCACCCCGGCCGAGTAGCCGGCCACACCACTCTTGGCAACGAACAGCACGCCTTGCACTTCGCGACCAGCCAACAACGGGAGAAACACGAGGGTGTGGTGGTCGGTGACGATTTCAACGGTTGTTTTCTCGTCGCGACAACGGTACAGGGTGGTTTCATACACCTCCCGGGCAATCCGGGGAAACACGGGGGTCTCGACGCCAACCTCGAGGCCGCCGGTTTCGGGTTGCGGCAGCAGGACCTGACCGTAGCTGGAAAACGACAACGTCAGGGCCTTCTCCATGAAACCCAGCAGAATCTGGCGCAGGTCCATGGTCGAGCCCATCGAGCGGGTCAGTTCGTAGATTTCCCACAATTCCTGCACCTTCTCGTCCAGTTCGCGGTTGCGTTCCCAGATCTCGCTGATATTGGCGCGCAGTGCCGCCGCCATCGAGTTGAAATGGCGCCCGATCTCGGCAAGTTCACCTTCGCCCTGGATGGCGAGATGTTGTTCGTATTGCCCGCGGCGAACGGCATCGAGACCGGCCAGCAACTGGGTCAACGGCCGCAGGATGATCTGGGCGACAAAGAGGGCCAGAGAGAAACCGATCGCGATGTTGACGATGGTGGTAATGACGACCTGCCATGCCGCTTCGTGAAGATGCGAGAGGTCGAGCGGCGGCAGGCGCAATGCGACATAACCGAACACCTGGGCCCCGGACGCGACCGGGGACACGAGGGATTGCCCTTCCGGCCGCTGCGTCACCCATCCGAGCGCACGGATGCGCGAAGTGGGCGCTTGCAGCCACGATGGCGCAGTCGCAAGCGACCCGTCGGCCATGCCGGCGCGAACAACGAGCGGCACCGAAGGGGTCGCGGTCTGGCCCGGTGCGGTCAGCGGTCGTCCGGTGGCATCGAAGAGCGCAATGCGCAGGGCCCAGGGACGACGCTCCGTCTCGCCGGCACACAACCGGTGCATGGTCGCATGATCGCCGCCGCTCAACCAGGCGGCAGCGAGGGGAGCGATGACCTCCATCTGGTCGCGAGCCTTCTCGACGGCGTCGTCGTACAACCGGATGTTCTCGCGCGACAGCAATACAACAGCCATAAACCCATTGGTGAAGACGATGATCGAGGTGAAATAAAACAGCAATACGCCCTTGAGGCTCCGCGGCAGCAGGGTCATTTGGGAACCCAGAACGAGACGACCGTGCCTCCCTCTCCGGGTGTCGAGACGATGGACAACGAACCCCCGGCCAGTTTGACACGTTCCTCCATGCTGACCAGACCGAGTTTCCCCAGCCCGGCGTAGGCGGCCCGCGTCTTGGCGTAGTCGAAGCCGACGCCGTTGTCTTTCACGACCACATCGAGTCGCCCTTGATCTGCATTGCACGCCATGAAGATCTGCACGCAGGTCGACTGGGCGTGACGGTGGGCATTGGTCAGCGACTCCTGAATGACGCGAAAGACCGCGAGTTCGCGATCGTTGGCCAGAGAGAACCGCTCCCCGTCGACCGACAGATGAACCTCGATCCCGGTGCGGGTGCGAAACCCCGCGATGTACTGCTCGATGGTCGGCACCAGGCCGAGATCGTCGAGGGCCATCGGCCGCAGGTCGAAAATGAAGCGGCGAATGTCGCGCAGGCTCTGCACCACGGCGGCACGCAGATCGCGTAACTCGGTGGCCAGCAACTCGGGCTTGCCGACCTGATCGAGACAGAAGTCGATGCGCATGGTCAGGTTGGCCAACGCCTGGGCCGGGCCATCGTGAATCTCGCGCGAGATCCGTTTGCGCTCGGCTTCCTGAGCATAGACCATTTCGGCGCCGGCACTCGTGCCGGCGGCCTGGCCGCAGTGGCGCAACAGTTCGTCGAGCGCTTGTTCGAGATGCGCGAGCGCGGTCCGACACCGTTCGTCTACGGCCGGGGCCGGGACGCCACCGGCCGCCGGAAAACAGGCGAGCAGGGTGCGCAGATCGGCATGCCACGGGGGTTCACCGGCAACCGACTCGCCAGGCACGGCGTGGCGCAAGCGAGCAACCGCTTGTATTGCTGTCGCCAGGCGCTCTCCGGCCAGCGCCCCTTCGACGGCCGCCACCAAGGACCCCAGG
The DNA here is from genome assembly GCA_964483805.1 of uncultured bacterium. Lineage (GTDB taxonomy): Bacteria > Muiribacteriota > Ozemobacteria > Ozemobacterales > Ozemobacteraceae > CAZADH01. The sequence goes on from CAZADH010000289.1 coordinate 5,847, forward strand.
TGTTGTTTGGCGCGGAGGGTCAGCGTCGAACGAACGTCTTGTTCAGTGGCCATGATGCGACTCTCCTGTTTTCTGCGGCGAGCGGGTCACTTTCCCGCCCGCGCGGCCAACCGCCGGACGGCGACTCTTGCCCTGCATGCGCTCGAGGCGGGCCCGCACACTTGCAGACAGATCGGGCGCTTGCAACAACCGCGCAATCTCGGCCTTGACCTCGTCCTGCTTGCCGAGCTGAGCCAGGCATTCGACCCGCCGCACCTGTAAATCGATACGGCCCGGCATCCGCGCGATGGCGTCGTCAAACAGCTTGACCGCCTGTTCGTAGCGCTGACTGCGTTGCGCCGTCCCGGCCAGGTTCGCCAGGCTGACGTCGTCGCGTGGCCCGAGCTGCCACGCCCGCTGTTGGGCCTCGAAAGCATCGGCGGTCATGCCGAGTTTATCGAAGGCCCGCCCAACCATGCTATAGACATGCGGGTCTTCCCGATGCTTGAGCACTTCGAGCAGCAACGGCAACGCCTGCTCCCATTCGCCGCGCTCGCAGCGCTGTCGCGCTGCATTGAGCAGACTGGTCACCTGCAGAGGACTCGGGGCGTTTGCACCGCCCGCGACCCCGTCGCGGGCCGCCGTCCCTGGCGGCAACCGCCCACTGCGCACATCGTGTGCGGGCGGGGCGTTGGCACTGCCGGAGGCCGATCGGGAACCCGCAGCGACGTCGGTACGGGGAGAAAGCTCCGGGGCGGCGGCGCCCCACGGGTCGTTTGCACCGCCCGCGACCTCGTCGCGGGCACTTTCACTGGCATTCGCCCCCTGGCTGCCCAGACGCCCGGTGGTGGGCGCGGCTTTTGCGTCCGCGGTTTTCGGGCGGGCGGCATCGCGTCGCGCCTTCTTTGTATTTACAGCATCTTTACGTTCCCAGACCACGACTCCCTTGGGGGTCGCCTCGGTGCCGCCCTCGGCACCACCCAAGACGAGCACCGGCGAAGCACGTTCGGTTGGCGACAGCGGCGCGGCGGACGGTTTTTCGAGACCGAGGCTGACCGGCGGCCGACGGCGCGTCGCCACCGCGGTATCAACCACAGGAACCTCGGCAACATCACTCGCCACGTCGGACGCGCCCCCCTCATTGCTCCGATCGGCGGTATCTCCGACCTTGCGCGCACTGGCAATCTTCATCGGACCCATGACGATTTCAACCGGCACATCCGGGATATACGCAGCCCCCGCACGACCGGTGCGCACCGATCGATCGCTCCGTTCAGGACGTTCGACGAGCGAGGCCGGCAGCGGCGGGGGTTCACCGCCGCCCGGCAACAGGCGCCCCGCCTGTTCGAGCAGAGCCACACTGAGCGTGTCGTGTGGGTCGATGGCCTGGGCCCGATTCAGATACTGGCACGCCAGCGCCGGCTGATTGAGCTCGAGATGAAGCTGGCCCAGTTCGCGCAGGACCTCGGAGTCGAGCGGATCGCTCGATAACGCCCGCTTCAGCAGCGGCAGAGCCTCATGGCTCAGGCCCAGATCGCGGTACACCATGGCGAGCACCAGATTGCCGCGGTGATGGGCAGGATCGAGCGCCAGTGCGCGGGTCAACGCTTTCGAAGCATCGCGGAACACGCGTCGGGCCCGGCGGACCTCACCCAGTTCGACCCAGGCATCGACGTTGGCCGGGAACAACTCGACGAACCGTTCGAGCGCCCGCTGCCGTTCGGGGGTCGCCCCCAACTGGCGGTGCGCGGCCAATAGATCGGTCCAGACCGCGGGGTTGCCCACCGGATCGTGTTTCATGCCAGCATCGATGCAGGCGACGGCCGACGCCGGCTCGCCACCGATCAACGCGGAATGGCCCAGCGCCCACAGGTCGGCAGCACCAAGCACAACCGCTTCGGGGGATGCCGTGGCCAGCGGGGCCCTAC
>CAZADH010000290.1:0-3112 GCA_964483805.1 uncultured bacterium
GTTCAACAGCGACAGGATGGTCGACGGCGGTGGGGGCGGGGGTTGCACCGAAAATCGCGATTGGAAGGGGGCGTTGAGCGACCGGCCGAACTGATCGCGAATGCCTGCTTCGACGCGGACTTCGAAGTTGGCACTCAGCGTGAGCAGTTGCGTCGTGACCAGGGTCAGGTGACTGCGGTTGGCCTCCAGTTCGATCGGAAACGCCACGTTGTTGTCGAGATCGATCAACGTCACCTGGTTTGCCACCGTGTTCGCGTCAATATCTGTGGAGAACACGACGACCGGCCAGATATCGGCGGGGGCCCACACCGTGCCGTCGCTCGGATACACGTCGATGACGCGGAAATCTTGACGGACCGCGATTTCGGCGCGTGTTGCCGGGGTCCAGGCCGCGGTCAGCACCATCCGGCCGCCCGGTGCCGCCGTGACGGGAACCGGTCCGCGAAACACCCCCGACGTGCTCTCCGACAACACGACCGTGGTCGTGCCCAGACCATCCCAAACCAGCAGTGGTGAGGACTCCAAACGGGATGGGTCGAGGTCGGTACCCACCATGGCGACAAAGATCGTGGAGGTGCTCTCGACCACGGTCGCCGACGAGATCGCCTGAACATAGGTGGGGTCTGTGAAGGCATCGATGCGGGAAATCTGGGGGGCGAGGGTCGTGAACGAGCTGATCAGAATGGGCAGCGGCAACCCGTCATTGTCAAGAAGTATTGACGATGTACGTATAATGTATTGTTTACTGCTGCTCAGTGCGCCTTGTACGCGGAGGCGATTGGCCGCGCTGAGACTGAGCGGGGCCGACACCAGAGTCCCGTCGGCAAAGAGTTGCACGGTTCCACTGGCCGTGGCGCCGGCGCCGAAGGGTTTGTCGGCGGTCAACTGCATCAGTGTGTCGAGGGTGACTCCGGTGGCCCCATTGGCCGGTTGGACTGCGACCCAGCGTGGGCGCCGGGCCAGTGTCACGGCCGTCGCCGCCGCCGGATTCACCGTCGACCTGACGATCAACGTGATCCCATCGGTGGTTGGTGCGGCGAACGTGCCCCGAAACACGCCGGTGTTCGGGCCGGTTTCGACGAGCAGAACCGTGCCGGAAGACCCGCTGCTGCCCTCCCAGCGCGCACTGGTGAAATCTGTTGTATTGACAGATCCATCCACGGCAACGACCTCGACGTACAGCGTCTGTTCGGGCAGGACCGTGGTTCCGGAAGCAAGGGGGGCAGCCCAGGTATCGGTGGCGAACAGGCGCAGCGTGTTGACGACAACCGGCGGATTTGCCGCCAGTTGCGTGACGAACGAGAACTCGAGAGTCTGTCGTTGCGTGTTACCGACCATCGAGCGCAATCCCGCCACTCCGACTCGATGGGTGGTGCCAAACCCGAGCAAGCTCAAGGGCGTCGCCACCAGGCGCCGGTCTGATGCGCGCCAGGTCCACGATGCCGGGACTGGGCTGCCGCTCGCAGTCAAAGTGAGCGTGGCCGCACCGAGGAGCGACGCGTCGATGTCCCGGTCCAGTTGCACCTCGATCGGTGTGCCCACCGAGACGTTCGTCGATCCCGAAGCGGGATTCGTCGGGGCGGGATGCGGGAAGGTCACCTGGAACACCCGCTCGAGGGTTGGCGTCTGCTTGCTGGCAATGCGGATGATTGCGTCGTCGGCGAACAGGCCGATTGTGGCCGGGCTGCGATATATCCCGCTATTGACGCCGGTTTCAGTGAGGGTAAGGTCGGGCCCGAATGAGGTCGACGCCAGGGTCGTGTCGACCGTCAGGTTTGCTCCATCCGAGCCGACCAACTCACAATAAATGGTCGCATTCTCGACCAGGTCGGCCCCGTCGTTCAACGTCGACGCGGCGTTGTAGGTGCCCTCGGTGAAGACGGAAAGATGGTGCACGCTCGTGGGCGGGGTGACCGTGGCTTGGGTGGTAAACGTGAACCAGGCCTCGCGCGCCAACGGATTGCCTTCGGGACCGCGCAGACCGTTGGCGTCATACGGCAGCCATACCTGGTATTGCGTGGCCGGCTGCAGCAATGCGCTGGGGGTCAAGGTGAGCGTGTTGCCGGTGGTCCAAGCGAACGAGAACGGCACGTCGACCCCCGAACGGGTCAGCCGTACGGCTGTGGCACTCGGGGTCGCCACCTGGCAGGCTGGATTGAAAGCGAGTGTGATCGCACTGTCGAGGCGGACCGCCGTCGCGCCGCTGGCAACCGCCGCGCCGCTCTGGGTGTTGACGCCGCTGGTTGCCGGTTGCCACTGCGGGAACCGGCATTGCACGCGCGATGTGCGGGTGGGGTCGGTCTGGCATGACACCGTTATCGTGGCAATCGGCACGGGTGGCAATGGCCCGGGGAACCCATAGATTGGCGGTGGTCCGGTCAAGGCGAAGTTCGCCGTGAACTGTCCGGTATGATAACCGGTCTCATGCAACGCCACATCGACGGTTCCGGCCCAGGCGAACTGCACGGTGGCCGTGGTGATGTCGGCGGTGACCGACGACAGATCGGTGGCCGAGGCGAGCAGATACAGGGTTCTCGTGGCCGGGATCCAGGTCAGATCAGGCAAACCATCGATCAGCAGCGGATCGGCAAAAAGACGCAGGTTGGCGATCGCCGTCGGTGGGACAATCACGTGCTGTGTGGAAAATGTAAATACAATGTCACTGCCCCATGCCGTCGGGTTGACCAACGGGTTGCCGATCAGATCGGTGATGCCTGGCTGCAACGTGACCGTGTAAGTTGCATCCGGGCGTAACCAGTGGTCGGCCGAATCGTCGGGATCGATCGTGATGGTATTGCCGGCTGCGGCAATCGCACCGGCAACCGGCAGCCCGCTGCGTGTGAGTTGCACGTTGGCGGCGTTGACCGTGGCCGGATTGAGCATCTCATTGGTGGTGATGGTGATGATCGACGAGAGATTGACATTCGCTGCCCCGGATGCCGGCAGTGACGCCGACACACGTGGGAACGTCTGGTTCAACGTAAATACAACAGATGGACTTGCCAGACTCGCAAAGGCCAGGGTGTTGTCGACTCCTGGCAACGACGCGAATGTGTACGTGCCGATGAACTCTTGGCAGGGGGAACTTCAAAACGACTCAACCCAATTCAAA
>CAZADH010000290.1:3122-7617 GCA_964483805.1 uncultured bacterium
TCCAGAGATACGGTGGCAATTTGCGTGCCGTTCAGCCAGACAGTGGCCGTTGACACATCTTTGGAGTTGGGCGACGGATCGAGGTTGGCCACGACGCGAACCTGTGCCGTTGCCGAGGCGCGATAGTCGCCACCCGGAACATAGCTGGTGCCACTGAGCTTCACGTCGATCGTCGCTACCTCATTGGCGGCCAGAACCGAGACCGCCGGCTCGGTGTGAAAGTTCAGGGTGACCGGGTTCCACACCTGGTTGCCCACGACGCTCTGTGCATCGGTGGCGACGACGATCTTGTAATCGGTATCGACATCGAGCAATGCCGTGGGCACAAACGTGATCGACGACGTCCCAGTCGCGATCGGCATGATGCCAACGTCGACCCCGCCTGCGGTCTGCAGTTTGATGCCCGCATTGGGCTGGTTGAACCGATACGTTGTCGTGGCCATCGTGATTCCAGAGGTGAACGCCACGGTGAAACTCGCATTGCGCAAGACCTGCGGCGCGCCGTCGATGGCCACCTGTGCGGCCGGGTGTACCGGGCTGCACACACCACTGGACAACACCGGTTCCGGAAACCGGAACGTGGCGCGAATGGTGCTGCTGCGGCTGGCCGGCCCCTCCAGATGCAGCGTCTTGGTCGTGGGGTCCCAGCCGCATTCGTCGACGAACGAGAGCGGGCGCGTGGTGACGGCAAGCTGGTTGAGCAATGCATTGACCGTGAAGAGCGCGAGGTGCAGGCGGCTTTGCGCACCACGGTACGGGACCGCCGCCGGACGCAGGCGGGCGACCGGGAAGTTGTTGAACGAGATGGCGTCGCCCCAGGTGGTGCGCAGAGAGCGGAACCCCAGCCCCGGTCCGTTCTGCCCGGCGGCGACCGTTTCGAGGTTCGGGAGCGCTCGTCCGCACACCCCATGGAACACCGTTCCGGCCGCAAACACGTCGCTGGCGTTGCCCGGCAGCAGTGACGGCCCGGGTTGGATCGAATACTCCCGCGCCGTGAATTGCAGTCCGTGGGGTTGCCAGAACAAGAAAACCCGGTTGTCTTGGGGATTCTGGGTCGCGGCAAGATTGTGCCCATAGGTGAAAGACGCCGCGGGAGGGGGAGGCGTAACGGCCGCCACACCAGGGAGTCCCGCAGGATCGTAGTAATAACCCAGCAAGCTGGAGGGAGAGGCCGCGTAGAAGACGAGAACCTTCTCACTACCGTCTCCCGGGTCAGCGACGCGGCAAGCACCGGGACCAATGCCGGTCGAACTACCTGCACTGCCCGGAAAAACCTTGACTGTGGGGGACTCGCTCAAACCAGTAAATACAACGTATTTTAACTGATAGTCGCTCTTGTCGCGAAACATGATGAGAATGCGGTCGCGACAGGCGACAACGCCGAGGGGTTGATCGACGTTGCTCAGGTCAAAGGTCAGAGTGTCGGTGTCGACAGGGGCTGCGTTGACATCGATGAACTGCACAACGTCCAGGGTTGCATTATCGCGTTTGACTGCCAGAATCACGGTGTCCGTGCCGTACAGCGTGCCACCCCAATCTTTGCGCCATGTATCGGCGCCGAATACCCCATCTTTGACGGTGTACGCGAGCGATGTCCACGGGTTCCAGACGCTGGTGCCATAGGTGGTCAGCCAAGTCCCGTAGGGACTCGATATCGAAGTTGGCGTGAAGGTGGCCGGTCCGTCACCGGGATCGAGTGAGACCAGGTTTGGGAAGCACGCGCGGGGAGCGAGGCTGGCTTCTGCACCGAGCGCATAGGACTGGGAGTATGCGTCTGGCTGAGTGGTGGACACGACGACATTGGCGCCGAATGTCGCATGGGGGAAAATTTCCCCAAGAAACCAGATGGCGAACATAAGGCCTAGGGAAACAATCCCTTTGGCGATTTGCGGCCCCGCAGGCGAACCCGCCGAAACGCTCATGAACAGCGCCTTTTTGCGATGTGTGGCGGGCGCGTGCTGTGGGTACGGTTCTTGCTGCTTCAATGGCGACACACGTTCATTAAGGGGGAAAGCCTATGAAACTGAGAATCCTGAGTCTGGCCGTGATGCTGATGGCGTTGCCGTTCCTGTGCGGCTGTTTCGGCGTGAACGACAGCAATCCGGTCGCTCCGTCGGCTCTCAGTGCAGGCGCCGCTTCCCCCAACGGCGCTGTCACTACACCCAGCATGATGTCCTCCAATGCCCAGTCCCGCAAGTTCAGTTATGCCGAACCCGCGCACTCGGTGACGTATCAACCGCTCGACCGCTGCCACGGTGAGGGCCTGGGGCAACTTCGTATTCACCTCGTGAGTGCCGCGAGCGCCGATCACATCTATATAAACGTGACCGAAATGCGCGTCAAGCCCGCAGGTGGCAAGCAATGGGTCATGATCAATGTTCCCGACCAGGAAATCGACCTCAAGAATGCGGCGCAGGTGTCTCAGGTTCTGGCGAGCGTCAACCTGGCCCAGGGTGTGTACCAGTACATGCGGTTCAAGATCCAGTCGGCCCGGGTGGTCTGGGGCGGCCAAAGTTACAATCTGGTCATCCCGAGTCGCTATGTGAACTTCGTCGGTCGGTTCGAAATCAAGTCGGGGTACATGACCGAGCTGAAGATCCAATTGTTCAACAAGATCATCAAGACCGAAGGCAGCGGCATCTTCGCCGGTTTGACCGGCGCCTGGATGTTCTGTCCGGTGGTGAAGATTTCCGCTACCCTCGTTCCGGTGGCTCCGACCCCCGATCCCGATCCGGTGGTCACCACGGGTGACGTGGCCGGTCTGGTCTCCCACTACGTCAGCAAAGTTCCGCTCAGTGGTGTGACGGTTGCGCTGTCGGGTACTGCATTTTCTGCAACCACGGGGGCCGATGGGGCGTTTTCGATGCAGGCCGTGCCTGCTGGTGATTATATCCTGACTCTGGCTCATCCTGACTTCCTCAATAAATCGTTCCCGTTGAAGGTCGTGGCCGGTCAGGCTGCGAACGTCACCGCTGAGATGAACCCCGCTTTGATCAAGAGCACCGTCGGCAACACGGGCTGGTTCTCGCAGTTCTATCCGGCCGAGGCGAACGGAACCTACATTGAGACCAAGGTCGAAACCCCGGTGGCAATCGACTTCGTCAGCCTTTCGTTCACCAAGGTCGAGGTCGCATTCGATATGGAATACTCGCAGCCCATGCCCGACTACGCTTCGGTCGTGGGTTACATGGCGGTCTCGCAACAGGTGAACAAGAGTTCCGATCTGGGTAGTTGGTGGGCTGGTTGGGACGGCACGATGGGCACCACGATCGGTTATTTCCAGGGGACGAATCCCCCGACCCATTACGTGACCGATATCACCGAGTTCGTCCGCAACAACCCCTCCAACCTGTTCTTCAGCGCGTTCTACAACCAAAGCATCTACAATGCGCGCGTGCAGAACATCCAGATGACCATCTATTACCGCTAATCCAACGGTAGCGATACCAACACCCCTTTTCCCGACCCTACCCTGGGTCGGGATTTTCTATTTTTGGCGCGGGCTGGGTGTCGGTGCGGGCAGAACCGGGTTGACGACGCGGACGATCAGGGCCGGCACAGCCAGGGGTACGGCGCCGGTCACCCGTACCAGGCTTTCCCATGTGGCCTCGTGACGCCAGAGCGGGCGGGTTGGCAGCAACCCGTTGGCCGTGCGCAGCAACTCAAAGCGGCCTTCGCAATTCAACAGGTTGGACTCGGTGAAGGTGCTGCACAAGGCACGTTGCCACAACGTGGGCGATGTGCGGGCGAGCGCCAGATTCCAGGTGTACGTTCCGGGTGGCGTGACTGCCGGCACCATGGGTTCGCGCCAGACTGTCAGGCCTGGTGGCACCGATTGGTCTGCCCGGCAGGCCCCTTCGCCGACGAGGTGACTGTCGTGGGATAGCAATACATTGTGTTGACCAGTTAGCCGGCCGTGGCGATCGACCAGCGCGGCGATAATGCACGATGGCAAGCCGGTTCCTGCAGAGGCCGGAATGCCAGTGGTCACGATTCCGGCAAGGTCGGCGTCGGTCAGCGATCCACGGGAGGCGAGGGCCTCGGCATGGCTGGCCAGGACTCGATACCCGTCGAGGATCGGGGCCGACCCACTGCCGACCCACCGGTAACCCCAGGGCAGGCGTTCGCCGCGCGTCACGGTGATCGCGGGCACGCCGTCGGGCGCTATCGTTGCCGAGGAGGCGACCAACACCGCCACGGTGCCCATGGGGCTGCTGAACGAGGCACCGCACTGCGCGCATCCTGCGGGCATGGTCGGGTTCGGCGTGAGCCGGTAGACCGGTCCGTGGGGTGATAGCACAACGTGCGGTCCGAGCGCGGTCGCCATGCCGTGGGGAAACATCAGGCTGCCAAACAAGGGGCGCTGGGTGGACAGGGTGCGCAATGTCGCGACCACATCGGGGCCAAGGGCATCGACCACAACCTGCGTGATGCCGACGCCAATCCCGTCGATCTGGCGCAGGCACTGGATCGGACGGAACTCCATGTCGGTGTT
>CAZADH010000291.1:0-7613 GCA_964483805.1 uncultured bacterium
CGGATAGCGCGTGTGGGGGCGGGAGTCGACGAACGTGCCATACGGGGCAACCGCCTTCGCCAGTGCCTCGCACAAGCGGTTCTGCACGGCTTCGGGCTTCTTGTCGGCGCGACCGTTGGGTGGGCCCACCCAGACGATCTGGCAGCCATTGGCCTTGGCGATCTCACATAATGATGCAACTTCGCTTTTGATGCGGCGTTCGCTGGCCCCGATCATGTTGGCGCCGAGCGACACCACGACGATGTTGGGTTTGAAGTCGCGAATCAGTTGCCGGATGTCGGGCGTCGGCATCGGCGTGCGCCAGTCGGCGGGACGCACGACCTTGCCGTTCTCGTCGCGACTGAAATAACCGCACTTGGTCACTGTTCCCTTCTGCCACCAGGAGGGCGACGACCCGGCGACGCCGACGGTGTCGACCTTCGCGCCCGTCCCTCGCATCAGGTCGTCGATCGTGCTGCCGTAAGCTCCGACCGTATGGGAGTCGCCAATGTGCAGCACGCGGCTCGACGGGCCGATCAGTCCTGCACCAGTCGGGGCCGCCGCGGTCGGGTTGGCAGCGGGTGTCGTGGGGTTGGCCGCGGTGGGGTCGGCCGGAGCGGCTGTCGCCGGCGTCGTGGCCCCTTCCGTCGGCGTCGCGGCAACGGCAGGCGGCGCGGTGCGCACCGGTTCGTCGGTGGCCGTCGTGCCGTCGCCAGGGATGCGCAGCGTCCAGCCGGCAAAGATGAGGTTTGGGTTCTTCAGCAAAGAGGGATAACGGTCGGCATTGAGTCGCACGAGTTCGGTGAAACGAGTGGGGTCGCCGAGCAATACTTTGGCAATACGAGCGAGGCAATCGCCGGGTCGCACCGTGTAGGTGCGGGTGGTGTCGCTGCCGGCGGGTGTTGCCGGAGTGTTGCCCGCGGGGGTGGCCAGCGTTTCGATGCCGGGGATGGCGGTGTCGGCAGCACCCGGTGCCGACGTTGCCGCGGCGCCGACCTCGACCGGCGTCGGGGTGAAGGGGTGGCCGGCGGCATCGTCGTTTTGCGCCAACGATGGGGCAGCGGTCAAGAGACCTGCAACCAGGCCGGGAAGAAGCAAACGTGACCACGGATTCATCGGTAGCCTCCTCGAAGAACGCATGCAACAGTACCTGTTCACTTACTACTCTAGCAACCCGGGGTTGGTTTTTCGAGTTTCCTGCGCACCACCAGCAGCGTGACATCGTCGGGCAGCGCCCCGGGGGCCCGGGCGGTCTCGAAAGCCGCATCCAGGGCCGCGAGCAACGATGCGGCGTCGGCGTCGGGGCGGCGTGCCGCCGCCGCCAGGTTATCGGTCAGCAGTTCCTCGCCGAGTTGTTCTCCGGCCGGGTTCAGGGCTTCCGTGTAACCGTCGGTGAAAAAGACGACGGCGTCGCCCGGTTCGAGCGGGTACACGAAGATCTTCGCCGTCGCTTTGCGGCGGGCGCCCAGGACCATGGCTCCCGGGGCTGCAAACTGCCCGGTGCTGCCGTCGTGGGCCCGGAACCAGAACGGCGGGTGGTGGCCCGCATTGAGCAAAGAGAGTTCGTGACGGCGATTGTCGATGGTGGCCAGGATCAGCGACATGAACTTCTTCTGGGCGCGCAGTTCGGCAAAGAACACGTCGTTGAGCGCGGTGAGCAGCGGGCTCAGGTCGGTGAAGCCCTCCTGCAACTGCCAGGCGACGGCCGCACGGGCCATCGACATGGCCAGCGCGGCCGAGATGCCGTGGCCGGTCACGTCACCGACGACGATCAACAGGCGGTGCTCATCGATCGGGACCATGTCGTAGTAGTCGCCGCCGACATCGGTGGCCGAGCGGTTGCAGGCCGCCAGCGAGTAACTGGAAAAAGCGGGCGGTGCGGCGGGCATCAGGTTGGCTTGCACGACGCGTGCCAGTTCCAGTTCCCGCAGTTCACCCAACATGCGGTTGAACAGCAGGGCGAGGGCACCAAACTCGTCATCACGGCGCACCGGGATGCGATGGCGGGTGTCGCGGTGACGGATGGCCGTGATCCCGCGCGCGAGGTCGTTGATGGGAGCGGTGATCAGGGTCGCCAACATGCGGCCGGCGGCGAGGGCCACGAGAAGGGCCAGAACCAACCCGACGGCAGTTGCCCATCGGAACGGAGCGAGTTGCGCCAGCGTCTTGTCGGCGTCCTCGATCGACAACAGGGCCCACCGTTGCAGGGCCGACTCGGTCAAACCGACCGTCCAGACCCGATGGCCACCGAGTTCGAGTTGTCGGAACTGCGGCCGATCGGCTTTGTCGATGCGGGTCAGCAGATTGGTGACCTGGGCGTGGTCCGCGGCCGGCAGCAATGGATAGACGAGGGCGTCGATCGCGTACATCGCGGCCAGATCCGGAACGCCGGGAACAGGCACGGGTTCGAGCGCCGGAACGGTCATCGAAGCGCCGGCGCGGCGGGCCGATTCGGCCAGAACCCGGCGCACGATGTAGTTCTTCATCATCATGTTGCGCGTGTGATAGACGACCACAACTGCCGGGCCGTTGAGATGCGGGGGCAGGAAATCCCAGTAATAATCGATGGGGAGTCGGGAGAAGTTGACTTCGAACAACCGCCCCGGATGCTCGAGCGCCGATGACCAGCCGACCGTGTCGTTGCCGAACATCTGCTCGAAGAACAGGTCGGCTTTCGAGACGCGTTCCCGCTCCTGAACCGGCAGACGCTCGGGCGCGTGCTTCTTTACAACGTATTGCGACATCATGCCGATCAACTGCGAGATCTGCTCGCGATCCTTGCGCTGGTTGGAGTACAGCTTGCGACCGAAAATGTCGCGCACTTCCACCGAATCGAGTTCCCACTGCTCGCGCAGAAGGTGGACGCGCTCGGCCAACTCGTCGAGATCGAGGGGTGTGGTGGCACATTGCTCGCGGATCGATGCGGAGACGGTCAGAGCGCGACGACGCACCACGGGAAAATCGGCCGTGATCCGCTGCAGGGTTTCGTAACTTCGCTTGCCTGCGGCCCGAAACAGTTGCTCGACCTTTTCCTCGTGGGAGAGCCACGCGAGGACCAGTGCCGAGCCGAGCGGCAGAAACAGGATGATGCCGAAGAGCCAGCGCAACTGCCGGTGGATGCTGGGATTGACCTGGGCGTCGACCCGGCAGGCCGACAGCGTGGCGCGGCCCCCGGCGGTCAACAGCAGAAGCAAGGCCATAACGATGACCGTGCGGCGAGCGTCGCCGGGGGCGTGCCGCGGTGAGCCGGGCCGCTCGGTTGCTGCCGTCACCAGGTCGGCACCAAGCGAGCCCGTGGGAACGGCCAGGGCGTTCACCAGACCGCGGCGGTCGGTATCGAACAGCCACGTGCGGTCGCGATACTGCACGGGAGTGCCAGCCTGGCGGGCGGCCATCGAAAAGGCGATGCGCATGTCGTCGGTCGTCAAACCGCGTGGGGGATACCAGATGCCCAGGTCGGGAACGGCCCGCCCGACGTGGTGCAGAATCGGGCGCAGACGGGCACGCACGGCGCGATACCCGTGCCACTCGTCGGGGGTCAGCCGCTCGACGAGAAAGGCGAAAGCCAGGCCGTCGCCGCCGCATTCGACGAACAGCACACCGGGCTGGCCACCGAAACGGACGGGCAGGTATTCGCCAATATGACGTTGCAGCCGGGTGAGTGTGCACTGGCGACCGAACGTCGCGCGTAGCCACGGGTCATGCCGGGCCGCGGCCGCGGCGAGCGCGGGGCCGGTGAGGGGCAGGGCGGCGAGGACCCGTCGCCACCTCTTCTCGTAGGGATCGCCCGCCGGCCAAACCAGTTGTCGCCGACCATGTTGAAAATGGTAAAGGCGGCACAATATATTGTATTTACGTTGTCGGCCGCGCAGCATCTCGCGGATCGAGGCGGCGTCGGCCCACCGGTAACGGGTTTCGAGCATCGGTGCACGCACGGCGGCAAGAATGGGCGGAACGACGTCCTGCGCGGCGATGACGCTGTCGAGCACACGTTGCCAGTGGTTCGTGACCCGCGCCCGTTCGCTCTCGTCCTGTCGGACGAAGACTTCATGGATCAGCGTGCCCGCGACGGCCAGAGGGATGAGGGCGAGCGCGATGACGGTGACGACGAGGCGATGCCGGCCGTGACTGGATTCAGTCATGCGCGGGCTCCGGTCGGTGGACCACCAACAAGGTGATGTCGTCGTCGTTGCTCATGCTGCGGGCATCGTGGTGTGCGAGCAGGCGATCGATCAACACGGTGGGGGTCAGATGGGCCGGCGGCCGCTGGATCAGCCAATCCTGCAACCCGGCGTATCCCCAGACGGTGCCCTCGCGGTCGACGGCCTCGACCAGGCCGTCGGTGTAGATGAGCAACGTTGCGCCCGGCGGGATCGCCACTCGAGCTCCCGTCGGTGCGGTCGGGACACGCCGGCTGCCCAGGGGATAGGTGGGCCGACCGAGTAACACGACTTCGCCATCGCGCTGGCGCAGCATCGGAAACGGGTGACCGCACGTGACGTACTCGAGCGCGTGCCCGTCAGGGTCGAGGGTGGCGAGAAAAGCGGCGACAAATGTGCGCTGACCGCGGCGGGAATGCAGCAGGGCATCGATTCGCCGGGCCAGCGTTTCGATCGGCGCATGCGCCTGGCGGCTCCAGAGTGAGATTGCGGCCTTGACCGCCGCCATGACCAGGGCCGAGGCCGCTCCGTGTCCGCTCACGTCGCCGACGACGAAGACGATGCGACCGTCGGGGAGTTTGCGACAGTCGAGGCAATCGCCGCCGAGATCGCCGGCAAAGCGCACCTGGCCGTGAATCACGTAACCTGTGGGCTGAGGAAACTCGCTGGGGGTGAGGCTGGCCTGGACCGCATTGGCCACGTTGAGTTCGCGCAGTTCCTCGGTCATCGCGTTGAATCCGGTGGCCAGATCACCCAGTTCGTCGCGAGCGCGAACGGGAAGAGTGTTGCGGAAATCGTTGCGGCGCAAACACTCGAGTCCGCGGGCGAGGTCGGCCAGAGGTACCAGCAGGTGCCGCGAGAACAGACCGCCAAGCGCGAGTGCGAGCGCGAGTGCGGCGGCGAGACCGGCGCCAATTGCCCACTGCAACGGGGCCAGTTGCGCGTCGAGTGCCGACACCGGGAACAGGCCGACCAGGGTGAAGGGAGCGAGACGCGCTGCCGGCCTGCAGACGCACCAGTATTCGTTGCCGTCGATGCGCGCCCGGGTCAACCGGGGCCGATTCATTACATTGGCCCGTTGCGCCAGGGCTGAAAGACGCCGTTGTTGCGTGAAGAGGTGTGGTTGCCACTGGACCTGTTGGTGATCGTAGGCCGCAAACCGCCACTGGGTGTTCCACAGATCGAGTCGGCGACGGGCCGTGCGTTGCCAGTAGCGCTCGACCATGCGGTCGCGATCGAGCAGGATGGCAATGAGCGCGGCTTTGTGCTCGGGCGCGGGAAAGCTCGACCAGAAGAAGAGTTTGCGCGCCATGTCGGTGGCGATCGGGTGCAGGATGTGGGGCTGCTCGGCGAGATAGCCGAGTCCGGACGAGGAGTCGGTGAAGAAGGCATCTCCGGCTCCCGATCGGCGACGGGACAGTTGGTGCACGCGTTTCGGCGCGTAATCGGTGATGGCCATCGGCACGAACAGAGACATGATGTTCTGGAGTGGCCAGGCGTGGGGTGGGGTGCCCGACAACACCCGACCCTGCGGATCGAGCAGTTGCGCCTGGGCGCCCATGCCGGATTTGTAAATACGTTGTAGTTCTTTCTCGGCCACCGGTCCGGCGGCCGCCAATGTCGGTGCGGCCGTGGCCCGGGTCAGCCAGTTGCGGACGGCCGTTTGAAAAGCGACGAACTGGTCATCCATTTGTTGCAGGTTCTCGAGGCCGAACCGCCAGACCTCGTTGGCGAGAACCTCGCGCCGATTCTCGATGAGGATGAGCGACCCCAGCACCATGCCTCCGATCGGGACCAGCGCCGCAACGAGAAACAGGGTCGGGGCCAGGCGGCGGATCGGTCCCAGTCGGTCGCGACGAAGAACGAGGAACGCGGCAGCGAGCAGGCCGGTGCCGGCGAAGAGACCGCGCAACAGGGCGAACCGCGGTGGAGCGAGATGCGGTGGGCGGGGCACGCCGGCGGCGACCGTTTGGCCCTCGCGGGTCTGTCTGAAGACGAAGATCCGCTCGGGGGTCGTTACCGACTCGACACCGTCGGCATGTGCCCGCTGGGCCATCACCGGCAGTTCGGTCTCGCCCGAAACCGAGCCGCGGGCGGTGCCAACGACCCGCCACTGGCCGGTCTGCCCTGAGGTGTAGGCGAACGTGACCCGATGCCGTCGGCGAAACCCCTCGGCCCGAGCCGCGCGGGCCAGACGGTGGGCCTCGCGCGGCAATGCCGAGAGAACGGCGAACACCCCCCAACCCGGGCCATTCTGCCACACGACTGTGGCGTCGCCCCGAGGAGTCTTAACCGGGATGAGTCGCGTCGGGTTGGCCAGGAAGGTGTTCAGGGTTTTGCCCATGCCAAAAGCTTTGCTGATCATCTTGCCGGTCTGGTTGCGCAGGCGGTCCCGCCGCGCGATGTCGGTCGTGGTGACTCCGGCGTAGATCTGGCTGATCAGATACTGGTTGGTTGCCTGGCGTGGCCAGACCGCACGGAGCCGGTGGTCGCCGGCAAACTGGTAGATGTCGAGCTCGAGGCCGGGAAACCGCTGCCCCACGTACCGGTCGAGGTCGTCGACAGCAAGGCCGCGAGGGCCGGCGCGACGGGCCGAGGTGAGCAGGGCCAGAAGGACCTGACGCGTGACCGTGGGGGCATCGAGCCGCACGGCAATGCGTTCCACCCGTGCGGATAGGTCGTCAACGAACGCCTGCTGGCGTTGGTCAAAGCGGGATTGCACTGCAGATTCGCTGATCAGATCGGCAACGAGCAGCGGAACCAGCAACAGAAGCAGACGAACGCCGCGATCGAGCCACATTGACGGCATCATCGCCTACCCGACCCTGAGGGGTCAAGCCGGAACGAACCCGGCAGTTTTGGCATCGATTCCGGTGCCTCTGTTGTGAGAACGCATGAACAGCGCCATGCCGTTGACCACCCTGAGGGCCTGTGTTATCGTAGGCCCACGCTATCGCCCCATGAGCCAGGATCACTCCACCACCCACGCGAACGTAACCAGCATCACCGAACCGCCCGGCCCGCCGGGACGGGGTGGTGTTGTTCGCGCGCTGTGGCAGAGCCTGCGTCCGCAGCAGTGGACGAAGAACCTGATCGTGCTCGCGCCGCTGCTGTTTTCGGAACAACGCCTGGCGCGCCTCCCGGAGGCCTGGGGGTGTGCCGGTCTCGGTTTTCTCGTCTTTGCTCTGCTCAGTGGTGCCGTTTACCTGCTCAACGATCTCGTCGATCGCGAGCGTGATCGGTTGCATCCCGATAAAAGAAAGCGACCGATCGCTTCGGGTCGCCTGGCGGTGACGACGGCCAAGATGGCGCTGTTGGTCCTCTTGTTCTCGTGCCTGGCCGTCGCGGCGCAGTTGTCGTGGTTGTTCTTTGTCACTGCGCTCAGTTACTTCTGCATCAACATCGCCTACAGTTTCTGGCTGAAGAACATGGTCATTGTCGACGTGATGACCATTGGCGTCGGCTTTGTTCTCC
>CAZADH010000292.1:0-7578 GCA_964483805.1 uncultured bacterium
GCTTGCCCTGGGCGGCGTAGGCGCGCGCCGCTTCGGCGTAGGCCGTGGCGCTCAGACCGCTCTTGGGATACAGCACGGGCACCTTGAGAATCTCGAGGATGCCGTCTTCGTTCTGGCCACGCGCGATCAAGGTGCGGCCCAGCCACAGGCGGCTCTCAGGCACGGCGGCATCGGTGCCGGGCATCTCCTTGAGGATGGCGCGGAACGTCGCTTCGGCGGCTTCCGGATCTTTGAGTTTCAGTTGGCACACGCCCACGTTGCGGCGCACCTGGCTGCGCAACGGGTGTTTCTCGGCTTCGGCAAGAAATACTTTGTATTCCTGAATTGCCAGTGGAAAGTTGCCCAGATCCATGGCGATCTGGGCGACCTGCAGGCGCGCTTCGTGCCGGAAGAACCCTTGCGTTTCGCGCAACTGCGAGAAGGTCGCCAGGGCCGAGGCTTTGTCTTTGCCTTCGAGGTAGGCGAGCCCGAGCTTGAAACGGGCGTCGTCGCGCAAGGGCCCTTCGCCGAAATCGCGCAGATAGGCGTTGAACGCGGCAATCGCTTCGGGAGTGCGGCCGGCTTTGAGCAATACTTCGGCAATACGAAACATCGCCTGGCCCGCCAGTTCGCCGCCGGCCTCGGCCACAGCGGCGAAGGCCTGCAGCGCCTCGTCGGTCTTGCCGTCGAGGTTCTCGATCTCGCCGAGTTGATAGAGCACGTCGATGCGGGTCTTGCCCTTCGGATACGCTTTGAGCAGACCGAGGAACGTCTCGCGCGCATTCTTGGCGTTGCCGAGGTTGAAGTAACACTCGCCGATGCGGTAGATCGCCTTCTCGCGCAGTTCGGCCTCGACCGCGGGCTTGTTGAGCGGTTCCAGGGTGGCGAGCGCATCGCGGAACTTGCTCATCGAGATCTGGACCAACGCCGTCTGATACACCGCTTCGAGCGCTTTGGGATGCTTGGGCCACGACTTCTTGATCTCGTTGAAGGCTTTGATCGCGCGCTCGAACTCACCGGTGCGCGACAAGGCGAGGGCCTTCACCCAGGCGACCATCAGCCCTTCTTCGCCGGGCAGGTCGGTGCCGCCCCGATCGGCCCAGGCGATGACCTCTTTATAACGGTGCAGGTTGAGATACAGGTCGAGCAACGCTTTGAGGGCTGGTTGGCGGACTTTGGCATTGTCGCCCTGCGCGAGGCGCTCGAACAGCGGGATGGCGCGTTCCGGCTTGCTCAGCCGGATGTGACACCACGCCAGCGAATAGCGCGCCTGGTCGGCCAGGGCCGAGTCGCTGGCCAGGCCGATGGCTTGATCGAAGGCGTTGGCGGCCGGTTCGAACTTCTTCGCCTGAAAACGCGCTTCGCCCAGATAAACCAGCGTCGCCGCCTTCTGCGCCTCGGGGCACAGGGGCAGCGCCTGTTCGAACGTGGTGGCCGCGGCGTCGGGCATGCCCGACTTCAACTGTTGCACGCCGATTTGCACGCGGGCATCGAACTGCTTGGCGGGCTCGAGGTCGGGGATGGCCAGCAGTTCTTCATAGTTTTCGGCCACGGCGACCGCGTCCATGTTGGCTTTGACCATCAGCGCGCCTCGCTTGAGCAGCGCGTCGGCCCGCAGTTTCGCGTCGGCCTTGCCGACCTTGGCGAACGCCTCGACCGCCGATTTCGGGTTGCCGTCTTTCGCGTGGCACCAGCCCAGCGTGTACCAGGCGCGGTCGAGGACCGTCGTGTGCGGATACCGTTGGATCAGCGATGCGAGCACGCCAATGGCCTTGGTAAACTGGTTGGTGCGATAGAGGCACTCGCCTTCCCAGAACATCGCCATGTCGGCGTGAATGAACCCGGTGTTGTTGCGGTTGATGCGGCCGAGCACGGTGAGGGCTTCGGGATACAGTTGGCGTTGGATCAGGCCCAGCGCGTATTGATACTCGGCCGACAGCTCGGTGTCGCCGGTCATCTGTGCCCCGGCCGGGGGCGTCAGCGAGAAAGACAACAGCAATACAACCGCAATAACAAGACGGGATGAGATGCGCGCGGTCATTGGTGAACCCCCGTGTGGTGTGCTCGCGGGCCGTGGCCGCCGGGGCCGGCCCGCCGGCGTCAGGATTGCGGCGGCGGCGAATCGCGGTCGGGACCGGCCGGCGGCGTCGCTGCGGTCGGCGTCGTCGACCCGGCGGTCGGCGCCGACGTGGGGCCGGTTGCCGGTGGTGGTGGTTCGGGCGGCAACGGTGCGTCGCTCATGAAATCGCGCTGCGCCCGTTTGAACTCGCGGATCGCCTGACCGAGAGCCTTGCCGACCTCGGGCAGTTTGCCTGGCCCGAACAGGATCAACACCACAATCAGAATGACGATCAACTCGGAAATACCGATACCCATGCAACCTGCCTCCTGAACCGGCTTGCTGCCAATCGCTCCGGATTGTATCATGGCCACGCACATCGTCACAAGGCGGCGCATGCCGTCGCATGCCGCCCGCCGGCGAGGTGTCTCGTGCCCTGCAATTTTAGCAACTGGGTCGGCGACCAGGATGGCCGGAGGTGCCCGCGCGAGGGGGGCGCACCCCAGTACGCCGGTGCCAGACAGTGACGACAGCGGAGAAACACATGTATACATACAAGATGTTGCTTATGGCGGCAGGGCCCTGGCCGCGGCCAGAATGTGGTCAGGTCGGTGGCGATCGGCACAAGAGCACCGGCGCGAATGGTCGAGGGGCGCGAGGCCTCGGCATCCTGCTGCTGGCACTGCTGTTCCTGGTCGTGGTGGTGCCGGGCGCTCGGGCGCAGGCCACAGGCGAGGCGAGCGCCACCGCGCGCACGGCCGCGCCCGAATTGGTCTGGCTGAGTCTCGAGTGGCACGAGTTGCAGGTGGCGATCGCCTCCGAAAATCAGCGCCTTGCCGGCGTGGCGGCCCAGGCCACCGCGTTGGCGCAGGCCCAGGGGCAACTGGCGGGGGAGTTTGCGGCCCTCGAGCGGGAGTTGCGCGTGCGCGCCGACACCCTGGGCTCGACGATTCCGGTCGATCGCATCGATGCCGTGCGACTCGACCTGCGGTTGTGGCAGTCGCGGCGCGACCTGTTGGCTCCACGCCTCGAAACGCTGCGGGCCGGGCTGAAGTCGTTGCGGCAACTGGCCGACGAGGTGTCGGCCGGGCGCGAGGCGCAGGCGCGCAACCGGCGGGCCCTGGCGCAGCGGCTGGACGCGATCAACGGCCAACTGACGGCGTCGTCGACCGTGGTCATGCCGGTGCAGGCTCTGACCGGGCAGATCGAGGAGCTGCATCGCCGGCTCGAGTCGGCGCGCGAAAAACGTGCCGAAATGTTGACCGCGGCAATCACGGCCGGCAATCAGCAGTTGGCGGCTATCGAGAAACTGATCAACGGCGTGCAGCAGCACGAACAAACGGTGCGCGATCGGTGGCAGCGGAGCCAGGAAGCGGCGCAACTGCAGGAGCGTCACGAGCTGGAAGCCAAGGCGCGCATCGCCATCGAGACCGCCCAACGCGATCTGGCCAAGCTCAATGCCGACAACGAAGAGCTCGATCGGCAACTGAAGATGCCGATCGATGCAAGCGACCCGCTGGCCTCGGCGAAGCACGACCAACGGTTGATCAGGCGGCGGGGGCAGGGCGCACGCATCCAGGCGCTCGAGGCCGGGGTGCAGCATTATCAAGCGCTGTTGTTGCAGAGCGAAGAACGTCAGATGATCTCGCAACAGGAAAAAACCCTGCAAGGGACGACCAACCCCGACAAACTGATTCCCGGTCTGCGGGAACGCTTGTCGGAGAGACTGACGCGGATCGGCGCCGCCCGCGACCTGGCCGCCAAAAACCGTGACCTCATTGCCAGTGAGCGCGGCCAGGTCGCGAGCCAGGCGGAACGCCTGGCCCAGAGCCCGAAGGGCTCTGGCGGCGCCCCCGAGACCGATCTGTTGAACGAGCGCGCCCAGTTGCTGCAGCAGCATCTCACCGCGCTCGACACCGCCGCCAAGAGTCTCGACAGTCTGGTTGCCGTGCTCGACGACCGGCGCACGGCCCTGGCGACCTGGGACCAACAACTCCACGACCAGGTGGTGGCCGAACGGGAGCAGAGTCTGTTGGCCCGTCGGTATTATCTGCCGCGCGGTTCGTTGGGTACGTTGCTGGCCGACACCCTGGCGGCGCTGCCGCGCCGGGCGCAGCGGCATCTGGTCCAGCCGTTCTTGCTCATGGACCTCGGCCAGTGGGCCAACTTTCTGGCGCAACTCTTTGTATTGATATTGCTGACCGTCGTGGTCCGGCGGCGCTTCCCCCCGGTGCGCCCCGACGAGCTCGTGTCGGTGGTGGCACCGGGGAGTACCGCGGCCGCGGCTCCGGCTGCCGAGGCGGGGTCGGCTGCCACTGCGGTGTCAGCGGAAGTCCCCGGTGATGGTGGATCGTCGGTGTCGCGTCTGGCCCTGCATTTCTGCGCGTTTCTCCGTGGCCAGACCGGTTGGCTCGCGGCCCTTCTCGTCGCCATCCTGGTCTACTTTCACGTGCCGGCCCCAACGACCGCCCTGACCTTCCCGATTCCGTGGTTGGCCGCGGTGATGCTCTATCGGTTGTGCTCGCATCTGCTGATGCCACAGTTCCTGCGCCATCCCGAGGTCGAGCGCAGCGCGCGTCACTTTGCCTTCGTTGTGGCGGTTGGGCTGCCGCCGGCCATCTTCCTGCGCGTGCTCAATGCCCTGCCCGAGGTTGGATATCTGCTCGAGATGGCGGTCAAGATCGCCGCGATCTTCCCGGTGTTTCGCCTGCTCTATCTGCGGCGCGAGGCGATCGCGGCGTTCTGTGCGCTGCATGGCGGCGAGAGCCCCGGCATGTCGCAGAAGCTGTTTTCGTGGCTCTACAGCTTCTTGATGGTGGTGTCGTTGATCTCTTTGTTCATCTCGCTGGCGGGGTTCGACAACCTGGCTCTGGCCTTGTTCGTGCAGAGTTCGAGTTACTTCGCTGTATTTATCTTGTATGTCGCCGGCAAGACCGTTGCCAACGAACTGGCCCAGGCCCTCTTCGCGCCCGGGCATCCGGAGCAACGGTGGGTGACGACGTCCGAAAAGTGGGCGACGTTCTACCATTTCTTGTCACGCAAGCTGCTGCGTTTTGCCAACTGGGTGATCGTGTTGCTGGCGTTGGTTAAGGTGGCCGGCGTATCGACGGGAATCCCGTTTGTGGCTGGATTGCAGGCTTTCTTGCGCGACAACGCCGAGTGGATCATGGGGCGGGTCACCCACATCGGCATCATCTTGATCGGGTGCTACGCGATTCTCGAGGTGCTCAAGACCGTGGGTGAGAGCGTCATCGAGTACGTGCATGCGACCGAGTCGCTCAGCGAAGGCGAGGTGCAACGGCGTGCCTCGACGTTGGTGCAGATCATCCAGACCACGGTCAATGTCGTGGTGTTCTGCATGGCCTCGTTCATGATTCTGCGCGAGTTGGGCATGGACATCACGCCCTTGCTCACCGGTGCCGGTATCGTCGGCGTGGCGATCGGCTTCGGCAGCCAGAGCCTGGTAAAAGATTTCTTTGCGGGTTTTTTCATCCTGATCGAGAACCAGTTCCGCGTCGGCGACGTCATCAAGGTGGGTACGCTCAGCGGCGTCGTCGAGAAGATCAATCTGAAGACCACGGTGCTGCGTGACACGAACGGTGCCGTGCATGTGATCCCCAACGGCGAGATCACGTCGGTGTCGAACCTCACCTACACCTGGTCGCGGGCCGTGGTCGATGTCGAAGTCAGTTACGAGGCCGACGTCGATGCGGCGATGGGACAACTGCAAAAGACCGCCGACAGCCTGGCCGGCGACGCGAAGTTCAAAGCCGACATCTGGGGGCGCCCCGAGGTTCTGGGGGTCGAGGCGCTGGGGGATTCCGGGGTCACGATTCGCGTCATCATCAAGACGCGACCGCTGCAACAATGGGTGGTGGCCCGCGAGTTCCGTCGTCGGGTATTGATCGACCTGGGCAAGGCCGGCATCGATATCCCCTACCCGCAACGCACCGTGCATATCCGCTTCGACGGGCCGTTGCCACCGTTGCCGACCGGTGGCGGAAAGAACTAGCACATGCGCTCTGCCAGCGGGTTGCCGTTGCCCATCGGCATTGACTTCGGGTCGCGGCGAATCTATACTGCGGTCATGAAACGCGCACACCTCTCGCATTCTGTTGTGTGTCTATGGTGGGTGGCGCTGCTGCTGGTCCTGCCGGTCATGGTCGTCGTGCCCGGCCCGGCCACGGCGGCTGCCGAGCTCGAACTCGGGGCCGAGCCGGCTCCGGCGCCCGACAACGAACTGCCTTCGCCGATTCCGACGGCGAAAGAGTTCATCGAAGGCATGATGAACGGTGAGTTCGACCGGTGCCTGGCCTGCTTCAACGTGCGTGCGTTTCTCATGATGGTTTTCGACAAACAGCTCAAAGCGCTGTCGTCGAACGAATTTCTCGAACTGTTCGCCTACCAGGTGCAGGCGCAGCGCACCGAGTTTCGTTTTCACTCGCGGGTGATGAACCGGCTGGCGGCCGGGGCCAAGTTCGTCTACGGCAATCCTTCGACCCGCGGCAAACAGGCGCGCATCGGGGTCAAGGTGTTGACGCACAAGGGCAATCAAGAGTTTGTTGTATTGCTGGTGTATGCCGATGAACAGTGGCAGGTCTACGACTATGCGGTCGCTGGCAAGCGGTTCTCCGAAGTGTTCCGCACCGGTCTGGGCAAAATCACCATTCCGCAGTACATTGCGGCCCTGCGTCCGTTCTACAGCCAGAAGATGAAATACAAAGAGTTCACCAACGACACCTTCGGCGTGAAGCTGAAGGTGCCCGACATCTTCACGGTCCGGGCCGATGTGGCGCCGACGCTGCTGTTTTCGATGTCGGCATACGAGGGGCGCATCCTCGTGCATGTGCAGGGCAAGAACTACGATCAGCCCCAGAACCTCAAAGAGGCAGCCAAAGAGATCAAAGCGACCCTGATGCCCTTCAACCCGCGGTTGTTCGATCAATACAAATCCGACATTGCAGGAGTCGACATCGGTCACGTGATCTTCCGGTTCGAAAAGAACAACAAGATGTTGTTCACCCACATGCTGATCGTGCCCATCGGCACGCAGTTGCTGACCGTGAACTTCTACCACAGCAGTCTGGCCGCATTGAAGAACTTCACCAACGTGCGTGAGAAGATGCTCGAAGAGATCATCTTGACGAAATATGAGTCACCGGCCGCGGTCAATGCCGGCATCACTCTGCCTTCCGACGATCCGACGTTGTCCGACAAACCCCCGATTCCGCAGAATCCACCGGACATCGGCAATTCAGGTGGCGATGCGCCGCCGCCGGACGACGCGCCGCCGCCGCCGCCGCCCGACAACGGTGGCGACGTTCCCCCGCCACCCCCGCCGGACGACGCGCCACCACCACCACCGCCCGACAACGGCGGTACCGACACGGGCACGGGCGGTGATGTGCCGCCACCGCCCCCTGACCAGGGTGACACCGACACCGGAACCGGTGGCGATGTACCCCCGCCCCCGCCGCCCGACGACGTTCCTCCGCCCGCACCCGATGGCGGCACCGAAGATCCGCCGCCCCCGCCTCCAC
>CAZADH010000293.1:0-7552 GCA_964483805.1 uncultured bacterium
GGTGCAATGGGTTGCCCCAACAGCACACGCCACTCGCTGAGTTTCCGCAGGGTCGTGGCCAGGGTCCGCCGCATTTTGGCGTTACCGGCCGACTCGCCGGCGACTCCAGCGGCGGCAACCGCGGCAACCGATTGCACGCGCGGCCACAGCGTCACCTCGGTGCGCTCCTCGCGCCGTCCGTCGGCGAGAATCGGCTGATCGCCAGCCATGTGCCGCCCCACCGGCTCGCAGACGATTGGCCCCAGTGCCTTGCCTTGATACACGGCCACTCCCGCGCGCTCATCAGCCACCGGCACCCGGGCGATCAACCAGCGGTGCCAGACCGCCGCCCGCCCCCCGATCCGCATCGGTGCGGGCGCGAGACAGTAGCCGAACCGCCCGCCACCCTGCAGGAGCGCGGCGAGTTTCAGCAGTTCGTTGCGGTCACGGCGCAAACCATTGTAGCATACATTGTATTTCTCATCCCAGATCACCGCGGCGGCCGCCATGGGCTTGCCGTAGAGCCCCAGATCGTCGGGATTCTCCGACAACAACGCCACCGAGGCGCGATCGTCGAACGCGCCTGCCACCGCAGCATACACGTCGCGCGACACGCGCTGGAACCGGTGCCGGCGCGGCAGATGGGTGGCGCGACGATGCCCATCCTCGGGGCGTTGTGCGTCCGGTCGCTCGTCGAGCCAGCCCGAATGCGGCACCCGCCAACCCTCGGCCGGCACATCGTGCCCCGGAAAGAGCGACAACAAAGCGAACTGCCGGGCCCACGGTACCTGCCGCGCGAGCGCCTGGTACCCTTGATGCCCGCAAAACACCAGGCTCATCGGCGACGGCACCAACGTCATCGTCCCATGTCGCCACGCGTTGGTGATCGACTCCGGCAACTGGCTCGCCCAGCGAAACGTCAACAACCAGCGGGCCCCCGTTGCATCGCCACTTTCGTCGCACAGCAGGTCGCGCACCCACTCGGGAAAGCGCGCGGCCGTCCAGGTCGCGTTACCGGGTTCCGGCAGCGCCGGCAGAATGCGCACTCCCGCCCGCAACCAGTCTGCCGGTCGATCGCCGATCCCGGCCCCGGTGACGAAGCGCAACACCTCGGCAAACGCGGTCATCGCCGCCGGCGCACCGTCATGGGCCTCGTCGGCAAAAGCGTCCCAGAACAACCGCTCCGGGCCGAGGTGCGAGTTACCCAACAGCGTCCAGGGCACACGCCCCTTGTCGTCCTGGGTGCGACTCAGCGCCAGCGGAATCATCAATACATCGTGTTGATCCGGTGCCCGGTCCCCCGCGTTGGCCAGGGCGGGGTTGTTCGCAAGCAGGGTCTTCGAAAACGCCCGACCATCAGCGATCCGCCAACGGCGCAACCGCTCGCCGATCACCCCGGCCGCATGCCGCAATCCCGGTGCCAGTTCTTGGACCTCGTCCCAGGGTGCCACCCGCCAGACCGGCCCCTCGTCGCGCCCCGGGTCCGTCGCAACCAACAGTGGATCCACGGCACCCGTCGGTTTCACCGCGCACCAGGGCGGCGGCATCACTTCCGAATACGCCGGAATCTCCCAGGCGTGCAGGGCATGCCACGCGCGCGCGTCATCCACAAGTTTCGCCCAGGTCGGGTTCATGACCTCAGTTCTCCTCGCCTGTTCTTGCGGCACCACGCGCCGCGTACAGAAAAAACCGGGGGAAATCGCTTTCGCCCCGGCTCTCTCTCGTTTGCCCGCCTACACGGCACGGGCCACGGGTTTCATCAATACGTGATATTGCTATGCACCTGCTCGAACTTGCGGCGCTGGGCGACCAACTTCAACGTGCTGGTCACCGCTTGACCGGCCGGGGCCTTCTCGATCGCCCTCAGCGTCGAGTCTTTGCCAGCCACCTCTTCGGCCAACACCCGCCGTGCCAGAACCTTCTGCACCGCCTCGAGGCTCGCCGACGCTGCGTCATGGTTCTTGGCGAAAGCAGCGAGGTCGTTGAGGGCAGCGACGGCCGACGGCGTGTCGAGTTCGCTGATGTTCTGGGCACCCTGCGGCGTGATCAGGCCGTACGTGCCGGCCTTGTCGATCAGATGCAGAACCGCGGGCACATTGGCGGCGCAGATGTTCGCAATCTCGCTCGGCTGCGGGATGAACGTGCGGGCCAGTTCGAAGGTGAACGAAAGGCTCTTGAGCTGACCATACATGAAGTCGTCGGTGTCGCCCGAGGACGGATACAGGTCGCAACTCTCTTGCGGCGTGTATTTGTTGAACGCGGCCATCTCGCCGGCGAACTTGGCAAACACCGCCTGATCGGGATTCGTAACGCCCGAAGCGTAGCTCCAAGGGTAGAGAATCAATTCAGAGTAGCTGTGGAAGGTGATGTCGGCCGAGAACCGCATCTTCGTCGCGAAGTCGCGAATCGCCTGGGTCTCGGGTTCACTGAAGGCACTCGGCCCACGATAGGTGTCGGCGCCCGGGCTGTTGCTCGTGCCGGCCCCACCCCACTGATAACCGTAGTTGCGGTTGGGATCGACGCCGTAACTGCCATCGCTGTTCTTGCGGCGGTTCTTGCGCCAGTAGCGCTCTTTGGTCTGGCTGTAGGTCACGCCGTCGGGATTGACCATCGGCACGAACCAGATCTCGCGCGTGTCGACCAGGCGGGTGAGCCGCTCGTCGGTGCCATACCCCTCGACCAGCGCTTTCAGCGTGGCCATCGGCACTTCGACAGAGATCCACTCGCGGGAGTGGTGGGCGCCCATGATCAGAACCCGGGGCTCTTTCTCATCGGCGTTGACGTTCTTGCTGATCTTCAGCGCCCAGATGTCGCGCCCTTCGCAGCTCTTGCCGATCGACTCGAGCTTGCACAGGGTCGGCTTCGCCGCGACGTACCCCTTGAGCGTCTCGACCATGGTGTCGTAGGTGAAGTATTGCGGCGCCGCCGAAGCGCGCTGCGCCGACATGATGCCGGCAATGTATTTGTCGAGGTCAGCGATCAACACGTTGTATTTCGGATGCTGCCGGGCGACTTTCTTCATCTCGGTCTGGTTGACCACGATCTCGACGAAGCCGTCACCCACCCGGGCGATGTCGACGCCTTTATTGGCCATGGCGATGATCTGGGCCTTGTTCACGCCCTCGAATCGCACCAACGAGTCGATCGCAAAAACCGACCCGGCCGCGCCGACAAAAACCGCAACCATCAGAACCAATGCTGCAACCGCTGAACGCTTCATTCTCGCTTCTCCATTTTACTGCGGTGTTTAGAACTGCTGCGGCCCCATGCCGCGAAAGAGTGATACGCGATACTTCGGTACAATACCCTGTGAGTATATTCCATCTTGACAGAGAAATGCAAACTTCTGTGCAACGTTGTGCGGGTGCCATCGACAGGCCAACGCCGTGCATGCCACGGCCGAATCTGGCGCTTCATCCCGCTCTTGCAGCGTACCCCGGGCCATCCCTTCCGGGATATGCCGTCGTCGCCGAACGACGTCCGATCAACCGCTCCAGCCGCTGCCGTCCGACCACGGCGGCTCGGTCGGGGCCGCCGCAGCCTTCTCGTGCAGGCGCACGCGCGCGACGCGCGTCGCCCGGATGCCATCGATTTCGACGACCAGACCCTCGAGACGCCCCAGTCCCTCGGCGACGCGAAACGGCTCCGGACTCGCATGGATGAACCGCCGCAACACGACACCGCTATCGATGCCCAGCACGGAGTCGATAGCCCCATTCATGCCCAGATCGGTGAGCACAGCCGTGCCGGCGGCGGTGACCCGTTCATCACCGGTCTGTACATGCGTGTGGGTGCCGACGACCGCCGCCACTCTGCCGTCGAGATGCGCCGTCAATGCCAATTTTTCAGAGGTCGCCTCGGCATGAAAATCGACGACGATCGGTACCCCCGCAGCCACCGACTTCACCAGTTCGGTGGCGGTGTGAAACGGACAATCGGCCGGTTCTTGAAAGACACGGCCACACAGGTTGATCACCGCCAGCGCCGGTTTGCCGTTGCCGCCGAGCACCCGCAGCCCGGACCCCGCCAAGCGCCCGCCGCCCAGATTCTGCGGGCGCAGCAACGGCGCCTTGGCTACCAACGTGTCCCAGTCGTCACGCGCAAACAGGTGGTTGCCACTCGTCCCCAGATCGACACCGGCGCGCATCATTTCGTCGAGATGGTTCGGGCCGATGCCTTTGCCATGCGTGATGTTCTCGAGGTTCGCCACCACCCAGTCGAGCGCCCACAGCCGGCGCAATTCCGGCACCCAGCGAGTCACCACCCGCCGCCCCGGCGCCCCACAGACATCCCCCAGCAACATCACCCGCATAAAACGCACCCTCCAAACGAAGGGGACAGACCCTAGGGTCTGTCCCCATTTTGACCGAGGTCTTCGCGAAGCCGATTAACGGGCCACGTCGGCGGTTCGGGTCTCGCGGATGACGACCACTTTAACCTGTCCCGGGTATTCCATTTCGGCTTCGATCTTCTTGACGATGTCGCGACACAGTTTCGGTGCCGCAACGTCGTCGATCTCTTCCGGCCTGACCATGACGCGGATCTCGCGACCCGCCTGGTTTGCATAGGCCTGCGCCACGCCCTTGAAGCTGGTGGCCACACTCTCGAGTCCTTCGAGCCGCTTGATGTAGGCATCGAGCGACTCGCTGCGCGCACCACGCCGCGCCGCCGAAATCGCGTCGGCCGCAGCAATGAGCACGGCCTCGACGGTTTCGAACGGGACATCTTCGTGGTGAGCGGCGATCGCATTGACCACCTTGGGGATCTCGTTGAACTTGCGGGCAAAATCGGCGCCCAGGGCGGCGTGGTTGCCCTCGTCGCTCTCGATGACCTTGCCGATGTCGTGCAGCAACCCGGCACGCCGCGCCAACTGGGCGTTTGCGCCCAACTCGGCAGCCATGTTGCTGGCCAGGGTCGCCACCTCGATCGAGTGCTGCAGCACGTTTTGTCCATACGATGTGCGGAAGTTCAAGCGACCGATGATCTCGACGACCTCGGGCGGCACACCCTGCAGACCCAGCGCCAGAACCGCCTGTTCGCCGGCTTCTTTGACCCGCAGCGAGACTTCTTTCTGGGCCTTCTCGACCATCTCTTCGATCTTGGCCGGATGGATACGGCCATCGAGAGTCAACAGCTCCATGGCCGTGCGGGCCACTTCGCGCTTGATCGGCTCGAACCCCGACAGGACCACGGCCTCGGGGGTGTCGTCGATGATGACATCGACACCGGTGAGATTCTCGAAGGTGCGAATGTTGCGACCTTCGCGACCGATGATGCGCCCCTTCATCTCTTCGTTGGGCAACTCGACGACGGACACCAACGGATCGATGGTGTGATCGGTGGCGCACCGTTGAATCGAGGTGGCCAGCACTTCGCGGGCCTTCTTATCACAGGTTTCTTTCAGGCGGTTCTCGTGCTCGTTGACCTTGACCGCCAGATCGTAGTTGAGCTCGGTCTCGAGTCGCTTGAACAGCTCTTCCTTGGCGATTTCCGGTGAGAGCCCGGCGATGCGCTCGAGTTCACGGCGCTGCTGCTCGAGCAGTTGCTCGCCGTCGGCCTTGAGCTTGTCGATCTCGGTCTCGCGACCGCGCAGCTTTTCTTCGCGCTTCTCGAGTGCATCCGACTTCTGGTCAATGCGTTCGATCTTGTGCTCGAGCTGACGCTCGAGGCGTTCGATCTCCTGCTTCTTCTTTTTCTGCTCGGCCTCTTGCTGCTTCTTGATCTTGACCTCGCGCTCCTTCCAGGCCTTTTTCGCTTTTTCGATCTCGGCCTGAACGCGTCCCTCGGTCTGCTTGAGCAGCTCGTCGGCTTTCGCCTGCGCCGCGGTCTCGACATCTTCGCCGCGTCGCTGTGCCAGGTATCCTTTAACGATGTAGCCGATCACCAGACCGACCACAGCGCCTATCAAGACGTAGACAATTTCCATGGCGGTTGCTACGAACCCTCCAAGTTTATTTTGAGCACCCGCGAGCGGCTTCACGCCGCCGCGGGTGGTCGATTCATTCATATTTGTTGAAGTAGTTTCCGGTCAACTGTTACAAACGTTCCGGATGCTCTTTGACCGGCGTGGCCTTGCGCAATTCTTCCATGAACTGCTCGACCGCCTCTTTCTGCTTTTCACCGGTCAACTGCTTCTTCAGGCCTTCTTTGACCTGCTCGAACGGCGTGGTGCCCTCTTTCTGCTTCTCTTCGACCCGGATGAGGTGGAAACCGAACTGGGTTTTCACCGGACCGACCAGCTTGCCCACGTCGTTGTCGGCCACAGCCTTCTCGAATTCGGGAACCATCTGGCCCTTCTCGAAGAAGCCCAGATCGCCACCCTTCTCTTTCGAGGGGCAGGTCGAATGTTGCTTCGCCAGCTCGGTGAACGATGCCCCACCTTCGATCTGCTTCAGCAGAGCGGTGGCACTCGCCTCGTCGGCGACCAGAATATGGCTGGCGCGGAACTTCGCCGCCTGCTTGAATTTGTCGGGGTTGCCCAGGTAATAGGCCTGGAGCGCGGCGTCATCGAGCTTGACCCGATTGGCCACTTCTTCATCGAGCAGGCTCATGACGGCCACCTGTTGGTTGGCCATCTTGACCGCCATGGGGCGAGCCTTGGCCATCTCGTCGAAGTGTTTCTCGGTGTAGGCGGCCAGCAGTTTGCGCAATACAAATTGTTGCACGAACTTCTGCAAGCCCTCGCCCTGAAGCACCTGCGGCCGCAGGAACGGCGGGATCTGGCCGAGCTCTTCGGCGACCGAGGCGACCTTCACCGACTCGGTGCCGACCGTGAACAACTCGACGGCATTGTCGGCGTCGGTCAGTTCGGGCTTGGCCAGCAACGAGAACTTGTCTTCATTCATTTTGAGACCGAACTCTTTGCCCAGATCGGCCGTCAGTTTGTCGAGGACTTCTTTCTGTTTCTGACCCTGCAGGTGCTTGGAGATCTGGTCACTGACCTCGGCGAAAGGTTGCGTCTGCCCCTTTTCACGCTCCTTGATCATCGCCAGCATCGCTTGATCGTTGACGCGCAAAACTTCAGATACGGCGCCGTCTTTGAGCGTATCGAGCACCGACTGCAGAGCCACCGGCATCTCGTCACGGGTCTTGAACCCGGCGTCACCGCCGCTCGATTTGAACGTGTCAACCGAACTGGCCTTGGCCGCATCGATGAACGACTTGCCGCCATCGATCTCTTTTTTGAGAGCCGCCGCCGCTGTGGCGTCGGCCATGGTGATCTGGAACAGGTGGAACTTGTCGTCACCCTTGAACTCGTCGGGATGCTTGTCGTAGTAAGCCTTGACCGCCGCTTCATCGGGCCCGTTTTTCTTCATCTGCTCGGTCACATAACCTTGCGACAGAACCTGGACGGTCAGCTCACGCAGCCGATTCTGGGCTTCCGGCTTCGCCATGACGCCACGCTTCTCGGCCTCGGTGGCCAACAACTGGAGATCGCCCATCTGCTTCAACCACTGGACGCGGCCCTGCGGAGTCTCAACCTGGCTGCGCACGCGCGGCGGCAACTCGGCCACGGTCGCATCGTACTCCTCACGGGTGATGCTCTTGCTACCCACTTCGATCAACACGTCGG
>CAZADH010000294.1:0-7447 GCA_964483805.1 uncultured bacterium
CTGTTGACCAACGTCGGCCGTTTCGATGCCGAGCTGGTCAAGGTGGCCGGTGGACCCACGCCCGAAACCCAGGCCCTGACCCGCTCGCTGCGCGAGCATTCGCCGTGGGTGCTGCACGCGCGCGCCAAAGGTGCCAATGCGGCGACCGCCATCGGTCAGGTCGCCCGCGAGTTCGAACAGTGTGCCGGGGTGCCGCTCGAGCTGGCGCTCTGGACCATCGAAAGCTGGGCCCTGGCGATGGGACTGACGAGCGCGCCGGTCCGCGGGGCGGTTGCCCCGACCAGCGCCGCAACCCGTGCGGCCCCGCCCGGCAACGCGCCAACCCATGCGCCTGCGCGGCCGGCAGCACCGGTTGCCGCAGCACCGGCTGCCGCAGCACCGGCTGCCGCAGCATCGGCTGCCGCGCCGGGAACCTCGGGCGTCGCTGCAGGTGCAGCGGCAAAGTTCGCACCCGCCGCCCCAACCACGCCGCTCGGTATTGAAGTTGTATGTCAAGACGGCCGCATCATCGGGGTCGCCCGGGCCTGGTGGAAAGGCGTGCCGGAAGCCGGAACACCGGCACCCGAGGCACTCGCCCCCGTCGTCGTGCGCGAGGTCGCACCACCCGAGCCGCCGTTTCACCGTTGGGCACAGGCCGAGACGAAGACCGGTGCGACCACCGCCACCACGACCAACGGGGTGCCCGGTGCGGCAGACGCCGCGACGACCGGAACGGGGGCACGTGATTCCCGGCCGGCGACAACGGTCGGAGGTGGTGTGGCGGCTTCGCGCGATGCGGGGCTGGGCCAGGTTGATCCGGTGCCGCCCGCGCACGATGCGCGTAGTGCCCCGTTGCCCCACGGATGGGGGCGCGAAGCGTCAGTTTCGCGCAGTGCAAACGACCCGCCCGCGAAGCCGACCTCGGTGCCCGGTCACGTGGCTCCGCCGCCGCTGCCGATCCCCGGTGGTGGACAGGCCGTCGCCCCTGTCACCCCCGCACCGGTGGCGCCGGCGCGAGCATCGACGGGTGGTGCTGGTGTTGCGGCACCGCCGCCGCGCCCGCCTGCCGAACCGGTGCCGGTGGGTGAGGCCGAGGGCATGTTCCGCCTGGGCATGGCCTATCTGACCGGGCGCCAGGGTTTGATGGCCAGCCCCGGTATTGCCGTCGAGAAGCTGAAACGGGCCGTCGAATTGGGCCACGTCGAGGCAAAATATCAATTGGGTATGTTGTATTTACAAGGTCGTGGGGCGAAGCAGGATGTCCGTCAGGGCATCGCCCTGCTCGACCAGGCCGGAAACCAGAACCACGCCGGGGCACTGCTGCAACTGGGCCAGATGTGCCTGCGCGGCCTCGGTGTGGTCGCCGACGCCAAGCTGGCCCGCGGCTATCTGCAACGTGCCGCCGCCGCCGGATCGGCCGAAGCACGCGACCTCATTGCCCGCCTCGAGGAATGAACAGGAGACCGATACCATGAACGAAACCGCAACCACCACCAACAACACCCCGACCGAGGTGCGGACGACCGATCACTGGCTGTTGCTGTGGTGCGGCATCGTGGCCGCCGAGTTGGCGTTCCTTTTCACCCTGTCGGGCAGCCCGCTGTGGTTGTTGCTCGGGGTCGTGCTCTACTGGCCGGTCCGCGATGGCTTGCGGGGGGCGACCATCCGTGATGGCGATCCCGAACCGGAGGCCGGCGAAATCGCCGACAACAGCAATACAACGTCAAACACTCCGCAGGTCAAGGAGTAAGCCATGGACAAGATCGAGTTCATCGCGTCCACGGGGTTGTCGTTTCATACCCCCGAACAGGACCGTCGTTTCACGCCGCAACTGCTGGGCAAGAGCTGGGAGTTCCGGGTGCTCAAGGCGGCCAACGGCAGTTACAGTCTGCAGCAAGGGAAAGCGGCGATCGCCAACATGACGACCGTCGATGGTCAACCGCTGACCGATACCGGTCGCGTGGCGGTGACCTTCGCCGATGCCCTGGCGGCCTGCATGCGCAAGTGGCTGCCGTTGCCGTACGCGCGCAAGACGGGGGGCAGTGCCTCACCGTCGCGCAGCGCCGACTGGATCCGGTTGTTCATCGACCGGCCGCCGCTGGCACGTGAAGACGATGTATTTCGCTGCACGTTCGTCGTCGACACCACGGTGCGCCCCAGCGTACCGTCATCGACACCCATGGGCGACCAGTTCGGGTTTCGCGAGGACGACGTCGGCCTGGCCTTCGCGCCGAACCTCGCTGCGCCCGGTTTCTGGCAGTCACCCACGTTGCTGACCTGGGTGCAGCGTATCTTCCATCGCCGAGTTGCTGCCCGAGGTCACGCTGATGGCGCCTGAGGGCGACGGCGTCGATGTGCACCTGGTGCTCGACCTGGGCAACAGCCGCGCGTGTGGGATTCTGGCCGAGTGCGAGCCCGGCCGACCGATCGATCTCGACGCGGCGAAGAAACTCGAGATCCGGGATCTGCGGCGCCCGGGCGAGATCTACACCGAGCCGTTCGATACGACGTTCCGTTTTGCGCCGCCGCTGTTTTGCGAGGTCGACAATCCGGTGCCGCATGCGGGCAAGGGGTTTCCGTGGCCGAGCATCGTGCGACTGGGCAACGAAGCGGCGCGCATGGAAACGGCCGAGGTCGGTGACACCGGTCTGTCGAGCCCGAAACGCTACCTGTGGGACGATCAGGCGCACCCGTACCCCTGGTATTTCAATATCGTCGACGGCAGCGGCCTGGGGGTGAAGATCCAGGCGCCGTTCCTCAGGTTCCTCGACGAAGCGGGGGCATTCAAGGGCGACGCGGCCACGCCGCCGTTCGAACCGCGCTATCCGCCGACGGCGATGATGACCTTCGTCATCCTCGAGTTGCTCAACCATGTCTACGCGCAGATCAACAGCCTGCGTTATCGCAAGTTTCGCGGGCATCGGCTGGCCCGGCGGGCGCTCAAAACTGTGGTCGTCACCAGCCCGTGCGGGATGTCGCGCCCCGAGAAAGCGATCTACCGCGAACGGGTGCAGGCGGCGGTGGATCTGTTTTTTCACGCGTGGGGTTGGCCGGCCGACACGAAACCCGAACTGCACTTCGATTTCGATGAAGCGACGTGCAGCCAGTTGACGTTTCTCTATGGCGAGGTGCGGCATCGCTTCCTGGGTGATGCGCGCCTGGCGATCGAGACCCTTGGGCGACAACGCCCCGATGCTGCGGGCGCGCGGGGGTCGAGCCTGCGCCTCGCCAGCATCGATATCGGTGGCGGTACGGCCGACTTCATGATCGCCGAATACGCTTCGGGTGGCGCCGACCCGAGCGCTGTCATACAAAAGATGCTGTTCGCCGAAGGGTTCACCGTGGCCGGCGACGAGATCGCGCGGCGGGTGATCGAGAAGGTCATCTTGCGCCAGATTTTCGAGCAGGCGGCGGCGCGCAAGCCCGGGTTCTCGCTCGATGACCTGCGCACGTTCTTCGGCCCCGGTAAGGGCGGTCGCGACAAGGCGTTTCTCGATTTGAAGGCCGAGTTGAACCGCCAGGTCTGGATCCCGATGGCTCATCAGTTCTTGGCGTTTGCCGAGGCCGATGGCGACGAAGCGAGTCTCGAGGTGCGTTTCGATGCTTTCTTTCGGCAACGGTTACCCAGTGCCCGGGTGCTCGATTTCTTCACCGAGTCGATGCGCCGGGAGTTCGGCGTGACCCTGACGCTGGCCGAGATTCCGTGGCTGTTGTCGCGGCGGCGCATCAACGCCGTGGTGGCGAATGTCATGGAGACTGTATTGCGTGCGTATGCCGAGGTCATCGGCCAGTTCGATTGCGATGCGCTGATCCTGGCCGGCCGCACCTCGTCGCTGCCGGCGATTCGTGAGCTGTTGGTGCGGTTCATGCCGGTGGTGCCCGACCGCATTGTCGGTCTCAAGGGGTTCGCGGTCGGCGACTGGTATCCGTTCGCGCTGGCCGGCGGTGGTATTGGCGATCCCAAGACCGCGTGCGTGGTGGGTGCCGCCGTGTGGTTGTTTGCCGAGAAACTCAATCGTCTCGAGGGGTTGAGTCTGCGGGTCGATCGCAGTGTCATCGAGGCGCGCGAGTGCTTCGTCGGCACATTCAGCCCCGAAGTCATGACGCTCGACCGGTTGCTGTTCCCCGGTGCGAAGGGCGACGAGGCCGAGATCGATCTGGCGAAACCGGCGTTGATCGGCACGCGGCGCATCGATTCCGAGATGTGCCTGGTCAATCCGCTCTACGAAGTGCGCATCGATGCCCAGAAGGCGGCGTTGCCGGGTCCATACAAAGTATGTTTTCGCCGCGACGCCAAAGTCAAGGAGGCGCTCACCCTGACCAAGGCGCAAGACGCCCAGGGGCGCACCCTCGAACGTGGTGTCGTCAACCTGCGGCTGCGCAGTCTGGTGCACGAGCAATACTGGCTCGACACCGGCTGTTTCGACCTGTGACCGGAGGCCGTTCATGAGCAAACCGGGTGATCTGTTTCAGTTTCCGTTTCCCAGCGTGTCGACGCCGTCGGCGGGTGCGGCCGGGGAAGGACCGGTGCCGGCGGCCGGCACGGCGCCGCTTTCGTGCGAACCGCTGACGGCCGACGAGTTGGTCGAGGTGCGGGCGTTGCTGCAGTTGTGGGGTCCCGGGTGGTCGCTGCGGGTGCGTGAAGCACTCGCCGCTGCGTCGTGCGGTGTCGTCGGGGTGGCGCCGCAGGTCGCTGCCGGCCACGGCGGCGGCACGTTGCCGCCGTTTCCGCCGCCACTGCCCGACAGCACTGAGACAGCACGGGCCGGGCATGGCGCGGGGGCCCGACCGGCAACGTTGATGCCGCCCGGGTTGCCGGCGTTCAACGGCAGTCCCAACGGTGCGGCCATGCCGGGCTTTGTGGTGCCGCAGATCGAGACTGTTCCGGTCGACCCCACGGCCGAGGCAACACCTGGTGCGGTGTCGTCGTCCGATGCGCTGTCGGCAAACACCGTTCTGCGGGTGTTCGATGCCGTCGCGATTGGTGCCGCCGAACGTGAGCATGCGGCCGCACTCCGCGCCGCCCTGGCCGCCGTCGATGTTCCCGAGTTCATTGGGCCGGCAACGGCGGCCGTGCTCGGCGTCTTCCCTCTGGGCCAGACCTTGCGACATGGCACCCCGGAACAGCGTCTGTTCACGCTCAACGCCCTCGGCGATCGCTTCCTCGCTCAGTTGGCCGGGTTGACGTTCTCGAGCCGGCGCCAACTGCTGAAGGCTGCGGCGGCTTTCCTGTCGGCGGCGAGCGAATACTATGTATTTCTTTCTCACGAGGGTGAGCCGTTCGACGCGCAACACCACGAGAGGGTTGCCGAGGGTGGATCGGGCGGCCGCACCGTGCGCGAGATGCGTTCGTTCCTGGTCGTGCGCCGGCAGGGTGACCAGGTGGTGCGCCTGGCCCAGGTGTTGACATGATCGCAACCCCCATCCCGACCCCCGTCGCTGTCGCCGTCGTCGTCGTCGGGGCGCATTGCGATGCGCCCCCGCATGGCAATGCGCCCCCATACCACCGGTAGAGGAGAAAACGCATGGGTATCGTAGCCACCACATTGAGCCGGGGGTTCAAACCCGCGATCTTTCGCAACCAACCGGTGCATCGGTTCTATGCGAACCTGCTGGCGGTGCTGAAAGAGATCGATGCGTCGGGGCAGTTGAACACGCTGTTTGCCAACCCGTTGCCCGATACGTCCGATATTGCCGATGCCAACGAGATCAAGTGGTTGACCGACCTGCCCGGCACCCCGGTGCGGTTTACCGACCTGCCCCAGGACGAGCAGACGGTGGTCGGTCAAACGCTGGTGGCGGCGTTTCAGAAACTCGAGCAGTTCAGCGCCAATGCCGATCGCAACAACCCGTTGTCACGCGACTACGCGAGCTTTGTCCGCACGTTGTGTGTCGCTCCCGATCTCAATACCGTGTATGTATTAGACGGCAAACCGGTTCTGACCAACTGGGGCATGGTGCGCGACGGCCCCGGTGACGGCAATCGCAGTGAGGAGGCGGCGGGTTGGCAGGGGTTCATCGCCGAGGTGCGCCGGGTCGCCCCGCCACCCACGGTCGCGGCCGCACCCGTGGCGGCAGTAGCAGTAACGGCACCCCCACCAACTCCACCCGCCCCGCCACCACCGCTTCCGGCCGAGCCGAAAACCGAGGTTGCTGCCAAGCCGGCAGAACCGGCGAAACCAGTCGAACCGGCCAAACCACACGAGGCGGCCAAGCCGGCGGAACCGCCGAAGGCGGCGGCAAAACCGGCGCCGAAACCGGCCCCGAAGAAACCCGAAGAACTGCCACCGAAGCGCTGGTACGGTTGGGTGAAGTGGCTGGCGATTCTCCTGGCCCTGATCATTCTCTGGATGATCCTGACGCGTGGATTCATGCGCTTCCCGCCGATGTTTGGCCAGCCGCAACCGGGGATGGGGCAGTCGCAGTCCGGCATGGCGGGCGGGTCGCAAGGTGGCGGCGGCCCCGCCGGCGGGGGCGGCCCGGCCGGCGGTGGAACACCCGGTGTCGGACAACCCGGCGGCAACCAAGGCGGCGTGCCGCAGGGCGGTGGCCAGTCCGGTGTCGGGCAACCCGGTGGTGGGCAGCAAGGTGGCCAGGTGCCTGGTGGTGGCAGTGGTGCGCCGGGCGCCGGCAGCGCCGTGCCCGGTACCGGCAGCGGTCTGCCGGGGTTGGGAAGTGCTGGCCACGGCATCGAACCGGGCGGCGGCGGGTCTCCCGCCGGCGTCGGTTCACCGGCTGGTGTCGGATCGGCTGTCGGCAAGGGTTCCGGCTCAGGTTCGCTTCCCGGCAAAGGCAGCGGACGCGGGTCCGGTAAGGGCAGCGGCGCGGGTGGCGCGGGGTCGGGCGACGGCATTGGTTCGTCGGCCGGAAGCGCCTCGGCGGGTGGGTCGGGCGACGGGGGCTCCGGTCCCGGCTCTGAAGTGGGCAGTGGATCGGGCGATGGTGGCGGCTCCGGCTCCGGTTCCGCCAGCGGTTCGTCGGCCAAGGCCCGCCGGAACAGTCGTTCGGTGGTGGTGATCACCGAGAACAAAGAGGTGCCGCTCGATTCCGATGATGCCGGCACGGTGTGGCAGATCGTCGATGAAAACGGCAAGCCGTACAGCGGCACCGATGCCGTTTTCGTGGGTGCGGCGGCAGACGGCCAGGTTCGCGGCAAATCGGCGGTGGTGCGCTTCACCCTCGACAAGCCGCGCAACCTGCGGGTCGTCGCCCGGCACGGCGACAGTGCCGACGATACGACCAACTTCAGTCTTCGCCCGGGGGGCCGAAAATGAGCAATACAACATCTGCACAAGCTGAAACTCAGGTTGTCGGCCAGGCCCAGGATCTGTTGGGTCGGGTGGGGCGCGCCATGGAGTGGGCGCAGACCCGTTTGCAGCCCGAGCAGGTCCGGTCGTTCATGCTGCGAACGTTGCAGGCGACCCGCACCGCAACTGCGCGCATTCTCGAGTCGGCGGGGCGTCCGCTT
>CAZADH010000295.1:0-1485 GCA_964483805.1 uncultured bacterium
CTCGCGCACCAGCCTCGGCGGCAGACCCGGGACGACCATGATGTCGAGTTTGGGAACCGGCGCAGCGCCGGCAGCGGGAGCGCCGGTCGCCGGTGTGCCGGGCGCGCCCGGCTGCCCGGCCGCGGGAGTCGCCCCGCCGCCACCGGCCTGGGCTGCTGCGGCGGCGGCAAACACCGCGTCTTCGGCGGCGCGGCGTTCTTCTTCGGCGACGAGGGCCTGCACCAGTTGGCGCGCCGTATCGTCGCCCTTGGCCATGAGTTCGAGCCCGGTGCGCGCCTTGGCCCGCAACTCGGGTTGCGGCTCCTCGGCGGCCATGAAAGCAAGGATCTTGGCGGCAACCGGGGTTTTGAACCGCTGCAGCGTGAAGATGGCCGCGTCGCGCCAGGCGTCGTTGGTCGAGGTCGACATGCTGCGCAGGACCTTGAGCAGTTCGGCGCTCCCGCGCGCCTGAAACACCTTGGCCGTGGCCTCGCGCACGTCTTTGTCGGGGTCTTGATAGTGGGGCACGATGTATTCGAGCGCATCGGTCTCGTGCATTGCCGCCAATGCCTCGATGGCCTTGACCCGCATGACGTGGTCATCGTGTTTGAGAAATGCGGCAACAATCGGGATGTCGTTGCGGTTGCCCACGCGACCGAGAATCCCCAACATTGCCGCCTGCAACTGAGGCAACGGTTCTTTTTCGACGATGGTGCGCAGAACCGCGGCGATGGTGCCGGGCTCGACCCGTTCGGCAAGCTTGACCCCCTCGGTGCGCAGCCGCGGGTTTTCGTCTTGCAGCAACCGAAGCAGATCATCGATGGCGATGCCGTCGGGCAGCGCCAGGAAAGGGAACTCCGGGTCGTCGGGAACAACGTCGCGCAGCAGATAGTAGGCACGCCGAGCCTGGAACCGTACCTCGCCGACGTGTTCGAGCTCGACGAGAGGCGGCATCAAATCGACCGCCCGCCGGTCTTTCAGTTCGAGCAGCCCTTGGATGGCGGCCACGCGCTCGTTCTCGTCAGGAGAACGGAGCCGCGCCAGCAATTGTTCAAAAAGATCGTCCGACAAAACCCGGACCTCCAGGAGAAATCAGACTTTGATCATCTTACCACTGATTGCCTACGATCCCAACAAATCCTCGAAACCAGGCACGGCACCGATTTCGGAGGTTCTTGTCGTAGCCGTTCCGGGTGCTCCTCACCGGCCTGACGTCGCACGTTGATCCGCACGTGCAGCGCAATTTGCATGAATCCCGTCGGCGTGCCATCCCACCGCAGGGCGGCGAGATAGGCCGGGGCGCCGGTTTTACCAACCCTTCCGAGGCGGTGTAGAATGCCCGCGAAACCAGGGAGGCACTCATGACTGCACAACTGAAAGCACGACTCGACCGCTGTTTTGCCCTCACGCACGACCTCGTCACCCACCTGGATGAATCGGCCCTGGCCCTCGATCTGCCGGCGTTACCGGCAAATCGGATCGCCGGCCAGATCTGGTGCGTCGTCG
>CAZADH010000295.1:1495-2097 GCA_964483805.1 uncultured bacterium
GCGCGCGAGAAAGCTATCTCGAGGCCATCGCTGCCGGCGCGTGGCAGGGCTTCGCCTGCTCGCTGAAAGCTCCGCGGGAGAAAGCCGCCGTGCTGGCGGCACTGGCCGCCAGCCACGAACGACTCGCCGCCCTCGATTTCGCGAGGTTGACGCCGGCACAACAGGAGTTGGCGTTCGATCTGCTCGAACACGAGGTGCAGCACCACGGGCAGCTCATTCGCTTCGTCTACGGCAACAAGCTGACGTTCCCGCCGAGCTGGCACAAGCGCTACACCGTCTGATCGCCTTGCCATGAAGCCTGACGAGATCGCATCGACATACAACGTAATCGCAGAACACTGGGATTGCCCGCAATCTCGTTCAGGCCAGTTTTCGGGTCTTGCGTTGACCGCCGGTTTGTGCAATAAGTGATGCCGACAACTCGCTGTTGCGACGAGCCCGGCGACAAAATGTGGGGACTGCACCATGACGAAAAACGACGTTCTTCCCGGCATGAAACCGAAGCCTTTGCTCTTTGTCATCTCCGGACCCAGTGGTTCGGGCAAGGGTACGGCGCTCGATCTGATCGAGCGCGAGTTCAGCCCGACCATCTCGCGGTCGCC
>CAZADH010000295.1:2107-7417 GCA_964483805.1 uncultured bacterium
CGACCTACACGACCCGGGCGCCGCGCACGGGCGAACGCCCGGGCAAAGACTATCATTATGTCGATGAGAAACGGTTCTACGAGCTGGTGGCCCAGAAAGAGATTTTCGAGTTCACGCGCACCTACAACGACGAACTGTACGGCTCACCGCGGTGCCTGATCAATGCCGAGGACGACGGTCGTCATCTGCTGGTCGAACTCGATTTCAACGGGTTTCACCGGTTGCGTTCGATTTCGCGGCGCAAGGTGATCGGCATCTTCGTCATGCCGCCCTCGATCGAAGAACTGTCGAAGCGCATTCTCGCCCGCCAACCCGAAACGAATCTCGATCGTCGCCTGCAGCGGGTGAGCGAGCAGATCGCCCACGCGTGGTCGTATGATTACATTGTATTGAACCAAGACCGCGATGAGTTCATGCGCCGCATCCGCACCGTGGTTTCGGCCGAGTTGTTCCGCCTCGACGGCGCCGGCTTCTTCACCGAGAACTGGCACACCCTCGACGTCACGTTGACGAAGAGCTGACGTATCGGCCCATTTCGGGCAGCAACCGCCTGACGGTCCCATTGCGCTGCGCGAGACTGGCATCTCAACCGGCAGGGTCGCGTTCCCATCGACCGAACTCTCCGACTGGCTTTTGTGTTGCGACCGTGGCACCATGATACGGTAGCGATCAATTCGGGAGAGATAGCGATGTTACGACGGCTCCTGGTGTTCTGTGCCTTCCTGTTGTCGTTTGCCCCTGCCGTCCTGGCCCAAGACTGGGTCTTCGTCAAGCCGGTTCCGGCGCAGGCCGGGAAAGCAGTGCGTTCACTCGACGGCGTGAAGATCCTCGAGGTGCCGGGC
Source organism: uncultured bacterium (assembly GCA_964483805.1). Lineage (GTDB taxonomy): Bacteria > Muiribacteriota > Ozemobacteria > Ozemobacterales > Ozemobacteraceae > CAZADH01. The sequence continues at coordinate 2,950 of CAZADH010000295.1, forward strand.
GGGCGGGCTTTCGCTTTCCGCGAGGTCCCGGCCGGAGAAGACCCGACCGTCGATTCCGTGCGCACCATTCTGGCGGGCAGTCGGGCCTGGGCCGAAGCCCTCAGTCTCCACGGGATGGCGCGAAAAATGGGTCCGGCGCCATGCCAGCCCTGGATTGCACCCCGTGCTCCGTTGCCGGTCTGGTTGGTTGACGGCGCGACGGGCACCGAGTGCGCGGCGGCCGGTGCCGGCCTGACGGCGTTGATTCCGGTGCGGATCCAGCGGACGACCGGTCGGTCGTCGACCGAGGCGGCGCAATTGCTGCAACTGGACCGTCTCCGCGTTCCTGGTGGCGCGGTGCTCGGGGTCGCCGAGATGGCCTCCGCAGGCGTGCTCGTGCCAATGCTGTGTCACGAGGTCTTCCACGCAATTCAGGCAGAGTTGTACCGCGAACGCTACCTTTACTTCCAGATTCTCGGAGAACCAAGCGGGGCCCATGATTCGCCGGTCGAGACCGATCCGGCCCTGGCCTTTCGCGAAGGGTTTGCCGAGGCGGGCGAGTTGTGGCTCGGAGAGCGTTATCCTCGCGAGTTTGGTGTGCGCAACGGTCCCGGCATTCGTCGCGACGCTCTGGTTTTCGCGCAGTCGGTGTATCGCCGCCGGCAACTGCTGGCTTCGCGCAATCGTTACATCTTCGCGGCCGATGGCCGGGTGAAGGACGGGCAACTCGATGCGGGCAGTACCGACCTGTCGACCGAGGGCGTGGTCGCGAGTCTGCTCTACACGATGTTGCGCAACGCGAACATGCGCGAACCGATGCGGGTGATGTTTCACACGATGAGCCAGAGCGCACCGCTGACGCTGTTCGATCTCGTGGGTGCTCTGATGCGCAACAATCCGCAATACGCCGCGACGATTCGGCGCATCATGCTCGAGTACACGTGTTACACGATCCGCTCGGCCGAGGCGATCGAGCAATACAAAAGGTACTACCTGGCCCGCAAAGCGTTCCTCGTCGGCAAGCTGCCGCGCCAGGACTACCAGTTGGCACGGAACGCGTGGGACCAGTGGAAAACTGCGCAACGCCACCGCATCGAGGCCGGCGCTCCGCTGATCGAAGCCGTGCTGCAACCGCTCGTCGTTGCGAACGCTCAGGGATACACGCTCGATCTCAATGACGCCGACCGCGACCGCCTCGCCTGGCATCTCGAAGCGTTTCTGCCGGCGGGCGACGCCGAGGCGAATCGCAAGTTGGCCGGCGATTACGCGGCACAGATCGCCGCCCGGCGCGCCGAAATCGGCATGTTCTCGTCGGTCCGCCAGCTCGAGGGCGTGGTGCCGGCAACGCTGGTGAAGCAATTCGAGGCGGGGTACCGCGCCTTCGTGGCACGCGCCGAGCAACAGTTGAACGAAGAAGTGGGCCGGCGCCGCGCTCTGGCCGGTTATCTGTGAGGGCCGGGCCCCATTGTTGGCGTCGAGGCGTCGCCATCGGGGCACGCGTCGATCAGCACGACCCTCGATAACCTGAGGACATTGCCCAAGAAACACTGCGGGAGTCCACCATGGAACTGAACACCGATTTCGCCGTGCGGGCGGCGTATGCACTGGGCATTGGCGTTTTGATCGGCCTCGAACGCAGCGTGGTCAACGAGCCCGACGACGAAAACCGGCAAAGAACGGTTGAGGCTGCCGAGGCGGCGGATACCGTGGCGGCTTTGCAGGCCACCGGGGCGACGTCGGCCGAGGGCAAGGCGGCGGCACCGGTCGCCGACGCCGACGAAACCATGGGCGTGCGCACGTTCGCCTCGTTGTCGCTGGTCGGTTTTGCCGGCGCGATGGCGAGTCAGCAGATGCCCTTGGCCGGCCCGGTCACGCTGCTGGGGGTGATCGGAATTGTATTGATATTGTATTGGAGCACGGTGGTGCGCAGCCCCGGCATCACGACAGAGGTGGCCGCTATCGGCACCGCGGTCCTCGGATCGCTTTGCTTTTCGGAGCCGCATCTGGCGGCGTTTCTCGGGGTTGTGATGACGGTGCTGTTGAGTTCAAAGCGGTTCATGCACTCGACCATCCGCAAGATGCGCCGGGTCGAAATAACCGACACGCTCAAGTTTCTGGTCATTATTCTCATTGTCGTGCCGCTGTTGCCCAATCGCGCGCTCGATCCGCTCGGGGCCGTGAATCCGTATAAAACGGGTTGTCTGGTCGTGTTGATCTCGGGCATCGGTTTCGTGGGCTACTTTTTGACCCGTCTGCTCGGAGCGCAGAAAGGTCTCGGCCTGACCGGCTTGCTCGGCGGGCTGACTTCGTCGACGGCGGTCACGGCCGCGATGGCCGCCGAGTCGAAGGCCGCACCACAACTAAAATCGATCTGCGCCTTCTCGACGGTGGTGGCCAATGCGACATCGTTTGTGCGCGTGTTGATCATGGTAACCATACTCGATATTGCACTGGCCAAGATGCTGGCCTGGTCGCTCGGCGGGATGGCCGTCACGGCGATCGTGGCGGCGGCCGCACTCTGGGTGAGTGCGTCGCGCGAACAGGTGACCGGAACGACGGAGCGGGAGGGCCAGGTGAAGCTGAAGAACCCGTTTGCGCTCGGTCCCGCCCTGTGGTTTGCCGCCTTCTTTCTCGTCATCATCGTGATTTCGAAGGTCGCCAAGATCTACCTGGGCAACGCCGGCATCTACCTGGCCGCGGCAATTTCGGGGCTCGCCGACGTCGACGCCATCACCATGTCGGTGGCCGAGCAGGGCAAGGACGGCTCACTGCTGCGGCCGGTGGGGGTCATGGCGATCACCATTGCCGTCGTGTCGAACGCCATCGTCAAGAGCACGATGGCGATGACGACCGGCAGCAAGGAGTTCGGCCGGCTCGTGGCCCTGTCGCTGGGCGCGGCGGTGTTTGTTGGCCTGACGCTGGCCCTTTTTGCCCCGGTGTGACGGCACGACCACCCGCCGCCGTCAATACAACTTATTGCTATCACGAGGTCGCCGGCAGCCTGACCCGCCGGAACTGACGCGCCACTGTCGGCCGGGTTAAGAGCGCGACGGGCCGCCCACGCTGTGAGCAGCCCGTCGCCCGATCGACGCGCGTTGCGCGTCAGTTGTGCGTCAGATGATGCGGTCTTTGCCCTGCTTGACCAGCTTGGCCAGCAAGCCATGCACGTCTTTGAAGCGGCTGGTGAGAATCATGGCCGCGATGATGTAGGGTTTGTACCCCGCCTCTTTGTAGGTGTCGATGCGATACCGATCGAATACGCTGGCGGCAACCTCACCGGCTTTGCACGACACGTCGGTGATGTCGGCGGGCAGGCAGTGCATGTAGAGCGCCTTGCCCTTGTTGGTCAGTTTCATCAGCTTCTCGGTGCATTCCCAGTTCTTGAACTTGGCGTTGTTGGCCAGGCACTTCTTCTCGAGTTCTTTGAGACCGTCGTGGTCTTTCTTGCGCAACAATTCGGTGCGCTTGCCCATGACCGAATACGGCGCCCAGCTCTTCGGATAGACGATGTCGGCGCCCTTGAAGGCTTCTTCCATGCTCGTGCTCATGGTGAACTTGCCGCCGCTGTCTTTGGCGTTCTTCTTGGCGACATTCACGACATCGGGGATCAGGTTGTATCCCTCGGGGTGCGCCAGGCGGACATCCATGCCGAAGCGGGTCATCAGGCCGATGATGCCTTGCGGCACCGACAACGGCTTGCCGTAACTGGGCGAGTAGGCCCAGGTCATGGCGATCTTCTTGCCCTTCAATTTGTCGAGACCACCGTAGTACTCGACGAGCCACGCCAGGTCGGCCATCGACTGGGTCGGATGATCGACGTCGCACTGCAGGTTGACCACGGCCGGCCGCTGCGGCAACACGCCCTGCTCGACGCCGTCGTCGAGGGCTTCGCCGACTTCGCGCATATAGGTGTTGCCGGCTCCCAGATACATGTCGTCGCGGATGCCGATTACTTCAGACAGGAAGGAGATCATGTTCGCGGTCTCGCGCACGGTCTCGCCGTGAGCGATCTGCGACTTGCCTTCGTCGAGGTCTTGAATCGCGAGGCCAAGCAGGTTGCAGGCCGATGCGAAAGAGAACCGCGTGCGGGTCGAGTTGTCGCGGAACAGCGACACGGCCAGCCCGGAATCAAAAACGCGGGCCGAGATGTTTTCTTTGCGCATGAGCTTGAGCGTGTTGGCCACCGCCAGGATCTGCTTCAACTCGTCGGTCGACTTTTCCCAGGTGAGGAGGAAGTCTTTGCCGAACATCTTGGTCTTGTAGCTCTTGATCTCTTTCAACAGGGCACTCAGACTCGCCATTTTCTTGTGTACCTTCCCTTAGATTGATTTGTTCGTTCCGTCACTCGCGGCGGAACACTGATTCGCCTGGCAACGCATCATCCAAATACGATACGCAATCTTACCTGATTTTCGCAGAATCGACAACGCTCGTGCACCTTTTTGTGGAGCCGCCCGCCACGGATGGCGCAGTGGGCGTTTGCCGCCAT
>CAZADH010000296.1:0-7400 GCA_964483805.1 uncultured bacterium
GGGAACTCTCGCCAGTCTCACGTTCAATACGTGCGGAATCGGACTGCACCTGATGCAGACGACGAACGCCACGGTGTCGGGGGTGATCGCGAGAGACTGCACGACCGGGATTCGCTTCTCGAACACCGTCGACTGCCGCTTGTCGGCGATTGTGGTCAACAGCGCCGAAGTCGGCATCGACTGCAACAGCAACCGGAACCTGCATTTGCGCGACTTCGATGTGCGCGAGACGCGGCGTCAGGCGCTGCTGATTGCCGACGTCACCGCGCCGGTCGTGCGCAATGGCGTTGGTGCGGGTTCGTATCAGGCGCTCAAACTGGGCGGCATCGGTGGAGACCTTCGTTTCATTACCTTCGATGCGCCGGAGGGCGTTCTCGTCGACAACACCGCGACGGCACCGGTCTTGCGAAACCTCATTATCGTCAACCGCGATCATCCCGGGCATGGTTATGGATTGACCGACAATCGACCCGGTCGCAGTTACCCTTACACCAACATCTATGGCTTCTTTGCGGCCTGTCAGGGTTGCGATCAGATGGGGGCAGGGGTGCAAAACGTGGACCCGGTCTTCGTTGGCGGGCAACCGTTCGATTACCATCTCGCCAGTGCGTCGTCGTTGTTGAATGCGGCCGAAGGTGGCGGCCAAATCGGGGCGTTCGGTCCCTGATCGGGCTGGTTTGTGAGAGGAGGTCGTCCGCATGCGTCGACCGTGGGTGGTTGTCCTGATCCTTACGCTGTTGGCCGTTCCCCTGGCAGGTGCCGAGCCGGCCGGTGGTTCAAAACCGTTGTGGCCGTTGACGATCGAGATTGGTGCCAGTGCAAGTTTTGGCGAGTATCGGGGTGGGCGATTGCACACCGGCATCGACATGAGGACCCGTGGTTCGACCGGGTGGCCGGTCGTCGCCGTCGACGACGGCTTCGTCTCGCGCATCAAGGTCGAGCGACGCGGTTTCGGCAACGCCCTGTACATCGATCATCCCACGCTGCAGACGCGCGTGGTGTACGGGCATCTGGACCACTTTGCGCCGCAACTCGATGCCTGGGTTGCCGCCCAGCGCAAGAAACACGGCCGTCGCTATGGTTATGACCAGAACTTCGGGCCGACCGATTTCCCGGTCAAGAAAGGGCAGGTTGTCGCCTTCAGCGGCGAAACCGGGATGGGGCCGCCGCACCTGCACTTCGAGACCCGCACCTTTGGCGATGAGCCGTTTTCACCCACGCTCAAAGGTTGGGTTCCGCCGGACGACCGACCGGCCGATGCTGTGGGGCTGCATTTTGTTCCGCTGGCCGGGCCCGCAACCGTTGACGGCCAGTTTCTGGCCGCGCGCCTGCCGCTGAAACACACGGGGAACGGGCGATGGCAGGCGAGTCGGCCGGTGCGGGTGTCGGGTCGCGTGGGTGTTTTGGCCGGCATCGTCGACACCAGCGCCGTCGGGAACCGTTTTGGAGTCGAGACGATTGCGCTCAGTGTCGATGGCCAGGTGCAGTTCGCCCGCAAGTTCGATCGCATCAGCTATACGACCAACAAGCAGTGTCCTCTCGTCTATGACTTGCCGTTGAGTGAACAACCGGGAACCGGGTATGTATTTACATTGTATCGCTGGCCCTGGGAAACCTTGCCCATGACCTGCACTCGCGAACCATGGGCAGGGACGACCGCCGCGTGGCCTGTCGGAGAGCACGACCTGCGCATCGATGCTGTCGACTTCGGCGGCCGACCACTGCAGATCGCTGCCCGGATCGTGGTCGAGGAAGCTCCGGTGGCCGGGTCTGCGGCGGTGGCGTTGCCGTTGCGCGAGATTGGGCACCAGGCCACCCATGCCGGGTTGGTGGTGAGCGCTCGGGCTGCCGCCAACGGTGCCGCGTCAACGGTTGCGGTGTGCGACAGCCGCGGCGAGGTTGCTGCGGTGCCACTGGCCCGGCTGGGCGGCGACCGTGTGCAACTGTTCTTTCCGCCCGAATCACGGTGGGTCGGGGGAGCGACGGTCGCTGGCGTTCCGGTTCTGCCCGCGGGCCTGGCGCTTGTCGGTCCTGAGGGCGGCACGGTTGCGGCCCCCGCTGCCGGTCCGGTGGCGAAGTTCCCCTCGGGGAGCGTTTATCAGAAGACCTGTGCCTTCTGGGCACCGACGTCGATTGTGTCCGGCAACGCCCGCCTGCCGGTGCGCTCGCAGGCCTGGCGGTTGTTTCCCGAGATCCTGGTGACCGATAAGCCGTTCGCGGTGTCCATCCCGTACACTGCCAGCGAACCGGCACGACAATTGGCCATATTCGCGAAAAAACCGGGCGGGGGCCTGGGTTGCGAAGGAGGGCAGGGCGGGGCAGATGGCCGCGTCGACATCGAGTGTCGCTGGACCTGGCCCATGGTGGTCTTGGCGGATACCGTGCCGCCGCTCATCAAGGCTCAGGCAGACGGAAGCTTTCCGTTGTTTGGCAAGTGTTGGCGATTTGCCGTGACCGATATCGGCAAGGGCATTGACGACGACGCGTTCAAAGTCACCGTCGATGGGCGGCCGGCCGAGTGGGAATATGACCCTGATCACGCAATGCTCTATGTGTCACAATCCGGGGGCAAAGGCAAGGGCGGCCGACGGATCGAAATCATGGCGACCGACCGGGCCGGGCACGTCAGTACGCTTACGTCGCAACGGTGAGTCTCGAGGCCCCGGTTCCCACCTCGTAGCCGGGTCGAGCCACGGTGGTTTCGTCACGGTTTTTCCGGGGAGTGCACAAGTTGTTTGACCTGATCCACCGGGTCACATATATTGGTCAGGTTTGACTGGCAATTCCCCGCGGCTTTCGTAATCCGCATGACGTCATGCCCGGTTGTGTTGAAGGAGTGAGGGATGAAGAAGCTCTGGTCGGTTCTCATGGTGTGTTGTGTTCTGGCTTTGCCGATGACGGCGTTCGCGGCGGATCGCGTCGATTGCAGGGCGCGATTCAACACGCTTACCGGTGAAGTCGGCGTCAGTCCTGACCCCGACAAGGAGGAACCGAAGCCCGCGACGGTCAAGACGGTTCTCTTCGTTGACGACCATGTGGTCACGGGGCCTGATTCTTCAGCGATTTTGCAGCTCGAGGACATGAGCACTTTCGTCATGAAGGGTGACTCTGAAATCGTTCTGCAGACGCCCCCTGCGCAACAAACGAAAATCGGTCTGGTGGCCGGCAACGTCTGGATCAACACCAAAAAAATCCTGACCAACGGCACCATGGAGATCGAGATGGGGCAGGCGGTGGCCGGGATCAAGGGCACCAACATCACCTGCGGTCGGGGCCGTGATGGCGGTGTCGAGACCGATACCATTACGACTCTGCGTGGTGAAGCCGACGTCACGGTGCGCAACACCGGCGAGCACTTTTCGGTGAGCGAAGGGCAACAGCTCATCATTCGCGGTGGCCAGGTCACCCAGCAGAACGTCGATACGACCCAGCTTGGCAACCAGTGGAACAACCAGTTGCAGAACATGGGCGGCAGCGTTGATTTCGGCGATATCCCGGGCATCCTGCGCAACATCCGCGAGAACGAGGGCACGCTGATTCGCAACCTGCGCTCGAGTCTCGAGGGGGCCAGTCGTGAGTCGGCGCCGGCGTTGCTAAAGGCTGTCGATCGGGCCATCGGCGTGCTCGACGAAGACGCCATGACCATGAACAACTTCATGCGCCGCGTGCGGGAAGCTTCCGCTCGTGCTGACCAGGGGCTGGTCGGCGCTATCGCCGACTGTCTGCGCAGCAATGCGTCATACCGCACCGATGTAGGCGCCATGTTGCGCCAGTTGCGCCAGATCGAGTCGCTCGAACTGGGCGAGATTCCGGCCCGGCTCGAGTCATTGCGTGCGGCGTTGGCCAATGGGATGGCCGCAATCCGGGAAGCCAATGCCGCGATTCCTGATGGCACCGCGGCGAACGCCCCGCCTATGCTGGAGTTGCGGCAACGGGTGGCCGAATACCAGCAGACCCTGAGCGCGGCCGAGGCCGAGATCGGGCGCATGCAACGCCAGTTGGCTGACCTCATCAATGCCGGTCAGGGCAACATTCAGCAGGCTCGGGCCATGGCCCGCCAGGCCGCAGCGCTCAGCGATGCGATCGGCGGGTATCGGCAGGAACTGCGGCGCATCAGCCAGCGGGGAGGGAGTGCCGGGTCGGTGAACATCGAGGCCGAACAGGCCGCCATCCAGGAGTTGGGTGATCGAATCACGGCCGCCGGCGAAGAGATTGCCGGTTTGTCCGACGAGGTCGGTCGGGTTCGTGAGGTGTTCGAGATGGCCCGCGCGGCCGTGAGCACCCCTGGCCAGTCGCAATCGGTTTACGAAGATGCCCGCGAAGAGCTCAACCAGATCATCCAGGGCGACCTGGCCGATGCGGCCGCCGATGTCGAAGAGGTGCGCACCGATTTGCAGGCGCTGACCGAGCAGAAGGCGCAACTGATCGATCGGTTTGCCGAGAAGCTCGCGTCCAGCCTTGTCTTGCGCAATCTGGTCAACGACCTGAACCGCCGCCTCTCCGATGCCACCAACCAACTGAACACCATCAGCACCGACCTGACCAAGTTCAAGACCGAGCAGGCTTCGTTGCTCAGTTCGCTGAATGTTCCGGCCATCGACGACTCGGTCATGACCCAGTTGCAGGATTCGGAAGAGAGCATGTCGGATGCCATCCAGAACTTCGAGTCGGAGTTGCAGGCGTATTCACACAGTGTGTCGGGCGCCAATGCGGCCGATCGCTTGAAGTCGTCGCTCCTGGTGCTCAACAGCTTCCAGAAAGCGCGTCGCCAGTATCTGGCGGCCCAGCGCCTTTATGAGTCAACCACTCGCGGGACCGGACGTGGCGTGACCACACAGGAAATCGAAGAGGTGCAGGCCACCTGGGAACGTATCTCCGACGATTACCAACGCCTCAACAATGCGGCCGGCAACCTCGAGGCCGAACTGACCAGCCTCGAAAACCAGCTCAACACGGTGCTCCACTGAACCCTGACCGGGGGAGGAATCGAACATGTTAAAACGCGCGTCCATTCACGTGTTGTTGACCTTGCTCGCGATCGGCATCGCGTTGCCGGCTCTGGCCATCCAGCCGGGGACCGATCGTGCCCTGAACGCCTTCCGGCGCTATGAGCCCGACTTCCAGCGCTGGCAGCGCGATCTGGCTGCCCTCGCCCGTCGTGTCGCCGAGCAGAAGATCAAGCTCGATTCGGCCGATGGCCGGCTCTTGCGCGATCAGGCCCGCGAGATCTTCGAGTCGGCGCAGAAGCGCTACGAGTTGCTCGAGGACCTCGAGAAGGACACCGCACACCTGTATCCAGAAGATCGGGCGGCGTTGTTTGACGGTTGGTCGCGGATCGAAGATTCGTTCCAGGCGTGTCGGAACCAGTACGACACCTTCAACGAAGAGTCGAGCAAAACCCCGCAGACCACGCCCAAACCGGCTGACAATGCGTCACCACGGGCCAAGCCGGAACCGGCCGCCGGCCAACCGCAGACGCAAGCCCCGGCGCCGGTGAAACCGGCCGAGGCACCGACCGCCACTGTCGTGCCGCCCGCCCTTCCCGACTCAGGCAGCGCGGCTGCGGTGACCACGGCGAAGAAGGCCGACCGGTTCTTCATCGGCGGCAATCTCAAGCTGGAATTCCGCAACAAAAACGAACGTTACACCGCTGAAAATACGGCTCTGCCGAACAATCTCAGTCAGGGTCAGCTCGAGTTGCGTTATCAGTTGAATTCGCAAGACAAACTCGTCTTCCAAGACAAGTATGTGAAGCGTCGCCGCAATGAAGATGTGCGCGAGAATCAGGCCATTCTGACCTATTTTCACGAACACTCGAAGTCGACGCAGTGGGCTCTGAAAGACACGTATTACAACATCTGGTATCCGGAAAACCGCGTCAAAGAATACCGCGACAATCTGTTCGAATACATCCTGAATCGCAAAGAGACGAACAAGGGCCAGCAGATCGAACGTCTCTATAATCTTGGCTACAAGATGCGCGATTACCCGAACTACTCTCAGTCCAATTTCCGGCAATGGAACGTGATCAACGAGAATACCTATTACATCCGTGATGGCATCTTCTACACCGATCTCAATGTGAACGGTCGTGCCTATCAAAATACCGCCACCCTCGATTACAAGAATCTGACCTGGGGTACCGATTACAATCGGTCGTTCAAAGGCAACCACTCCGAGGTCGGCTTCACCAATACCTATGACTGGCGCCGTTACGACACCGAGAATGCCAATTTGTTCCGCACCAGTTACTGGGACAATTTCTTTCAGTTCCGGTACCAGGTTCCCGCGAGCAAGAAATGGACCTGGGCCTTCGAAGACGAGTATCAGATGCGCGATTATGCCAGTGATGAAGGGCGTGGTTACGCGCGCATGCAGTTGAAGACGACCGGAACCATCAAAATCGACAAGAAGAGCACCGGTCGCGTGCAGCACACTTATGTGTATGCCGACGAAAACACGCGCAGTCGTGCCCATGCCAATCACATTTTTGCCGGAATGTACGAGCGCAAGTTCACCGACAAGTTCCGCGGCAAGATCGACGCCAATCGCCATCGCCGTTGGTCGCTCGCGGGAAACCTGCTCGACTTTGGCCAGGGCCAGGTGACCGGTAAGCTGACCTGGATCCTTCCCAGTCGGATCGAGTTGGTGTGGCAGAACGAGTATCTCGATCGCGGGTATGAAACCAACTACTACAACAGTTTTCGCTACTTCACGACCGGAGTGGTCCTGGCGTACAGCAAGCCGAAGAAGGTCGACTGGTCGATTCTGGGCCAGTTGCAGTATTTGAAGTATGACGCGGCCAACGCCGCGTCGCCGTATGCCCGTGTCGATGGTTCGTCGAACCTGAACAAGGTCGAAGGGCGCTACAATTTCTGGATCGGCAAAGACAAACGCATCAAGTTGTTGGCCAGCGCCGAGAAGACCTATTACAAGACGTTCGACAACCTGTCTCAGGAGCTGCAGCTCGACTTCACGCGGCCGATGACCATTACCGAATTCACCGGAGAGCTCGAACTGCTGTTCTGATAGCAGGTCCCGACCGCGTTGTTGGCCGGTCAAGAAACGCACGCCGCCGCGCGAATCGCCCAGAGAAAGAGCCACGGGGCGATTCGCGCGGTTGTCTTTTCATGTTGGCCCGGTGCCGCGCCATGGGCAGATTTTGGGGAGATCTGAGCGGAGCAGGCGCCCACGCGTAAGTGCTGGACGCCAGAAAAGGTCGACTACAGACAGAGGGGGTTCTGCCCGGGGCAGGGCATGCACCTGTTGTGTGCCGGGTTCGGCCCTCCGTGCGGTCGGCGCCGGGCGAGGGGAACCCGCCTGCGGTGCGGTTATCCGTGAACGTGGGGGGGGGGCGGGGTGACGGCGCACCGCCAGAGAAGCGTTACTGGATGGCGGAG
>CAZADH010000297.1:0-7399 GCA_964483805.1 uncultured bacterium
GCCGGCTGGTGGGGGCGCCAGCCCCTGCTGCGGGCGCCCCGCGAGATGACGGCGACGCTCGCGGCCGCGCCGCCGATGACCACGGCCGCCCTGCAGACCGCCGATTTCAACGACTATCTTCCCAACGACCTGCTCGTGAAGGTCGATCGGGCGGCCATGGCGGTCGGGCTCGAAACACGGGCGCCGTTACTCGATGCCGATCTCATCGCCGCGGTCAACGCCGTGCCGGTCGGATGGCACGCCGCTGGCGGCCGCAGCAAAGCCTTGTTGCGCCAGGCTCTGGCCGGGCGTCTGCCGCCACACTTGTTGACGCGGGCGAAATCAGGGTTTGCCGTGCCGATCGGCCGTTGGTTGCGGCGGCCGTGGCGGGAGTTTGCCGAGCAAATGCTGCACGAGCATCGCCTGCGCGACGACGGCTGCGTCGAGGTGGCCGCGGTCCGCCGCCTGTGGCGCGAACATGTCGCGGGGCGACGCGATCATGCCGCCGCTTTGTGGCCCGTGATTGTCTGGCGGCTCTGGAGAGAGAAATACAACGTATTTCTCTAACGCGGATGCAGTGGGCGGTGCTCGGTGACGCCAGTGTTTGGGGTCTCGGCCGCCGGATCGCCGGCCGCCGGGTCGCCGGCCGCCGGATCGCCACGGGTCGGTTCTTGGCCTGCCGCGGCACCGGATCTTGCCCGCCGCAACGCCACCGCCGATAGCGCATCGCTGTCGCTGGGGTGCGGTCGCTTGCTGAAGTCGCGTTGATTCTCCCACCAGCCGTCGAGGACGCCGGCGCGTTGCAGGGCCTTGATGCGTGGGCGCACCGACGGGTGGATCGGCCGGGCCCGCTCGCGCCCGAGTGGGGCGCGCGGCAATGGCATGAAGTGATGGAAATGAATGCGGATGCGGTAATCGGCGACCAGGGATTCCATGAAGTCGAGCAGGCGCCGCTGGTCGTCGGGGGTCTCCCACGGAAACCCGATGATGAAGTCGACATGCGGGGTGATGCCGCTCTCGGCGATGAGCCGGACCGCCTCGCGCACCTGCGCCGCCGTGTGACGGCGGTTCAGTTTCGCCAGGATCTCGTCGTCGCCGGACTGCGCTCCGAGCACCATCGTGCGGTTCTTCACGTAGGGTCGCACCGCGTCGATCATGGCGGGAGTCACAAAATCTGGCCGCACCTCGCCGGGAAACGAGCCGAAGTGGATCTCGGGGACACCGACCGCGCGCAACGCCTTCATCAGCCCACCCACTGCCGCCGGGTTGGGCGTGCGCCCGTCGGTCGAACCGTAGGCGAACGCGTTGGGGGTAAGGAATTTGATGCGCGCCCGGCCGAGTTGCACGTATTGGGCGGCGATGCGGGCAATCTGGTCGATGCTGCGGTGGCGCACCTGTCCGTGATACATCTGCGGCACCGTGCAGAAGGCGCAGGCGAACGCACAACCACGGGTGATCTCGATTGGCGGCAGGTAACCCATGCACCGGTGAAACCCCGAGAACCGCTCGAGATCGGGGCGTGGATCGGTGTTCGGCAGAATGCCGCTCAGGGGCGTGCCGGCCAGCCACGCCTCGACATGGCGGCGAAACTCGGTTTCGGCCTCGCCCGCCAGTACCGCGTCGAACCCGAGTAGCAGAGCCCGCTCCGCATCGAGGGTCACCTGCGGTCCGCCCGCCAGGGCAGTGACCGGTGCCGCCACCTGCTCGCGCAACCAGCGCAGTTCGGTGGCCACGTCGGGTTCGTGCGGCATCATGTACGAGTAACAGGCGAGCACCGGCCCCTCGCCGAGGCCAGCGGGCAGCGGTTGCAGGTGGTCCCAGATCACCACCGGAGGCAACGCCTCGCCCGCCCATGCGGCGAGCAACGCGCCAAAACTCACGCGGTTGTAACGGTGCGTCCGACACAAAACCCGCGGGACACCCGCGGGTGGCATCGGCAACGGTGGGGGTGAGGGTGGGGCTACCATGACAGAACCGCGACCCGGTCATGCGCCCGCGCCTGTACTGGCCACGGTGCACTGCGCCTGGCATGAAGCGGTCTGTCTACCCGGGGCGACGCCGACGATTCACATCGCCGTCGCGCCGGCAAACCCCCGCAATGCGCGCTTGGCCCGGTGCGTGGTGGAGCGATCAGGCCTTCACGTCGATCAGGGTGCCGAGCATCTGGTTGGCGGCCTTGCTCGCTTTGGCATTGGCCTGCAAACCGCGCTGCGCCTGTTGCTGCCGGGTTGCCTCGGCGGTCGCATCGGCGTTGGCGGCGCCCTGCCGCGTCGTGCTGGCGTTGCCCGAAGATATTGACGTTGTATTGACTTGACTCTGCCCGATTTTCATGGGTGACCTCCCTGGACGCTCGCCGCATCCATTACTACCAATTATAGGGGCAACAACCCGAAACGGCAAGTTTCATACCGCGCCACAACCCCGGTGCCACGGTTCCGATGCCGACGCCCGGTCTTGACGCGTTCCGCCGAAAGAGCCACGCCCAACCGTTCACGGGGTCGCCGCGCCGGTCGCCGTGGTGGTGGCGGCCGGCGAGGATGCATACGAAGTATTGACAGTTGCCGCGCTCGGGGGGGCTTCGAAGCAGAACTTGTGGTCGTGGATCGACCAGGCCCGGCGATCGGCCGTGCGCGACGGCGCATGGCAGGCGATGCACGAGGTGCCGGCCGGGGCGTGGTCGACCAGCGTCGTGTGGCACGTGAGGCAGTACTGGTCGTGGCTCATGTATTTCGACCCGCTCGCCGTCTTGAACGAACGGAAGTTCTGGCAGTAGTCGCAGGTCAGACCCTGCGCCAGAAACAGGCGCGACTTGAGAAAATCCCACTGCCGACGCCGATCGGCGTAGGTCTCGTCGCCATTGAAGTTGGTCGCGTCCTGCCCCGGTTTCGGCGTCAGGCCGAAGAAGAACTGGCGCAGATCGTCGCCCGGCCGGTAGCCGGCCGGGAAATGAAAGCGGCCGGTGCGGTCGAGGCCCGACGTGTGACACGATTCGCACACCATTTCACGCCGGTCGGCATCGAGGCGGGCCGGGTTGACCGTCAACGTCTTCGCGCCGCTCACCGCGTGGCTCTTGCTTGGGCCGTGGCACGCCTCGCAGCCCACGCCCGGTTCCACGAACCCGCGCGACTCCGGGTCGAACCCCGTCGTGTGACAGCCGGCGCATTCTCGCGTCCACTCCCGCTGCTTCCAGCCATAATCCTTGACCTTCAACCAGGCACCGGTCTGGCGATCGAGAATGCCGGGCGCCATGATCAGTGTGCCGGTGGCATCGAGCACGAAACGGTGCACCCAATGCGATCCGAGAGCAAACTTCACCTGATTGCGGCCAAGACCGAACCCCGTTTCCGGAAGGTCGGCGAAGCTCGCGACCGCGGTGGGCGGGCGCGTCATCAGAGCATGCGGCGTGCGTTGCCACTCGGTGTAGATTCCTTCGTGACAGGCGCGGCACGCGGTCGACCCCGCGTAAGCGCCGAGCATGAGCCGTCCGGAGCCGTGAACGGGCCCCTGACGCCGGGTCTGACTGTGGCAACGCCGGCACAACTCGCCCTGCGTGGTGCGTTCGAGCAGAAGAAAGGTCGGATACGAACCGTTGACGGGAGCGGCCACCGACTCGGGTACCCACGCTGTGCTTGCCAACGCCGGCCGGTGCGGCGAATGGCAGGTGAGGCAGACCATCCGGCCGTTCTCGTCGAGCGGCAGACTGGGTGACGCCTGGGCGGTCATGCCCAACGGGTGCGAGCCACCGGTGCGTTCGTGGTGGCAGGTGGCGCACCAGGCGCTGCCGGAGGCCAAAATGACCGGGGCAACGGTGCGGGTCTGCCTGGGATCGGGGGTCGCCGCGCCGTGACAGGTGGCGCATTTCTGCATGGCCGCAGCCTGATCGTGGTCGAACTTCCCCGTGCCGGCCAGGAGTCGTGATGGGCTCGGCAGGAGCAGACCACTGCACAACACAGCGGTCAGGACCAGGAGGCGCAGGCGCGACATGCGGTCAACTCTTGGGCGGCGCCGACGACTCGGCCCCTGTCGTCGGGGCGTCGAGTTGGATGCCGTCGAGGCATTGGGCCAGAACCAGGCGCAGCCGGTCGCGGTCGACGGGGGTCGGCGCGTGTTCGACCTCGCGGGCCAGTTCGCGCAGGCGGTTGAAGCGGTCGCGGTACAGCTCCTGCATGGCGTTGATCTGATCGGCCAGCGGTTGCCCCTCGTCACCCTGGCGCAGACGCACCGCCGGCAGATCGAGGCGGCCCCTGGCCAGGTCGTGGAGTCGGCCCTGGATCTTGACCAGTGGCCCGACGAGGCGGTGCGAAATGAACACCACCGCCAGCAGCAGCGACCCCGACAACAACAGGAACGAGGCGCCGTTGGTGGCCACGATCGCCGGTTTGAGGACCTCCCAGGTCGAGCGCAGACGGTTGTGCGCCGCGTAGAAACCATCTTGAATCCGTTGATTGGCGATCTGGTAGAGGAACAGCCCGTGCAGCACCGAACCCAGCATGAGCAGACCGATCAACACCAATGACAGGCGGATCTGATATGACGGCAATACAACGTAATGCGTTCGTGAATATGAAGCCATACGCTACCTCCCGAGGATGGCGCGGGCTTGCGGCCCGAGCGTCACCTTGACCTGGCGGCGTGCCGTCTCGAGCAGTTCCTGCTCGGCGGCCGTCGCCATCTGTTGGCGGACCTGGGCCTGGGCCAGGGCCAGGCGGGTGGCCGTCGCCAAGCCAACGCGTTCTTCGATGAGCAACAGGTGCCAGCCGGCCTCGTCTTGCCAACCCAGCGAGGTCGAGCCGACCGGGGTCGTCGTCAGGGCCGTCGTGGCCTCGGGGGGCAACCGCGAGGGATCGACCCAGCCCAGATCACCGCCGACACCCGCATAAGGTGAACTCGACCACGACGCTGACACCGCCGCAAACGGTTGCCCCGCGGCCAATTGCCGCATGACCTGGTGAGCGGCCGACGCCGTGTCGGCAAGGATCTCGCGCGTGTGGAAACGCACCGGATGCGCCTCTGCGGCGCTCGCCGTGCCCGCCGCGAGCACGGCCGCAACTGCCGCGGGGTCGGGCGGGCCGAGGCCGGCTTGCGCCTGCGTGCGAGCCAGTTCGGCCAGTTCCTCGAGCACGAAAATCAAACGGGCCATGGTGTCGACGGTGCCGTTGGCCGAGCCAGAGGCAAGCGGTGCCGCCGCGGCGGCCTCGAAGGCCGCGAGGCGGTTCCTGAACGACTCGGTCTCGGCCAGCCCGGTTTCCCGCGCATACTCGGCGAGCACCAATGTGTCGATCAGGCTTTGCAGAGCGGTTCTGCTCGCAACTCCCTCCCGTGGACCCGCGATGATTTCCTGGACCTGCGGTTCGGTCAAAACGAGTTCGCCAACCTTGAGGCCAATCGGCGTGGAGTTGCCCCAGGTGTCGATGTCGACGCGCATGAAGAACACCATCACCGCCAAAGTGACGGCGATGAGCGCGATCGCAGCGAGGACCAACCCCCGCAGGGGCACCTCGCGATACGCGTTGTTCATCAGGACCCGGAGGTGGTGCCGGTGGCTGGGGCCGTGCCGGTTGCGGTGCCGGCGCCCGGTATCTTGCGCAAGGCCGTCAGCAGTTCCTCGAGATCGAACGGGCCCACCCGCACGAACACGGCCTTGCCGCTCTCATCGAGCAGGAACGTGGCCGGCGTCGTGGTAACCCCGTAGGCGTCGGCGGCCAGAAACGTGTCGCTGGCCAGTTCCTC
Organism: uncultured bacterium; assembly: GCA_964483805.1. Lineage (GTDB taxonomy): Bacteria > Muiribacteriota > Ozemobacteria > Ozemobacterales > Ozemobacteraceae > CAZADH01. The sequence continues at coordinate 5,710 of CAZADH010000297.1, forward strand.
GAACAACACGTTGCAGTTGAAGCTGCGCTTCACCAGGTAGTTGTTCACACCGGTCTTCATCTTAACACCGTCGAGCGTAATGAAATAAGCGTCGCACCGCTCGGGCGGGATCTTCTTCAGTTCACCCTGAATGACGGGCATCTCTTCGAGGCAACTGTGGCAGAACAACGACCAGAAGAACACCAGGGTCCAGCGGCCGGGCGTCGGAAACGACAGGCGGGCGCCGGTCATGCTTTCGAGCGAGATCTGGCGCGGGCTGCTGCCGATCCCCAGGGCCGGAGGCATGTCGGGATCGAGCATCTCGGGCTCGGCGGCCGGCGGCACGTCCGCTGCCGCCGTGGCCGTGGTGGTCGGCGTCGCCGAAGCCGGATCGGCCGCGAACGAGGGGATGCCGATAAGTAAATACAAAAGAAATACAACAGCGACGGCCGGCCGGGCTGCCGGACCTCCCGGCCTCGACGTGTTACAGGTGGGCCCGGATCTCTTTTTCGAGAGCTGCATTCTCTTCCTCCTTGTAGCCGACGTGCGACCACAGTTCGCGGCCGCGCTCGTCGAGCAGAACCAGTTTGGGTTGTACCGTAGCCTCGTAGGTGCGGGTCAGAAACAGGTCTTCATCGACGGCCAGCAGATACGGGATCTTGTGCGGAAACCGCTTGAAAAACGCCTGGATCCGCTTCTTCGGATACCCGGGCGGATGCAGGCCGACGATGGTGACGCGCTGACCGAGTTTCTGGTGCATGGTGATCAGGAACGGAATCTCGGTCACGCAGTCGGCACAAGTGATCGACCAGAAGGCGAGCATGATCTTCTTGCTCGCCATCAGGCTGCTGAGGCGGAACTTGTTGCCGTCGAAGTCGCTGAGTGTGGCACCAGCGAGCGAATGCAACGGCGCGTCTTCCTTGGCCGGGGTGAACAGGAAGATCAGCGGCACGGTCAAGATCGCCAGTGCCAGCAAAATGGCCTGATGGCGACTCATCAGTCGGAGATCACCATGGTGTCGGCCTTGATGTCGCCCCAGCGCCGCCCGGCCGGATCTTTGATGAGGTTGTAGACCTCGTATCCGATGGCACCGAGCCCGGAGACGACGCCGGTCAGAGCCAGGCCCATCTTGATCACGTACATCAACGTGCCGAACGGATCGAACGGCAAGTAAAACACCACTTGCGACAACAACGTGCACAGGATCGGCCCGATGAAGATGGCATTGCGGTGGATCGAGGCAAACAGGCCGATCTGCCCACGCCCCGGGTTGGTGACCACGCGAACGTTCATCGCCCGCTTGCCGGGACTGCGGAAATCGGTGATGCCGCCCAGATCAACCGGAATGTCCTTCAGGAGAAACACCAAACCCGCGCCGGTGACCAGAAAGGCCGGGATCAAAGCACTGATCATGGTTGGCAGAAACTTCGCGAGGATCCACAGCGGAATATACGCCAATGACATACCGGCCAGGATGAGCGTGCAGTCCATGGTTGTGGCAATGATGCGGTGCTGCCAGTTGGCCCGCTCTTCGTTGCTGATGATCGAGGCAACGTCGGGCGCCGGTTCGGCGGCAGGCGGAGGAGCCGCGGCCGGTTGGGTTGCCGCAGCGGCAGGTGCGGCCGGGGCGCCCGGTGCGCGGGCAGGGGCTCCGGGGCGGGGCGCGCCACCGGCCGGATCCGCAGTGCCTCATCGGCCCGGGCGGCCGCGA
>CAZADH010000298.1:0-7353 GCA_964483805.1 uncultured bacterium
CGCCCCGGGCGGGGCCACCGTGTGGGAGATCGGCCCTGGGCTGGGTTCGTTGACCACTGCCCTCCTCGAGGCCGGTGCCCGTGTCCGGGCCTTCGAAATCGACCAACGCCTCGAGCGCCCCCTCGCCGAACTGAGCCGGCGCTATCCCGGGTTCGCCGTCGAGTGGGGCGACTTTCTCCTTGCCGACCTCGCGCAGCTCACCACCGAGCAGTACTTCGTATGCGGCAACCTTCCCTACTACTGCGGCGCGGCCATGGCGCAACGCTGCCTGTTCCTCGAACCGCGGCCACAACGTATGGTTTTTGTATTACAACGCGAAGTGGTCGAAAAGGCCGCAGCCGCTCCCGACACCGACAATTACGGTTATCTTTCCGTGTCGCTCCAGCTTTTTGCCACGGTCCGCGTCGGCGCCACCTTCTCCCCGGCTTCCTTCTACCCGCAGCCCAAGGTCGACAGCGCGCTCGTCGTCATCGAACCCCTGCCGCTCGACGCCGCGGAAACCCGCCGCCGCCGCATTGCTCTCGATCTCGCCTCGGTGATGTTCCGCCACCGCCGCAAGATGGCGCTCAACCTGCTCAAAGCGGCCTACCCCGCGGCCCAACCCGACTGGGCGTCGCGCTTCGCGGCCATCGGCCTCGCGCCCACCATTCGCGGCGAGGCGATTGCTTTCGCCGATCTGTTGCGTCTCGGCGATGGGACGGTAGGCACCCCGCAACCATGAGCAAGCCCAACGCCACGAACCTCGAGGGCGGTGCGCTGTCGGTTCTCATTGTCGATCCCGATGCCAAGATCACCCGCCTGATCGCCCAGATTCTTGCCGAAGACGGTGTCGAGGCCGAAGCATGCCATTCCGGACAAGACGCGCTTGCCCTGACGCGCAAGATCGATTTCGACGCCGTGCTCGTCGCCATGGAACTTCCCGACATCCGCGGCATCGAACTGTATCAACAACTGCAGCGCGAGGGCCTGTCGCCTCCCGTGGTCTTTTTGTCGGCCCTCGACACGGCCCGGGCCGAGAACGACACCGAGAGTCTGACCGACCTGCAGTGCATGCGCCGGTTGTTCGAGCGCCAAGAACTGCTCGAACGCGTGCACATGGTGGCGCGCCTGCACCAGGCCGAACGTATGATCTACCGACAACAGCATCAACTGGCAATCTCGCAGGAGATGCTGCAAGAAATGATGGACGCCGCCCCCGTCGGCATCTTCACCGTCGATGAGCAGCGCCGCATCCTCAGTTGGAACCGGGCCATGGCGGCCATCACCGGGGTCCCGCGCCACCAGGCGCTCGGCCGTGACTGTGCCGACCTGGTGCGCTGCAACGCCGATTGCTACTGTATGCACGATCGCAATACCGGCGGTCCGCGCGAGGCCGTGATTCATCGCAGTGACGGCCACGACGTGCGCCTGCTGGTCTCGAGTCGGCAGCTCACCCACGTGTCCAGTGACGCGGCCAAGGTGTTCATCGTCATCATGATGGATATCACCGCGCGCGCTCAGATCGAGGCCGCTTTGCGGCGGAAGAACGACGAGTTCGCCCTGGTGCACCGGGTCGGCCAGATGCTCGGCGACACCCAGAGTACCGCCGACATCTTTGCGCGCGCTTTTGCCCTCCTCGAAGAGGTGTTCCCCTTCCTGCTCGGCGTCGCCCTGCAATGCAGCGAGGCCGGCCTGCAAGCGGTGTTGCACCACCCCGAGGAACCGGCTCCGGGCAAGGCCTCCTGGTGGGCCGATGCCTTGTCGATCAGCGGTATCTGGAGCTACATCGAGGCCACCCGTCAGGTTCTCGTGCTGCCGCTCGATTGCGACTTCGGCAAGAGCGCCGTGCTGCCCCAGATCAACGAAGACCTGTTTCGCGCCGAGGGTTGGTCGAATCTGGTCCTGATCCCCGTCCTCAAGACCGATGCGCTCTTCGGCCTTGTCGTGCTCGTCAACGTCCGGGTTCCCACGTTGGCACTGATCGAAACCGAGGTGCTTTCGCTCATCGGTCAGCAACTCGGTACGGCCGTCGCCGACGCCGGACTGGTACAGACCCTGCTGCGTCAGAACATCATGCTCACCAAGAAAGAGGCCGAATTGAGCGACCTCAATCGCGACCTGCGCGCCAAGCAGGAACAGCTCGTCCATTCGACCAAACTGGCCTCGGTGGGCATCCTGGCCGCCGGCGTCGCGCACGAAATCAACAACCCGGTCTCGATCATCGAGGGCATCGCCGACCAGATCCTCAAAGGCATTATTCCACCCGAGGAAGCCGCGGCCAACCTCCAGGTGATTCTCGAGTGTGCGGGCCGCATCGGCCACATTGTCCGCAACCTTCTGCAGTTCTCGCGCCCCGATGCCCCTGCCCTGCAACCCTGCCTGATCGACGAAGTCATCCGCCGCTCCCTTGCCCTCACCGAAATCAAGCTCAAGAAGGCCCGCATCGAGGTCGAACTCCAGTTTCCCTCTGAGATCCCGTCGATCCTCGGCCGACCCAACGAACTGATGCATGTGTTTCTCAACCTGTTCGCCAATGCCGAGCACGCCCTCGCCGGTCGCCCCGACCCACGCACCATTGTGATCGCGATCGACACGACGACCGACACACCTCCACGGTTGCGCGTGCGTTTCCGCGACAATGGGCGGGGCATGACGCCAGAGGTCATGGCCAAGATCTTCACCCCGTTCTTCACGACCAAGAGCCGAACCGAAGGCACGGGTCTGGGCCTGTCGATTTCAGCCAACATTCTCAAGACACACCATGCCGACATCAATGCCACCAGCATTCCTGATGAAATCACCGAGTTCACCATGACCTTTCCCATGCAAGCGGGCGACGAACCATGAGCACACCGACCCGGGCACCGAACAACACAGCCAACGGCCACATTCTCGTTGTTGACGACGAGATCCATCTCGCGCAGACGTACGCGCGGTACCTGCGTGCCGGTGGTTTTCTGGTGGTAACGGCCTTTACGGTCAAGGAAGCACGCGAGCGTCTCGCCCAAGGGGATGTCGATCTCGTGCTGACCGACATCATCATGCCCGATGGCACCGGCATCGACCTGCTCGAAGGCATTGCGACGCGCGATCCGACCCTTGCCGTCGTGATCATGACCGGCCAGCCGTCCCAGGAAAACACCCAGGCCGCCCTGCGCAGCGGTGCCGTCGATTACGTCACCAAGCCCGTCCACCAGGAAGACCTCCTGCAGGCGGCCCGGCGTGGCTGCGAGATCACCCGCGTCCGCCGCGAAAAAGCCCGGGTCCTCGAGCGGCAACTGGCCACCGAGCACCGCTTCAACGCCTTCATGAACACCGCGCGCGAACATTTTCAGGTGCTCATGGACGCGCAACTGAGCATCGAAAATCTGTTGCGCGCCTCCCTGCCCGCCAGTTCGCCGCACAGCACGCAGATGCTCGCACTGCATCAGAGCACCCAACGACGTTTCGAGGCGCTGTTGACCGAGATGACCGGATTCCGTCTCGACGGAGGACTCCCGTCATTGCCCCAACGACACCAGGTGTTCGAGCTCAATTCTCTGGTCGAATGGGTGGCCACCAATCACTTTCCGCTGTTGGCGCCTCCCCCTGCCTGCCGGGTCTGGCGGCAACTGGCGTCCAGCGAAAACCTGCCGCGCCTGCGGGGTGACATCGACAAGCTGGTCTTCGCCTTCACCCGCATTCTTCTGCACCTGCAGCAAGACCTGCATCCTGGCAATAATTTGTATTTACAGACCCGCGTCGCCAATAAGACGGTCGAGGTCTACTTCGGTGACGACGGCCCGATTCGTCCGATGCGCCTGCCGACCTGGGCGAACGGTGCCGATGCAGCCCGACGGTCGCCCGACGACCCCACACCGACGGCGCCGGCGTCCTGGGATCCCCTCGACCTCGCCTGGCACTTTCTCGAGATGAACAAGGTCCAGGTGCGCTGCGGCACTGACCAGAAGCAACGCATTGTCTTGCACTTTCCCGAAACCATCCAGGTGGTGCCTCCACCGGTCGTCCGCACCTCGACCGGCGCCGAGCCCGGCAAACCGGCCATCTATGTGATCGATGCCAATGACGAGATGGTGCTCGTCGTCTCCCGCATGCTCGAACCGCTGCGCCAACCGCTGCGCGCATTCACCAGCGGACTGGCGGCACTCAAAGAGATCGAAAACGACAGCCCCGGCCTGATCCTGCTCGATTGGCATCTGGGCGACATCTCGGGCGAAAACCTGCTGCGCAACCTACGCAGCGATGTGGCTTCACGCAACGTCCCGGTCATCGTGTTCATGTCGGGGCGCGATCTCGACCCGCGCCGCTACCTCGAGCTGCAACAACGGGCCTTCGATCTCGAGGCCGAGGACATCATCGCCAAGCCGCTCGACCCGGAAGACCTGCGCATGCGCGTGCAACGCGTGCAGCGCCGCCACTGGAGCAAGGGCACGCTCGACTCATTGCAGCAGATGACCAACATCGCCGACTCCCGCACGGCGATCGAGGTCGTCACCGAAGACTGGATCAACGCCGGCGAGTTGCAGAAAGCGCTGCGTCCCCACGAACCGCCGGCCACCCACGGCCTCGAGATGGCCACCTGGCTCAACCCGGTGCGCACACTCAGCGGCGACTTCTACGACTTCGGTCCGGGCCTGCACCCCGGGGCCATTTCGATCCTCATCGGCGACGTGATCGGCAAGGGCATCTCCGCGTATCTGTTCGTCGTCATGATCCGCAGTTATTTTGCGACGATGCGCGAACAACACCTGACCCCGGGCCAGATCCTCGGGCGCATGAATGCCTACCTCTGCCGCGAGGTTCCCGGCATGTACATGATCGGCACCGCCCTCTGCCTGCATCTCGACCCGGCTTCGGGTTCCTGTGTCGTCGCCTCTGCCGGTCATCCCTTCCCCATGATCATTGCCGCCGACGGCGGTGAGAAGACGGTCACTTCCGAAGCCGGCGGCATCCCGCTCGGGCTCAATCCCGAGTTCGCCTTTGCCGAGTTTTCTTTCAATCTGGCCCCCCGTGACTGGATGCTGTTGTTCACCGATGGCCTGTTCGAAGCGCGGTCGCCCGACGGCACCATGTTCCTGATGCGCGGCCTGCACGAGACTCTGCAGAACACGCACCACCTGACGACCGCCGGGGCACTCGATGTGCTCAAGACGCGACTGCTCGATTACACCCACAACCTGGCCCACGACGACATGGCCGCCATTCTCCTGCGACGCAGCGACGGCGCGTCGTAATACAACGGCAATACATACCGTGAAAGACCTCTTCGACAGCGCCCCGCCCCCTGCCGGCACGCCGGCGGCGCCATTGGCCGAGCGCCGACGCCCCCGCAATCTCGAGCAGATTCGTGGGCAGGATCATCTGCTCTCCCCCGGCCGGCCCTTCCGACAGTTGCTCACCGCCGGGCGCTGCCCGTCGTTGGTCCTGTGGGGCCCGCCCGGATCGGGCAAGACCACGCTCGCCCGCCTGCTGGCCGAACTGGTCGCCGCCACCTTCGTGCCGCTGTCGGCGGTGACCTCCGGCGTCAAAGATCTCAAAGAAGCCTTCGAGGCGGCGCGCATCCGCCGGCAGCACCACGGGCAGACGACGTTGCTCTTCGTCGATGAGATCCACCGCTTCAACCGCGCCCAGCAAGACGCTTTGTTGCCGCACGTCGAAAGCGGCATGATCACCTTCGTCGGCGCCACCACCGAAAACCCCAGTTTCGAGGTCAACGCCGCGCTGCTGTCGCGCTGCCAGGTACTCACGCTCAAACCGTTGTCGACCGACGATCTGCTCGCGCTCCTGCAAGCCGCACTCAGCGAAGACGCCGCGCTCGCCCGCGCGCCGAACTTGACGGTGGCCACTGAAGCGTTGCGGCAGATCGCCCATCTGGCAGCCGGCGACGCCCGCATGGCCATGAACATCCTGGAAGCCACCGCCGAAACCGCGCGGCAACGCATGGCCCTCGCTCCCGAAATCACCCGCGAACTCGTGGCCGACGTCGTGCAGACCAAGGCGTTTCGCTACGACGCCAGCGGCGAAGAGCACTACAACCTGATTTCCGCATTGCACAAGAGCCTGCGCGGGTCCGACCCCGATGCCGCCCTCTACTGGCTGTACCGCATGATCGACTCCGGCGAAGACTGCCGCTTCATTCTGCGCCGCCTCGTGCGTTTCGCCTCTGAAGACGTCGGCATGGCCGACCCCTACGCCCTTACCCTCGCCACCTCGGCCATTGCCGCCTTCGATTACATCGGCGCCCCCGAGGGGCACCTGGCGTTGGCGCACCTGACCGTCTACCTGGCGCTGGCCCCCAAGAGCAATGCATTGTATGTCGCCGAGGCCACCACCCGCCAGGCACTGCGCGACCTGGGCGAACCCCCGGTGCCGCTCCATCTGCGCAACGCGCCAACCCCCTTGATGAAGGCAGAGGGGTATGGCCTCGACTACCGCTATCCGCACGATTTTCCCGACGGATTCATCCCCGACGAGCACTACTTCCCCGAAGGCACGCAGCCGCGCGCGCTCTACCAGCCGAAACCGATCGGCAAAGAGACCAGCGTCATGGCGAGGTTGCACCAGTTGTGGCCTGGCCGCCATCGCGCGCCACCCCGCAAGTGATCAGGGGCCGCTGGCCGCCGGGTTGATATAAATATGACATATTTACGTAACGACGGCACTTGCCGGTCTGGTTGCTGACCATGTCACTCCGGACCCGCATCGTCTACCGCTGCCGCCAGTTTCTCGGTATGGTCTGGCCGCCGCCCCCCGACCCGGCCGCCCTGACGCTGCTGCGCGCGCACGTGCCCGGCCCGCTGCGGCCACTGCTCGACCGCCTGCACCCCGGCGACCTGGCGCATCTTCTCCGCCTGATCGGGGCCATCGCCGCCGAACCCGGCATCGATGAAGAGATGCGCCACGCCCTGCTCGACCTCGCCGCCGTCCACGACCTGGGCAAGGCGGTGCTGCAACCGTCGTTGTTCGAGCGTGTTGCCAAAGTATTGCTACCCTTGCCACGCCATGGCCACGCCCGCCTCGGCGCCCGCCTGCTGCGCCGGACCGGCGCGCCGGCCATGCTGTGCCGCCGCGTCGCCCACCACCACGACCGCTCGCCGGCCGATCCGCTGCTAGCGCGGTTTCAAGCATTTGACGACCGCTGCTGAGCCGCGGTTAGAACAACCAACCCTTCAGGATCAGCCGCAGGCCCAACGGGTCGACCCCGAACCACTCCAGCAACTGGTTCATGCCGGCGAGTTGGATCGGCCCGATGACCGCGCTGACCACGCCCAGACCCAGCAACACCAGAAGGATCAACTGGCAGAAGCCCGCGTTCATGTTCATCCAGAAGCGCTGCGACGGCTTCAACAGCGGCTCGATGATCTTCGACCCATC
>CAZADH010000299.1:0-2680 GCA_964483805.1 uncultured bacterium
GCTGAAAAGTCGCTGTACGACATGGAAAGCACCTGCTCACGGGTCAGTCCGAGGGTCTGGGCAAACCCCCGCGAGATGTAATCGAAGCGGTTCTCGCGCAGGTTGAGCCGATAGAGCGCATGAGGCGACTCGTCGAGCACCTCCATGAACCACCGTTCGTTGTCGGTCAGGTCGCGGTGTCGGCCCTTCTCGTCGGACACATCGCGCAACCAACCGATCGCGACTGGCGGAGTCGCGGTGCTGCCATCGGGGTCGGTCCAGAGGTCGAGGCGGACCCACCTCTGGCCTGTGTCCGGGGAGTTCACGGCATACTCGCGGGAAAACGCAGACGAGTGGCCACGGCGCATCGATTGGATCATCGGATCGGACGCGAACAGGATACTCTCGTTGGTGAACTGTGCATGCAGCTCGGCGAACGACCGCGGCCGTGGGCCGGCAATGCCGGTGACGGTGGCGAAATGCGCGTCGAACTCCATGGCACCGGTCTCGAGGTCGAACCGCACCATGCTTGCGCGGCTGAGCCGGACCGCCCGGGCCGCGAGCGCATCGAGTGACGGCCGTGCCGTCGACGAGGTTGTTGTTTCCTGTGGCCCGGGCTTGCGCCGGGGCGAGGGCGGACGCACGCTCTTGCTCATGCCGGAATCCTCGCGACCACAAGCGTGCCGCCGGTTGGGCCGCGCGATACGGTCAGTTGGCCGCCGAGCAGGCGGCAACGGGCGTCCATGCTGTGCAGGCCAAGACCCGAACGCGGTGCCGTGGGATCGGCGAAATCGGCGCCGTCGTTGGCAATCGAGAGCGTTACCGTATCGTGTTGCCGTTGTAAGCACAACGTAATGCTTTTGGGGCGACCATGGCGGACGGCGTTCGAGACCGCCTCCTGGGCGATGCGGTAGAGATGGATCGCCGCATCCTGGGTCGGTGGCCGCGCCTCGTCGTCACACGCACACTCACAGCGGACGCCGTGTCGTTGTGCCGTCTCTTGCGCGAGGCCATGCAGTTGCCGGGCCAGAGAATACGGATCGATCTGCAGCGCGCATTCGTCGTGCGACAGGCGCCGCAGGGCCTCGCGGGCCGTGGCCATGTACTCGACGATCTGTCGCGATCGATCGGCGAGCGGCGCAGCACTGGACACCGCTTGCTCGGTGAGGGCTTCCTGCATCATGGCAATGCCGTTGAGCCGCTGGCTGATGTCGTCGTGCAGTTCGCGGCCGAGCCGGTTGCGCTCGCGCTCGGCGGCGCGCAGCAGCTCAGTCTCGAGGCGAAGGCGTTCGGCGACCTCGTGGCGCAACCGTTGGTTGGTCTCTGCGAGTTCGCGCGTGCGCTCGGCGACGCGCTGCTCGAGCTCGTCGCGGGCGGTGCGCAGGTCGTCTTCGAGTTGCTTGCGCTGGGTGATGTCGTGGCCGAAGCCGACCTGGTAGACGAAGTTTCCGGTCTCATCGGGAACCATCGTAAAGGTGTCGTTCACCCAGACGTAGGTGCCGTCCCGGCGCCGGAGACGCACTTCGGCATACGCAGTGATCTTCTGCCCCGGATTCGCTGCCACCAAGCCGTTCAAGTCGGAAGTGACCCGAGCAATGTCGTCAGGGTGAAAGCGCAGCGCGAAATCGCCATACGATGTATTGAGAACATCTTCGCGGGTCATGCCCAACGTCTTGGCGAACCCGCGACTGACATAGTCGAAGCGGTTCTTGCGCAGGTCGACGCGATAGAGGGCGTGGGGTGATTCGTCGAGCACCTCCATGAACCACCGTTCGCTCTGGCTCATTTCCCGTTGGCGGGCCTGCTCGTCCGTGATATCGCGGATCCAACCGACCGCGTGCGTCGGGGTGGCCGTCGCAGGCCCGTCTTCGGTCCAGAGTTGAATGCGCAGCCAACGGGCGACGCCGTCCGGACAGTTGAGGCGCAGGTCTTTGTCGAAAGATTTGGCCGTTCCAGCCAGAAACACGTCGATGTGCGGCGGAAAATGCATCTCGTCGCCCGGGTCGATCATGGCCCGCAGCTCTGCCAATGGCACGCGGGTGCCGCGTTGCCAGGCGAGCAGGCGCGCGCCCTCGTCACCGATCTCGAACTGCTGTGTCGCGAACTCGAAGGTGATGATCGCCGTCTTGCTGAGTGTCAGAACGCGTTGCGCCGCCTCGTCGCGCTGCGGCAATAAGGCCGCCGAAACCGCCCCCGCCATGGTGGTGCTCCTCGATACTCGTAGAAGTCGGCACAACATCGGGTCGGCGGTATTGTAAATGGTCGGCGGGCGGGGTGCAACGGTGGTGTACGGTGGTGAACGCTCTTTGTCGGGAGGTGGGTCGGCGTTCTGCTCCTGCCCTGAGAGAGTCTGTTGACGCCGACGAAAGGGGGTACCCGAGGGGCCGTATCGACACTGGCGTGGGATACGGCCCCTCGCATCGATTATGGGCGGGCGCAGCGGAATCCGAGGTAGTTGAAAGTGTCAGTTGTGGGTGTATTCCACAGAAACGTAGCGAATGCGCCACCGGATGGGCCCGCGTTCCAACCCTGGCCTGAGCGACAAAACGCGAATGTCGTTGTTCCATCGAAATACTGGTAGAACGTTCCCATGCCATAGGCTGACGAATTTGGGGCGCGATACTTCACACCGATGTCGGAACGGTCAGGTTCGTAATAAGTGTTCCCGGGTTGGGAGTTGAGCGGAAATCAGGTGAGGTTT
>CAZADH010000299.1:2690-7345 GCA_964483805.1 uncultured bacterium
GGTTTACGGCCGTTTGCGTGTCATCGGTGAATTGCTGGGCGTTGCCACCGATGTCCCAGATCACGGCGTTATTCGACAAAACCTTCCGCCGGTAGTCGGTGGACGTGTTGTCAGGATCGCCGCCGGGGTCACAACCCAGGGCTGGTTGGCAACGGGTGACGAGATTGCTGGTCAGCCCTCGATAGAATCCGCCCCCTTCGGCTTCACTCTTGCCGATGACCCCTGTGCGCCAGTTCACCGGCAGTCGGACCGCGTTATGGGCGATCGCCAACCACTGATCGTCTTTGATCAACTGGCAGCCGGCATTGGTGCACGCTGTTCGTGCAGCAACCTGGGTCAAGTTTGTCCAAGGCCAGCCTGCGGCTGTTGTCATGGCCGCGGCGCCATTCTGCGCGGCGACGTACTTGCCACAGAGGAAACTGGGGACCACAGTCCCATCGGGAAGAATCGTGCGGGGCACCCGAACATAGATCGAATTCGCCCCGGATTCGTTGATCGTGACATCGGACCCGTCGGCGCCAGCCGGCGAGTTGTCGACGGTGAGCCAGCCAGCCGCTGCCGTTGAAACGTTGCCGACGAGATCGACGGCGACGAGATTGTATGTTCCATTGTTCAGGCCGGTCGCCAGCGTGACTCCGTATGTGGTGTTGGCCACGGCACTGTCTGTGGCAAGAAACGCATCGTGAGCGGTGACCGCAGCATCGATCTGCGCCTGCGAAGTCACCGTCAGGGTGTTCTTCACAAAGTAGATCTTGCCGTTCTCGTTCATTCGCACTGTCGATGACGTCTGATCTCCGTTCGAGAGAGTCTGCGCCGTGTTTGTCGGAGCATTGACCGTGGGTGCGGTGTTGTCCACCGACAGCCAACCGCCGACGACGGTCGAGACGTTACCCGCGACATCGACAGCCACCAGATCGTATGTGCCGTCGGTCAGGCCCGACGCGACGGTGATGGTGTAAGCTGTGTTCGCTGCCGCGTTGACCACGCCCGTGAACGCTTTGTGGCTACCGATGGCCGTGTCGATTTCCGCCTGTGTCGTGGCGGATTCCCCGGACTTGACGAGGTATATCTTTCCCGCTTCCGTAGACCGAACCGTCGATGTCGAATTGTCGCCGCTCTTGAGCGTTTGTGCGGTCGCTGTCGGTGCACTGACCACGGGCTTCGTGGTGTCGACCGTAATTGCGAACGACCCGCTGTTCGACCATGTTCCGGCGGCGTTGCGTTCTTGGACGTAGAGCGTATGTGCGGCCTCGCTCAGATCACTGCCCGGGCTGAAGGTCGTGGCGGTCGTGACCGTCGAACCCGTGGTCAGATCACTGTTGTCAAGCCGGAATCGGAAAGTGCCGTCGCCGCCGCCGCCGGTCGACGCCCAGGACCATGTGGGCCTTACCGCGTTGGTCGGGGTTACACCCGTAACGTTCGGTGCATTTGGCGTCGTGTTGTCATACGTGATATTGCTGGTCACGGCGCCCGACTCGTTGCCGGCGGTGTCGCGGCACTTCACGCTGATCGCGTTGGCGCCGGCGCTGAGCGTGAGCGAATACTGCCAGGTGGTTGCGGTCGGATACGTCACCCCGGTGCTCGTGCCGTTGACGAGCACCGATGTGGCGTCGGCGGGCTTCGTGCCGGCGATGGTCTGCGGCGTGGTGTTGGTCGGGGTCGTCACCGCATTGATGGTCGGGTCGGCCGGGACCGTGGTGTCAATCGTGATCGCGAGTGAACCAGAGTTTGACCAGGTGCCCGCTGCATTGCGTTCCTGCACATACAACGTATGTGCAGTCGCGGTCAGGTCTGAGGCCGGGGTGAAGGTCGTCGCGGTCGACTCCGTGGATCCTGAAGTGAGGTCGCTGTTGTCGAGCTTGTAGCGGAACGTACCGTTGCCACCGCCGCCCGCGGTCCACGTCCAGGTTGGCCTGATGTTGTTGGTCGGCGTGGTGCCATGGACCGTCGGCGCAGTGACGACCGACGTGTCGATGGTGATCGCGAACGATCCCGCGTTCGACCAGGTGCCGGCCGCGTTGCGTTCCTGAACGTAGAGAGTGTGCGCTGTTGCAGACAGGTCGGACGACGGTGCCCAGGAGAGCGAGGTGACCAGCGTCGAACCCGTTGTCAGGTCGGCATCATCGAGCTTGACCCTGAACGTTCCGTTGCCTCCGGATCCTCCCGAGGTCCATGTCCAAGTGGGTCGCAGATTGGAGTTCGGGGTTGCTCCTGTGACTGTCGGCGTTCCCGGGATCGAGGTGTCGATGGTGATCGAACGCTCGCCCGTGTTGGACCACGTTCCGGCGGAATTGCGTTCCTGGACATACAGTGTGTGTATTCCATCGGCGAGCCCGGCTGCCGGCGTAAACGTCGTCGAGGTCGTCTCAGTGGTTCCGGTTGTGAGGTCGTTCGAGTCGAGCCTGTACCGGTACGTACCGTTGCCGCCCGACCCACCAGAGGTCCAGGTCCAGGTCGGTTTCACGTTGTTTGTTGGGCTATTGCCGGCAAGGACGGGGATCCCAGGAACCGTGGTGTCGATCGTCAGTTCGCTCGTCGTGGCGTCCTGGCCGACGTTGCCGGCGGAATCCGTGGCGCTGGCGACAACGTCGTAGGATCCGTTGCCCAGAACGTTGGCGACAGGGGCCGTCCACGCCGCGCCAGTGACGATGGCGCTGTAGGTGTGCCCGTTCACGGTAACGGTCACTGTCGCTACTCCGGCTTCGACAGTACCCGTGAGCGTCGGCATCGACTGACTCGTCAGCAGTGAGTTAACGCCGACCGTCGGCACAACGCTATCGAAATTCATATCGTATTGCGTGGCGGTGTTACCGTTTCCGGCGCGGTCGTGCACCGAGTTCGCGGCGACCTGGACCCGAACGGAACCTTGTCCGGGTGTAACGGTAAACGAATAGTGTGTTGCATCGACCTGCGTGATGTCACTCTTCGTGCCATTCGTAACCGTGATCGCATCCGCGGGAAGGCTGTCGACTTCTTTGTCGAATGTCACCACGAACGGGATCGGTGAGACGCGCGTTGGGTTCGGCGCGCTGGTGCCAAGCACACAACCCAGTGGCGAGTTGTCGATGATCAGGGCCCGTACGCGCGACGCCGACCCGACGTTTCCGGTCGCATCGGTGGCGGTGACGGTGATATCAAACTGCCCCGGTTGCATATTGTCAGCGGCCGGAACCGCCACTTCCCAGGTGGTTCCGGTGACAACGGCCGTATAGGTCTTGGTCCCGAGGGTAACCGTCACGGTGGCCACAGGGTCATCGACCGTTCCGGTCACCGTCGGGGTCGGGCTGTTGGTTGTGAGTGCGTTGACGGTCACGACGGGAGCGATGGTGTCGACAGTCCACGCGCAGGTGGTCGGACTCTGCTCGGGTTGCCAGTTTCCCAACGAATCTCCACCACGCACTGCCAAGGTGTGCGGTCCGTCCGAAAGTCCAGTCAACTGAATGGTCACCGACACCGACGCCGGTCCGGCCCATGCCCCGTTGTCGAGGCGATACCGATAGTTGACGACGCCCGTTCCGCCCACGCGGATTTGCATCGTGCTCGAACCGACGAGGGGCGGGATGGCGGGGGTCAGCGACGCGGTCTTCGGTAGCGAGTCGACGGCCACCGCGGCACTCGGTCCGGCGACGCCGGCGACCAATCCCTGCAACCCCGTCGCGGTGCCTGATGCCAAGCTGATTCGCAGGGTGCCGCTGCCGGAGAGATTTGTGAGAGTGACGAGCCGATCGGTCGTACCGGTTCCGCCGACGAGAACCGACGCTGAAAGGGTTCCCGTGCGGGTCAGGATCACATGACTGGTCGACAGCGAAATGTTGGTGGCATTCTCGTAGCGAATCGGGAAGCTCACTGGACCGGTTGCCGTGACCGCAACCGACGGTGCGCCGATGGTCACGCCGATGGCCGAAGGAGGATTCGCGGCGGTCGTGAAGGTCCACGTGACATCATTTGCCATCTTGTCGTTGGCGTGAGACAGGAACGCCTCAATGGCTTTGCGTACGATCACGGTGTAGCTGCGATTCGGTGCCAGTGGGCGCGTTGGCAGCAGCCGCACTTGTCGGTAGTCGCTGGTGAACGCAATCTGGCCGGGGACAACAGTGGTTCCTTCCAGTAGCTGGAAGTTGTCGGTGGTCACCGGATTGGTCCAGACCGCCTCGGGAAAGCCAACCCAGATGGCGGTGTTGGTCGCGACATTGGTCGCGCCTGGGGCCGGGCTTTGATACGTCACCGACCACGGCAGGAAATAGGAGAACCCGTACTCGGATCCCTGATAGGTGTAGAGCTCTCCGTATTTTATCCGGAACATGCCACGCTCGCCCCATCCCGTGCCCCAACTGTTTTTGCAGATCCAACACTGTTGGGTGTCGTCCCAGCCGACGACCATGATGGCGTGATATCCATACAATGTATTTGAATAGTGTTGGTAGACACCACCCGTATAGTAGAAAAACTCGCCATAGACTGGCATCATTGCGGCCACTGGACCCTGCATGAGGGCCCACTTGAACCAGTCGGAACTCGGCAGATACCAGAAGTCTCCGGCACGATACTGCTGCACCGAAGGCGCCGGCGCCACAAAGGTCGGAAACGCCGCGATGCCGGAATACGGGCAAGCCGATTCGGCCACCGTGTATTCAGAACAAAGGAAGGTCGACGCC
>CAZADH010000300.1:0-7315 GCA_964483805.1 uncultured bacterium
CCTCGAGCGCCAGATCGTTCGGCAGGGCTGCCACTGGGGCGGTGACAAGTGCCGGAGTGGAGGCGGATGCGGCTGCCGGCGTCGCGGCGTTGGCCGGCGCGGCTGTGGTCATGCCGAGAATGACCCAGGCCACGGCAAGAACGGCAAACATTGGGGGCGCGTCGATACCACGCCCTCGTCGGTTCGCGTCGCGGGAAGTCTGAATGTAATACATTGTATGTTCTCCTGAAAAGGGGCGCCGCCGGGCCCCGAAAAGGCACCCGGCGGCGTTCATGGTCCGACTGACGAATTACTTGTCGGTGCGCTTGTCTTTGCTGTCGAGGGTCTGGGTCTGGAACTTGGCGTCGAGCACGTGCATATTGAAGCGCAGTTTGCGGGCGTTGGGCGCCTTGCCGCCTTCCGGGATATCCCAACACACGGCGTCGACCTGATACCAACCCGGGTTGCGGAAGATGTGATTGAACTTGATGTTCGGGTCGAAGTTCATCAGATCCTTGCCGGCGCTGTCGCGCACGATGGTCTCGGTCTTCTGCACGTTGCCATTCTCGTCGAGATACTCGAGCTGCTCTTTCTGGCCGGTCGGTTGCTTGTTCTCGTCGAGCATGGCGACGGTCAGTTCGGTCTTCGAAATGCCCTGGTTGGGGCAGAAGCGGTTGACGTTGTCGAACGGCTTGAACTCGACGGCGATACGCTCGTCTTCGAAGATCAACCGGTCGCGCACGGCCGGATTCGCGGTGTCGTCCGGAACCGTTTCGATCTGCACCATGGAGCCGTCGGCCTTCTTCACGGACCAGGACTTGTCGGCCAGATCGAAATCGACGCCGCAGCCAAACGCATCGTACTGTTTGGTGTCGCCGCTCTTGTTGTCTTTCACGACCAGGGCCGAGCCATAGTCACCGTCTTCGCCGCACGGGACCTGGATGTTGGTGGTGCCTCCACCGCGGTTCGAGATCGAGCAACCGCACATCGGCTGCGAGAAGGCGGCATCGTCATGGACCTTGATCAGGCCGTGCTGCGGCGCGCTGTTGCCACAACAGTTCGATACCTTCACTTCGGTCAGACAATCCGGCGCGCACTCGGTGCTCGAGTAGGCCAGATCGCGCTCCTTGATCGACTTCTTGCGGGCCAACGGATCGGTCGCATTCGGATCGACCAGCGGTTTCGACGGATCGTGCCACTCCTGCGAATTCATCGCGAAGTGCCGCGGCAGAATCGCGCGTTTGCCGGCGATGGTCCAGGTGCCGGACTTCACTTCTTTATTGCGGCCCGTGGCAGGGTCTTTGATGACCGGGTTCGGACTGGCTTCCGAGAGGTTCGATTTCTCGATGACAATCGGGCCCACCACGTAGCGACCTCGACCGTCCTCGCAACCGATACAAGTGAAGCGGGTCAGGTCGCGCGGCGCACCGGTCGGGTTCTTCTCGATATACTCTTTCATGGCCAACAGAGCTTCTTTGGCGCCCTTGGCCTGCGCCGTGTCCCGCGAGCTGATCTGGGCCAACAGGTCGTTGAAGTTGGCGCAGTCCGTAACGACGTTGCCGCTCTTCCAGGCCGCGTTCAACTCGTCGGAATGCAGGCGCTGCGACCGGCCTTCATCGTTGTTGAGGATGTAGTAAACGATGCCCTTTTCCCAGGGGGCCATGAAGTTCGACGACCAGGCATTGAGCAGGCGGCGCTTCATGTGTTCTTTGATCTTCTCTTCGGGCTGCTTGCTCCAGTAGGGGTCACGTTGGGTATACCAAGTCTCGACCTTCGGGTTGTCGGCGCGACCGACGTAGGGGCCGTACACATCGTTGGCCGGCAGATACGTGAAGAACAACAACGGATTGGAGTTCGGCACGTTGGCGTCAAAGAACGGGTTGTCGATCTTGTACAGGTCGTCGAGGCCGATGTAATACTTGAACTCGGACGACAGTTGCGACGAGGCCTGAACGGCATTGGGGTTGTCATCGGTGTACGACGTCTTCATGTCGCCGACCCAGCCGCCGACCGAACCGTGCATGATGTCGCCCTTCACATCGATCGACTTGATGTCGGGAATCGCGTGGTCTTCGACGTAGGCGAGGGTGTAGGCCGACAACTGGCTCTCGCTGATGCCGTTCACATTGACCTTGAGGTTCCAGAAACCGGTGAACGCGTTCGGAACCGGGTTCTTCACCTGGTCTTTAACGAAGGTTGCCGGCACCTGATCGCTATTCAATGTGACCGTGCCGGGGAGGTTGGCCGCGGTGTCGGGCGCCAGATCAGCGGTTGCTTCGGTGCGATCCGGGGGAGGATAGCCGGGGCCATTCGCCGTCAGACCGGAAACCTCGGCGCGCTCGTAGGTCATGACCATGCCGATTTGCTGCAAGACGTTCGAACCGGCAACGGCATCACTGCCCTGAATCCCCGAGTCGAAGGCCGTCATGTGACGATTCGGATACAGCTTCTTTTCCCACAGTTCGGATTTGCTGGTCTTGTCTTCCGCCCACTCTTCGATGAACTTCATGCCGTAGCTGTCGGCACCGGCGAGGTTCATGAAGGGCGTCCACGGGTCGTTGCCCGAGGAACCGGGCACATTGGAGTCCGGATCTTCGTCGGTCTTTTCGGGCTTCTCGAACGACCAGTGGTATTTCACATTCTTGAAAATGTACCACTTGCCCGTCGACTCTTCGCGAACCACGAACGGGAAGTTGGCCTTGGCCGAACCCACGTTACGGTAGATGCGCGCGTCTTTGGTGATCATGTTGTCTGCAGTACGCACCACGGGCGGCGGTTCGAGATATGGAACCCACAATGCGATCTGTGAACGGGGGTTCTCCTCCATGGCAGCAGGGCGGCGAACCTCGTTGGTGTCGATTTCGGTCGAAATCGCCCGGATCAACCGCTGAGAGAACTTGAGGTTCTGCGGGACATTCTGGACATCAACGGCATAACCGGGACCCGAAAAGACCAACAGCAGGCCTGTACCCAGCGCCACCAACGTCGAACGCCAAAACGGAATCGATCGTGTGTTCATGGCTTCCCTCCTTGCCTCGCTCGATGCAACCGACAGATGTTTCCTGTATTGGTTACGCACGAAACCCTGTTTGGGTTTCACTCTCTTTCCAATAATATCGCGATTCCGGGTGACGTGCACCTTAACGTTGTTTGGTGCCAAAATTGTGCCGGATCTCGTCCATCAGTGCGTTCTCGCGTGCCTGTTCGGCCTGAAACTTGTTGATTCGCTCGTTGAAAGTCGCTGCATCTGGGTGTTTCGGGTTGACCGCGAGAATTTCCGAGTAAAGGCTGGCGGCGCCCAACCCATTGCTGTACGACTGGTACACGGCACGGTCGCTGGGTGTCGTGTTGGTGAAGGTGTTGCCCGGGAAAGTGTGCCCGACGCCGGCATAAATGTTCGCCAGCCGCTGCTTGGCTTCGAGGCCCCATTGGCCACCGTAGGCCGCGGCGCGCGAATACGCGGCAATGGCCTGCGGGATGTGTGCCTGCATCTCGTGTCGCATTCCGGTGAGCAGATGCACGCGGGGATTGCCCGGATCGAGCTCGGCCGCGGTTTCGAGATGCACCCGCGCGCTCATGTCGTGGTTGCGGGGCAACTGCAATGCCACCAGGTCGAGGTGCGCATCGACGCAATTTGGATCGACGAGCACGGCGCGGTCGAACTGGACCGACGCTTCGATCACCCGATTCAGCTTCAATAGCGCCCGACCAAGCTTCACATGGGCCATCGGATTCTTCGGTTCGAGCGACATTGCATCGCGATACATGGCCAGGGCTTCGTCGTTGCGCTTCAGCTCGAGCAGCGCATCGGCTTTGCCCCAAACCGGGCGCGGATCGGTGGTTTGCGCCGAGGCCGCCAACGAGAACGCAGCCAGTGCTTTGGCCCACTCGCCGCGCAGGAACTCGAGTTCGCCGAGCGCGAGGTTGGCCAGGAAGTGCTTGGGTTCCTTCGCCAGGATTGCCTGCAACAACTCGGCCGCCCGCTTCAGATCGGGTTTGCGCGTGAGGGTCAGGCTGCGGGCCAACGCAACCTTCTCGTCGGTGGTCAGCTTGTCGCCCCGGGTCTTGGCCAGTGCCTCGAGGGCCGTGCGAGCCCGGTCGTAATACTTGTCGCCAAGATCGATGAGGGTGAGACCGGCAAACGATTGCAGATCGGCATTGTCGGCTTCGGCATCGAGCGCTTTCAGAATCTCGGGACCGGCATATTGCCCCATGTTGTCGTCGAGATATGCGCGCGCCCTCGCGTAGTGATCGCGGGCCGCATCGGTCTTCAGCGACGCCAATGAATAGCGGTTGGTGTCGGTGGTGATGGCCGGGGCCACTGGCCCTTCGCTGTTGCCCGGGGCCGGCTTGTCGCCACTGCCCGCGGATGGGGCATTTCCGGTGGCTGCCTGACCGGAACCCACGGTCGCCTCGCTGCCGCTGTCACTGCCGGGTGCAGCCGGCTTTCCAGCCGCTTTGCGCAGTTGCGCCGCACGCTCCCAGGCCTTCTTGGCCGGGTCGGTTTTGCCAATCGCGTTGAGCGCGTCGCCAAAACTCTGGAAAACCTCGATGGCACGCGGGTGCGACGGCAGCGCCTTCTGGAACGTGTCGATCACTTCTTTGTACGCCTTGGCCGCCTCGAGGTACTTTTTGGCGGTGAGCAACTGATTGGCGGCATCGATCTTCTGGTCGAGCAGCAGAGCCCAACCCACGCCGCCGGCCATGAAGATGACGGCAACAGCCACAAGCAACGTTCGCGACCAGAAATTCGCACTCATCGGAGGACCTCCCTGAATTGTCCGGTGGAATTGACTACCCGACCCGATACGACACAGCGAATCGTACCGTTTCGTTCCATTGAAAATACTTTGCCTGTCTGCGTGCCGATCCAGAGGTGACCGGCAGGATCAGCGGCCAGTGATTTCAGACCGTCGCGGCGCGTCCAGGGTCCCCTGACCCGGGTCGTTTCGGCCCGGTTGACCAGCCACATGCCGTCGTCGCCGGCCACGGCAACGCTATTGCCCCACGGCACCACCGCATGGATGTTGCCGGTCGTCCCGGGGCAGCGGCGGATGATGCCGGACGGCTCCGCCATGAGAAGCCCTTCGCCGGCCGTGCCGATGAACAGATGCGCGTCGGTGGCCAGCAGGCAATTCACCGTCGCCCCCATCCAATCATCGATAGGATGCTGCTTCTGCAGTATTTTCGCACTGTCGGTGGCGAGCCGGGTGAGGCCGCGCTCGGTGCCGACCCAGATGCCGGTGTCACAGAGAACAGTGTCGTTGACCCACTGTCCGAGGAGCCCGGATTCAGGCCCGAGCGCCTGCCAACGACCGCCCTCATACCGGGCCACGCCGCGCTCGACAGAGCCGAGCACCCAACAATCGGGACCGAGGACCAACAACCCATGCAAGAACGACATGCCCACGTAGGGTGGATCGAGGCGCTGCCATTGCACCAGCTTGGGTGGCGCCGAGCCCACCGGTGGTGTGGGATCGATCTGCATCCGCCAGAAACCGTAGCCGGCCGTGGCAGCATACAATGTATTGCCATGTTGCTGCAACCGGCTGATTTTGAGCAGGGGTGGGGCGTCGTCGCGCGCGTCGACCCGTTCGATGTGCCCGCGCACGTAATACCAGAGACCGCTGCCGAAAGTGCCGATCCAGACGCCGCCCAGACCATCGGGAAGCAGCGCCCGCACAACGAGCTCGATCGGCGGCATGCGCATCGGGCCCCCGGTGCCGGTCGCGGGGAGACCCAATACCGCCAATACCAGTGCGAGGCGCAGGCAGAGTTGTCGGTTTCGGCTTGTCTTCAGCGACACGAGTTCAATGATACCGCTTCGGGTTGCGCATTTCCAGGGGACCGTTTTTTGCGCCCCGCGGACCATCTGAACCTTCGGGGCCGTTGCGCCGAGATCACCCATTGTCCGCTGTGAACGAGGGTTTTCCTCGGGTCGGCGATAGAGAAAATACGGTTCATGTCACCCAAAAAACATGTCACCAAAAAAACATGTCACCAACAAAACGTCACCGAAAAGATGACACCGAAAAAACTCTTTTGCCTCGCTTGCCTGCCGTTTTCTGACGTCTTTCGGTAAGATCGGTCGTGGCGCGACGATACCCTCGCTGGTAAGAAGATGGCGCGATTCGCGCCCCGGCAGGGAGTGCCCGTTTTTTGGTAGAATTACAGAACCATGTGCAGCAGCGTGACAACTCGGCGGTCGAGCGCCTCGGTGATGCGACGGGCGGCGTCGTTTGCCGTGTGCTGTGTTGCCTTTATGATGGTCGTGACGGCCGGCACGGCGCAGACGCTCGAACCGGGCTATGAAACCCCGCCCAGCGTGGTGTTGCGGCTCGATCCGGCGTCGTGCACCCGGGCGGCCGGTGAGTTGTCGGCCTCGATCGAGGCTCGCGTCGGCACGCCCACCGAGATGCTCGTGTTCTTCGAGAGTTCCCCCGACCTGCGGGTTTCGCCAGCGTCGGCCGCGTGTGCTTTGCTCTCGCGGGCAAACCCGCAACAGTTTGTCGTTCGTTACCGACCCGGGACCGGCAAGGGTGATGCCGGCGGCACCTGGGTTCGTCTGCGGGTCGTGTTCTCTCCTGACTATCCCGCTCTTTTGGCCCGATTGGCCGATACGAAGATCTATCCCGACCGGAATCAGCGGCTCCGCCTCGTGGCCATGGTGAAACAGAATCAACGCCAGCGCACCCGGCAGACGGCCGTTACCCGTTTCTTTCCGCAATGATCGACGCAGCCTGGAGGTTGCCGGTGATGAATAAGCGAACTGTGTTGTTGGTGGTTCTGGTTTCGTTGTGTTGGCTGGCCGGGCCGGTGTCGGCGGTCGAGCGGTTCGAGTTCGACTTCTACTACCAACGCATCGAGACGGTGACGGCGTTGCGACCGGGCGGAGCCGGTGCCACCGTGGCCAATGCGGGCGGCAATTCCTCGGCCCTCACCGCGCCTGCGAGTGCGCAGGCCGCTCCGAAACAGACGTGGTGGGATCGCATCAAGGCGTTTTTTGGCCGCAAGAACCCCGTGCAGAAGGTACGCAACTTGCGCACCCAGCACATGATCGACGACACGTTGCGCAAGAACCCCATGAAAAACGAATCGTTGCGCGAGGGTGCCGACGAGTTGGTGGCAAACGGCGGCGAAGTGAAATACCGGCTGAACCGGTACAAGGTGCGCAGCGAACAGCACCTGCTCGAACTGATGGGCGCGGCCGATGGCGACGTCAGCAAGCTGAGCGAGGGGCAGCGGGCACTGCTCGATATCTATCGTTACGCCCATGACCCACAACGTATTGCTATCATGAAAACCGGATTCCGCCCCAAGGTGTCGGTTGTTCTGA